>JAOPWU010000141.1 GCA_025965515.1 Mycobacterium sp.
CCGTGCAGGCGGCGGCGGAGCGGGTCGTCGCGGAGCGCGCCACCGCGGAGCGCGCCACCGCGGAGCGCGCCGCCGCGCAGCGCCTCGAGGCCGAGCGGATCGACGCGCAGCGCGCCGCAGCCGAGCGCGCAGCTGCCGCCGAGATCGCCGTGAAGCGTGCCGCGGCCCGGCGGGCCGCCACCGAGCGGGCCGAGGCCGAGCAGGCCGAGGCGGAGCGTCTCGCCGCCGAGCAGGCTTCGCACTGGGCCGCGCGGGACACGCCCGAACGCGGCGGCCTGTCGTCGTCGGAGTCCGCGCTGTTGCTCCGTGAGCTCAGCGGTCTCGGCACCGACGAGCCCGAGCCGAACGCCACCCCCACGCCGGTGCGTCCCACCTCGCCGGGTGTGGTCGCGCCGCCCCGGAGCAGGCGCAAGGGCCTGTTCGGCCGCTAGGTCAGGCGCCGGCGCTCGCGGCCACGACGACCTCGTGCGGCAGGGGCTCGACCAGCGCGGCGATCCCGTCGGCCAGCAGCGACGCGCCGTCGGGCACGGCTCGGCGGACCACCGCGAGCGCCACGGGACCCAGGTCGGCGTGCCGGACCGCCGGGCCGACCCAGCCCTGCCGGCGCCCCTCGGCGTCGACCACGTCCGCGTGGCGCGCCGGGAGGCGGTCGACCGACCCGTCGAGCTGCAGCAGCACGGTCCGCCGCGGCGGCCGTCCCAGGTTGTGCACCCGGGCGACGGTCTCCTGGCCGCGGTAGCAGCCCTTCCGCAGGTGCACCGCGGTGCCGACCCAGCCGGCCTCGTGCGGCAGGCTCCGGTCGTCGGTCTCCTGGCCGAGCCGCACCAGCCCGGCGGTGATCCGGAGCGCCTCGAACGCCCACAGCCCGGCCAGGGTCGCCCCGGCGGCGCGCAGCTGCGCAACCACGTCCGTCAGCCGGTCGCGCGGGACCAGCAGGTCGACGCCGAGCCCGTGCGGCAGGGCGCGGACCACGACGCCGCCGAAGGCCTCACCGGTCGCGACCCCGAGCGCCGGGGTCACCGGCTCCTTGCCCAGCGGACCGGCCGGGCCGGGCACCGGCAGCCCCGCCGCAGCCAGCGTGGCGGGGGTCCCCGGACCGAGCAGCGTCAGCACCGCCCGGGTCGGGGTGGCGTCGGTGATCTCGACGGGGGTCCAGAACCGCATCCGCTCCAGGTAGCCGCGCAGTGCGTCCCCGGTCCCGGGTTCGACGTCCAACCACACCGTCGGCTGCTCCTCGCCCGGCAGCGGTGCCGCGTGGGCGACCACGAGGTGGTGCTCCACCCGGCCGTTCGGGTCGAGGACCAGCGCCTGCCCGCCCGCGCCGACGGGCAGTCCCTCCAGGTACTGGCTGGTGATCGTGTGGAGCCAGCCGACGGTCTCCGTGCCGGACAGCGCCAGCACCTCGCGCTGGGAGCGGTCCACCAGTGCGGTGCCCTCGCTCGCGGCGCGCTGCTCCGCCGTCGGGTCGCCGTAGTGCGCGGCCACCGCGGCATCGGGATCGTCGGCGGGCACCGCGCCGGGGAGCGCGAGCAGGGGGCTGGGGCGGGCGGTCATGACCCCTGCAACGTCCGCGCAGCCACCGGCTCTTCCGTGGCACCGCCGGCGCGCCCTGCGCAGGCGGCGCAGAGTCCCGACAAGGAGACGTGTCCAGGGTCCAGCGTGAAGCCGTGCCGCTCGGCGAGCATCGCGGCGAGCGGCGCCACCACGTCGACGGGCTCCTCCTCGACGGAGCCGCAGGCGTGGCAGACCAGGTGGACGTGGGAGTTGCTGCCGGCGACGTGGTAGGTCGGCGCGCCGTGCCCCAGGTGGGCGTGCGTGACGAGGCCGAGCTCCTCGAGCAGGTCCAGCGTCCGGTAGACCGTGGAGATGTTGACCCCTGCCGCGGTGCTCTGCACGCGCTCGGCGATGGCTTCCGGCGTGCCGTGGCCCAGCGCGCTGACCGCCTCCAGGACGAGCTGCCGCTGGGGCGTCAGGCGGAAGCCGCGCGCGCGGAGCCGGGCCTGCCACCCCGGTTCCAGCTGGTCCGCACCCATGCCGGGAGTCTAGGTCCCGCCACGGGGCGGCGGCGCCGCAGGAGCACGACGCGGCTACCGCCGTCAGGCGCCGTCGACAGGGCCGGACGGCTGCTCGTCCTCCCCCACGGGGTGCGTGCCGTTCGAGCTGGGCGTGTCGGGCAGTCGGATCTCCCGCCTGGGGGTGTCGGCCGTGAGGACCGGCCCCGCGAGGAGGGGGTGCTGCCGGCGGTGCGCCAGCGGGTTCGGCGGGAGCTGCTGATGGATCTCCGGCACCCGCTCCGGCTCCGGCTGCTCGCTGTGGGCCGCCGGACGCTCCTGGTACGCGGCGGGCCGCTCCGTGTACTCCACCGGACGCTCGGGGTACTCGTCGGGTCGCGGCTGCTCCACCCACACCGGCTGGGGCGGCCCCTGCCGCGGCGGGTACGGCTGCTCGATCGGCTGGACGCGGGGCAACGTGACGACGTGCTGCCGCGGGGTCTCGCCCAGCTCCCCGTGGATCAGCGGGATGTGCAGGCGGTTCGGCGCGGTCGGGTCGACGGGCGGCCCGTCGCGCCGCGCCTTCTCACGCCGCGCCCAGTCGCCGGACAGCGTGCACGCGAGCGCCGTGGTCAACGGCACGGCCGCCGTGAGCCCGATGCCGCCGACGAGGGCGCCCACCAGCTCGGACGCCACCGCGTCGTTGGTGGCGATGTCGTTGATGCTGAACCCGGAGATCGTGAAGAGCAGCAGGACGGGCAGCGCGCTGCCCGTGTAGGCCAGTGCCAGCGTGTAGACCGTGGACGCGATGTGGTCGCGTCCGACGCGCATCGCAGACTGGTAGCGCAGCCGCCAGGTCGCGGACGGGTCGGCGGCGGTGATCTCGTAGGCGGCGCTGGCCTGGGTGACCGTGACGTCGTTGAGCACGCCGAGGCTGCTGATGACGAAACCGGCCAGGGTGAGCCCGCCGATGCTCACCCGGGAGGCGAGGTCCGACAGGTTCGGCTGATCGCCGCCCGAGAGACCCGACAGGTGCGTGAAGCTCTCCGCGACCGTCGCCAGCACGCCCACCAGGCCGAGGCTGACGAGCGTGCCGAGCAGTGCCGTGCTGGTACGAACCGTGAAGCCGTGGGCCACGTACAGCACCACGAACAGGATGGCGGCCGACCCGACCAGGGCCACCTCCAGCGCCGGCTTGCCCTGCAGCAGTGCCGGCAGCACGAACTTGGCGATGAGCACGCCGGCGAGGACGAGGCCGATGAGCGCCGACAGGCCCCGCGAGCGGCCGACGAGGATGACGACGGCGGCGAAGACGATGCCCAGCAGGGTCAGCGGCAACCCGCGGGCGTAGTCGGTGAAGTAGTACTGGCTGCTGCCGGCGGCCTGGGTGTCCGCGCCGGTGAGGGCGCGGCCGAGGCGGATGGACTGCCCCGGGTGCAGATTGGGCGACAGCGGGCCGTCCTGGATCTCGAGCACCGTGAAAGAGCTGCGGTCGGGGCCGGACTCGATGGCGACGATGGCCTTCTGGCAGGCCTTGCTGCTCGGGCCGGAATGCGATTGCACGCTCGCCGCCGCGTTCACGGTCGTCGCCGTGTAGATCTGCCCGGCGGTGTCGTCCGTGCTCGGGCAGAAGCCCTTGTTGATGGTCTGGACGCTGCCGGACTCCTGGAACACGGGTGCGCCGCTGCTGGCCGTCCCCGTGACGTGCTGGATGTGGCCCGTGGGCCACAGGTATGCCAGCCCTGCGACCGTCACGAGGAACAGCAAGCCGAGAACTCCGAACAACAGGCTCCGGGCACGCTGAGTGACATTTGGGGGCTCGGTATAGGTCGTCGTGCCGAAGGCAGACGGACCCTCGAGAAGTGAAGGGCTGGGCGTCACGCGGTCAGCCTGCCGTGACGGGCGTCTCCTTTCCACATGGCTGAGAGATATCTCAGCTTTGCAGGCTGCAGATCGGAGAAATCAGCACTTCATATCCCCTTATTCGCTGACATCACGCTGAGAGGACATTCCGGTCGTCTCTCCGGCGGCGCCCGCCCGGCGGGGTCCGGGGCGCGGCCGCAGGCCCCCCGGGCGTCTCGGTCGGAGCTGTGGGGGTTATCCGCATGACAAGGCGTCAGCCGTGACGTAGCGTTACAGGAAACACGGGAGAGGAGGTGGTCCGGAACATGGTTGGTAGTACTTCTGGGACGCGAGAGGTGGCTGTCCGCTAGCCGCTGGTCCTGATCCTCGGTCGACACCCGCCGG
Source organism: Mycobacterium sp. (assembly GCA_025965515.1). Classification (GTDB taxonomy): domain Bacteria; phylum Actinomycetota; class Actinomycetes; order RYN-182; family RYN-182; genus RYN-182. The sequence goes on from JAOPWU010000141.1 coordinate 4,239, forward strand.
GTGTCCCCGTCTCCCCGCCGTGTGGGGTTGGCGCAGCACCCCGGCAGCTAGACCGCGACAGACGCCTGATCCCCCGGCCCCGTCCTTCGTCCAGACGGGCCCCGGCTCCCACGGGAGCCGGGGAAGTGCCGGGGGATCGTCTGTGCCCGCAGCCGGACCGACCGGGGCAACTCAGTCCTTGGTCGTGCCCCGCGCGGAGAAGCCCACGACGCCCGAGCCGGGCACCCGCTCCAGCTTCGCCGAGAAGTGGGGCTGCAGCGGCTGGCCCATCATCGCCATGTCCACCGCGTACATGAGCGCGCCCTCGACCAGTCCGTAGAGGCGCCGGGAGGCGGTGACCTCCTTGGCCGTGGCCGACCGCAGCACCGCGTCGGTGGCCATCTCGAGCTGGGCGCCGCTGATCCGCCCGAGGTAGAGCTCGGCGATGCCGGTGGGGTGCACGAGCAGCACCTCGAGGCTGTCGTCGGGCTGCGGCCGGAAGTACCCGGTCTCCGCGGCCATCGGCTCGCCGGTCGCGGGGTCCCAGGTGCGGGACGCGTACGCGAGGAAGGCTTTGCCGGAGTGCCCGAAGGTTATCTCCTGGGCGAACGCCCGGTCCTCACCGATCGTCGGGTAGCCGACGACGCCCTCGCCGCGCCAGGTCCCCAGCAGGTAGATCAGGGGCAGGACCGCGGGGTGCAGATCCGGGTCGGCTTCGGGCTGGGACACGGTCAGTGCTGGCCTTCGTACAGCTTGTAAATGACGTAGCCGGTGAACCACGCGGTGAGCACGGACACCAACACGAGCAGCGAGATCCAGAACGTTTCCGCCATGACGCCAGCTTAGCGGCTGGCGCCTAGGCTGGCCCGATGCGATCCCTGGTGCTGAAGGTGACGGCGGGGGCCGACGCCCCGGAGCGCTGCTCGCAGGCGTTCACGGTGGCCGCGCTGGCCGTCGCCAGCGGCGTGCGGGTCTCGCTGTGGCTCACGGGGGAGTCGGCCTGGTTCGCCGTCGCGGGGCGGGCGGAGACGTTCGTGCTGCCGGAGGCGGCGCCGCTGGCGGACCTGCGCGACGCGGTGCTGGCCGGCGGGACGCTCACGCTGTGCACCCAGTGCGCCGCGCGGCGGGGGATCGGGCCGGACGACGTGCTGCCGGGCGTCCGGATCGCCGGGGCCCAGCTCTTCCTCGAGGAGGCCCTGGCGGACGGGGTGCAGGCGCTCGTCTACTGAACGGTCAGCCGGCGGCCTCGGCCCGGAGCGGCCGCGCCGCCTCACGCGCGTCCAGCAGCCGGTTGTCGGCCTCCTCCGCCACCAGGTAGGCCAGCGACGGGGGCAGGTCCAGCCGCACGACGGTCGCGCCTGCGGCCGCGCCGGCCACGGCCAGGACGAGCGTGTCGCCGTCGAGCCCCACCTGCAGCACATCGGTCCAGCGGACCGCCGACCGTCGGCCGCGCAGCGACCAGCCGAGGAACTCGGCCGTGACGACCACGCCGTCGTCGGTGGCGCCGCGGCGCCGCCGGGCCACCAGCGGGGCGCGCAGGACGGTGGGTCGCGGCGGGGCCGTGGGGCGCTCCGCGAGGTGCTCGGCGAGGCTGCGCGGCGCCTCGGCCGGCGCGGGAGGCGTCACGGCGAGGTCGTCGAGCCGGGCGGCGAGCCCCGACCGGGGCAGGGGCGGCTCGCCGTAGGCACGCGAGGTCATGACGGTCTCCCTGGGGTCAGTTGTCCCACTATCGGCCGCCTGGCCGCAGGACAGAAGCATTCGGCCCCCCGCCGACCCGCCTGATCACCCGATCGGCCGCACACGCCGACAGGACCGGCCCCTCACGGGACCGGTCCTGTCGGCGAACGGTGCGGGCTGCGCCCGCGGTGGCGGTGAAGCCGCCGGCGACGCTAGGCCGCCAGCGACACCTCGGCGGTGGCGATCCGGCCGAGCTGGGCCTCGACGGACACCTCGCCCGTGGCGCCGGGCGCCAGCGCGCGCAGCGTCCACGAGCCCGGGGCGGCGAAGAAGCGGAACTGCCCCGTCGCAGAGGTCACGACCTCGGCCGTGAACTCACCCGTGCCGTCGAGCAGGCGCACGAACGCCCCGGCCACCGGCTCGGAACCCTTGGTGACGGTTCCCTCGATGACGGTTTCCTTGGCCACGTCGATTCCTTCTCGTTCGTAATCCGACAGCGTGCGCTCCTGCGCGGGGGCACCACACATGGTCTTCTCCAGTCCTGCAGCTCGGGCGGGCTGTCAGCCCTGGTAGGTCTTCGCGACCGGGACGCCGACGAGCGACCCGTACTCGGTCCACGAGCCGTCGTAGTTCTTGATGTTCGGCTTGCCGAGCAGCTCCTGCAGCACGAACCAGGTGAGGCTGGAGCGCTCGCCGATGCGGCAGTAGGCGATGGTGTCCTTGGCGGTGTCGATCCCGGCGTCGGCGTACAGCTTCTCGAGCTCGTCGTTGCTCTTGAAGGTGCCGTCGTCGTTGGCGTTCTTGCTCCACGGCACGTTGAGGGCGGTCGGGATGTGCCCGGCGCGCTGGCTCTGCTCCTGCGGGAGGTGCGCCGGCGCGAGCAGCTTGCCGGAGAACTCGTCGGGGGAGCGGACGTCGATGAGGTTCTGGTCGCCGATGGCCTCGACGACCTCGTCGCGGAACGCGCGGATGCTGTGGTCCTGGTCCTGCGCCTTGTACTGCGTGGCCGCGCGGTTGGGGACCTCGTCGACGAGCTCGCGGCTGTCGAGCTCCCACTTCTTGCGGCCGCCGTCCATCAGCTTCACGTCGCCGTGGCCGTACAGCTTGAAGTACCAGTAGGCGTAAGCCGCGAACCAGTTGTTGTTGCCGCCGTAGAGGACGACGGTGTCGTCGTTGGAGATCCCCTTGGCGGACAGCAGCGCCTCGAACTGCTCCTTGTTCAGGAAGTCGCGGCGGACCTGGTCCTGGAGCTCCGTCCGCCAGTCGACGCGGATCGCGTTCTTGATGTGGCCCTTGTCGTAGGCGGACACATCCTCGTCGACCTCGACGATGGCGACCTTCGGGTCGTTCAGGTGCTGCTCGACCCAGTCGGCGTCGACCAGGGCTTCTGCGCGGGACATCGCGCACTCCTTCACTGTGGGTTGGACTTACTTCAGGACGTTCTCGGGCGGTGGTGCGGCGTCAGCCCTTCGCGGGACGGACGTAGCGCTGGGGCCGCGGGCGGGACAGGGCCCGCCGCAGGAGCAGGTTCAGCTCGCACCCCAGGCAGAAGTCGAAAGCGGCATTGAGGAAGGCCGCCGCCAGAGCCAGCGCCGTGGCGACCGTGCCCAGCGCGGTGACGCCGAGCAGGTAACCCACCGTGCCCACGGCGGCGAACACCAGACCGACGCCCTGCGCGAAGCGGGGCAGGGCCTCGAGCTCGAACGACGGGGGCGGCGCGAGCCGCGGGCGGACCAGCTTGCGAAACAGCAGGCCGTACGGGGCGCGGCGCAGCCCGGCGACGGTGCCGACGGCGAAGACCAGCGTCTGCACCGCCAGCAGGATGCCGGCGGGGATGTCGCCGACTGCCTGCAGCAGGAGCACCGCGGCCAGCACGACGGTCGTGACGGCCGCGCCGAAGCGGGGGCCGCGGGGGTCGACATAGCCGTCAGGGGGCGACCCGGCGGGACGGCGGCCGGACCGCACCTGCGGCGCGGTGGTGGGACGGGCGAGAGTGCGGGACACGTTGGTCTCCGGTGGCGGGCGTCGGTCAGGGACGGCGGTACGGCCGACCGCGCAGGGGCGCGAGGACCGTCAGTCAGCCCGACACAGGCACGAGCCCACGCGGCACAGGTCGACCGCGCGGCGCTTGGTGAGCACGCTGGACATCAGCCGCTCCCCCTCTCCGTGCTCCACGCGCACGACGATAGGGGCTCGGCACCCGCCGTGTCACATCCGGTCTCGCGCCCGACGGCCCCGCGGGCGATCACGTGCGGACCCCGGCCACGGCGTCGACCGCCGCCAGGACCTGCGCGCGACGCGGCAGCCCGCTGGCACGCCCCACGACCCGGCCGGCTGCGTCGACGACCAGGACGGTGGGGGTCCGGCGGACGTCGAGCGCACGGACCTCGTCGAGGTGGCTCTCGGCGTCCACCTCCACGTGTGCCACGTCCGGCCGGCCGGCCGCGATGTCCCGCAGCAGCACGCGGGTGCTCCGGCAGGGGGCGCAGAACGCGGACGAGAACTGCACCAGGGTGACGGGGGAGGCGCCGGGGACCACGCCGACGTCACGCAGGGCGGCGGCGACCGGGTCGGGCGGGGCCACGGCGGCGCCCGGCACGTCCTGCGGCTCGACGGTCCGGAACCGGCCGTTGCGGCTGCGCAGGACGACGCCCACCGCCGTCGCGGCGGCGAGCGTGCAGAGCAGGACGAGCAGGCCGGTCATGCGAGGTGCAGCGCCGCGCGCCCCGCCCGCATTCCGGTCAGGCGCCCGACCGCAGCGGCACCACCAGGCTGTCGGCGGCGGCGCTCAGCACGATGCCGGCGCTGCTGGCGTGCACCCCGGTGAGCGTGACCCCGAACGGCAGGCCGGTCAGGGGCTGCCGCACGGTCAGCGCGGCGACGACGGCGCTGCGGACGGCCGCGGGGATCGCCGTCGGGAGATCCCGCAGCACCGTGGGTGTGAGCACGAGCGTCGAGCCGGTGAGGCTGACGGAGGCGTCGGCCGTGGCGTTCAGCGTGGCCGGCACGCCGGGCAGCGCGCGCAGCGCCGCGGGCACCCGTACGCCGCCGGTGATCGCCACGACGTCGCTGCGGCCGCCGTAGGCGACGCGCGGCGCACCGGCCACGTGCGTCGCGAGGTACGCGTCGAGGTCGGCGTACGTCAGCGTCACCGTCGCGGCGGCGTGGTTCACGGGCAGCGAGGCCAGCGTGCCGTTGCGCAGCCGGGACAGCGGGGCGTGGACGCCCTGGAGGTGGGCCCGGATGTGTTCCAGCCGGAGGCCGTCACGGGTCAGCCCGTCGATGTCCACGACGATGTCGGAGTAGGTGCCGCTGACGGCCTGCGTCAGGAAGGGGAACCCGGCGAAGCGGACGCTCGGGGTGGCGGCGAGCCCCTGCGAGGTCTGCAGCCGGCTGGCAGCCTGACCGCCCGCGATGCCGGCGGCCACCCGGTCGGCGCCGACCAGCAGTCCCACGACTACGAGGACGACGAGGAGGAGGATCACGGAACGTCTCATCGCTGCCAGACTCCCCTGTCCGCGGCGGCCCACACGGCAGACCCGCCGTGGGGCCCACCGTCTCAGCCCAGGAGAAGCCGCCCCAGGACGTAGGCGAGCGGGCAGCTGAGGGCCAGTGGCAGCAGCGCGGCGAGCGGGGTCAGGGAGCCGCGGCGGCGGCTGTCGTGCGGGTCGAGCTCGGGCAGCAGCCGGGCGAGCGTCACGTCGGCGACGAGGACGGCGAACCCGGCCGCCAGCCCCAGGACGGCGCCGTCCCGCCCGGTGAGCGGCGCCCGGGCCAGCGCGGTCACCGCACCCACCGCCACGCCGGCGACCAGCGCCAGCGCGAGCCCGGCCCAGCCGTGCCCGGCCAGGCCGGGCACCCCCGGCCGGGGCGCGAACCGGTCGGCCAGCCGGCTGACGGCGAGCGCGACGCCGGCGCTCAGCCCCACCACCGTCACAACGGTCCCGCCCGCGGTGGTCACCCGCAGGCCCAGCAGCGTCGACCAGAGCAGCAGCAGGACCACCGTCGACAGGCTCGCCGCCAGCGAGTCGGTGACCCGCGTGCGGTGCGCCCGGCGCGCGAGCTGCTGCACCGTGCAGGCGAGCAACGCGACCGCCACGACGCCGGCGAGCGGCCCGAGGGAGGGGGTGTCCTCGGCGAGCAGCAGCGCGTCGGCGGTCACGCCGGCCGCGGTCGCCAGCGTGAACGCGCCGGCCCCGCCGGGGGCGTCGAGCAGCGCGAGCCACGCCAGGGCGGTGAGGACCTGCACCACGATCACGACGGCGGCGAGGACCGGAGCGGGGCCGAGCGCGGCCGCCGCCACGGCGGCACCGCCGGCCAGCGCGAGACCTCCCCCCAGGAGGCCGGTCCCGGCGACGGGGCCGGCGAGGGCGCGATGGGAGGCCGTCCGGCCCGGCTGCTCCGCGGGTCCCGGACCGGAGTCGTCCTGCCGCGGCGGTACGGCCCGGAGGTCGGGACGGCGGGCGGACCGGTCGTCCGAGGGCGGCGTCACCTCGTGGGGCGGTACCCGTCTGCCGGGCGCGCGGTCGCCGGACGTCACGAGCGGCGTCCCTGCGGCGCAGGCCCGCTGTGCCGCGCGCGCGGACGGACCCCGGTCATGGGAGCCGATCCTGTCACGAACCCGCGCCGCGGAAGCGCCCTTCGCCGGGAGGGCGGCGTGACCGGGTGGGTCAGCCGCCCGCGAACGGCGGCAGCGCCTCCAGCACCGCGCCCGGGTGCACCGCGACCGCCGCGTGGTCGCGGACGCCGACCGGGTCCGCGTCGATGAGGAAGGAACAGACGCCCAGCACCCGGGCCAGGTCGTCGCCGTGCCGGCGGGTCGCCTCGGCCAGCACCGCCGCCAGTGAACCGGCCGGCAGCGCCTCCTCGGCCACCCCGGCGGCGGCGCGCGCCGCGGCCCAGTACCGGACCGTCACGGTCCCGTCGCCCACGGCCTTCACGATTCCGCTCCCGTCGCCGCCTGGGGCGCTGCCCGCCCCGCCAGGTCCCCCACCGCCCGCGCCAACCGCCCGAGCAGCGGCAGCGTCACGGCGTTCTCCGCGTGCCCCATGCCGGGCTCCAGCCACAGTGTCGCGCCTCCCGGCCCGGCCGCTGCGGCCAGGGCGTGCGGGTGCTCCTGCGTGAAGTAGGGGTCCCGTTCGCCGTGGACCAGCAGCAGCGGCAGCGGCGGGATCGCGCCGATCACGTCGACCGGCGAGGCCGGGACGTCGCGCCAGCCGGCGGGGTCGACGCGGACGCCCAGCGCCAGCCGCGCCGCGCGCCGCCCGGCGGCCGAGCTGAGCATCCAGGTCACCCGCCGCATGCCCGGGGTGTCGGTGACGAACCACCGCGACGTGGCGCTCACGGCGATGACCGCGTCCGGGGCGTGCTCCAGCGGCAGCCCCAGCAGTGGGCCGCCGCGCAGCCCCGCGTGGCGCAGCACCGACGAGCCCCCCATCGAGAAGCCCAGGGTCGCCACGCGCTCGTAGCCGGCCGCGCGGGCCAGCCCGACCAGGGCGTCGACGTCGAACGCCTCGCGCTCCCCGGCCGTGCAGGCACCGCCCGAGCGGCCGTGCCCCCGCAGGTCGGCGGCCACGACCCCCGCGCCGCGCTGCAACCCGCCCAGCACCCGCAGCAGGGCGGCACGGTGCAGGCCCCCGCCGAAGCCGTGGGCCACCACGACCGCGGTCCGCGGGCCCGGCCGCGCCGGCTCCGCCGGGCCGGGCAGGTGCAGCGCGTGGAGCCGCACGCCGTCGGCGGTCGTGGTCCAGTGGATCTCGCCGCCGGGGATGGGTGTCCGTTCTGCAGCGGTGGTCCCGGCTGCGTTGCTCGTCACCGGTGTGCCGTTTCCAGGAATCTGCTCGACCGCCTTCGTCCTCGGGTGCCGTTCCGCTATGGTTACAGCGAGTCAATCCGGGCAACGGCGCCCGCCCCGGCCGATGTCCATCGCGTTTCCGCGATGCGGCATCCACCTGTGTGGAGGCGCCCCATGAGCCAACTTCTCGTCCTGACGAACGCCCTCGGCCCGTCCGCCGAGGTCCTTCCCGCGCTCAACCTCCTGGGACACGGCGTTCGCGTCGTACCCCTCGAAGCGAGCGCGCTGCTCGACGCCCCTGCCGGCGATCTGCTCCTCGTCGACGCGCGCCGCGACCTGGTCGCCGCCCGTGCGCTCTGCCGCCTACTGCGTACCACCGGCACCTCCAGCCCCGTCATGCTGGTCGTGACCGAGGGCGGGCTCGCGGCCGTCACCGCCGAGTGGGGCGTCGACGACGTCGTGCTCGCCGATGCGGGCCCCGCCGAGGTCGAGGCGCGGCTGCGGCTCGCCATCACCCGCGCCGCCCTGGCCGGTGACGGCGCCGGCACCTCCGACGGCGTCATCCGCTCCGGTGACCTGCACATCGACGAGCACACGTACGCCGCCAAGCTGCGCGGCCGGTCACTCGAACTCACCTTCAAGGAGTTCGAGCTGCTGAAGTACCTGGCGCAGCACCCGGGCCGCGTCTTCACCCGTGCGCAGCTCCTCCAGGAGGTCTGGGGCTACGACTACTACGGGGGCACCCGCACGGTCGACGTCCACGTCCGCCGGCTGCGCGCCAAGCTCGGCCCGGAGCACGAGTCGCTCATCGGGACCGTCCGCAACGTCGGCTACAAGTTCGTGAGCCAGCAGGTCGTGGCGCTGCCCGAGGTCGGCGAGACGCCGGGGAGCGCGGACGTCACCGTCGTCCCGCAGCGGACTGCGGTCACGGTCGACTGACCCGGCCCCTCCCTCCGCGGCGGCCCCCACCGCGCCGGGTGGGGACCGCGGATACCGTCTCCGCGTGCCCCGCGATGCCATCCCGGCCCCCCCTCCCGTCCGACTCCCGGGCACGGTCGTCCTGGCCCGGCGGCTCCAGCTCTCCGCGAAGGAGATCGCCGCGGTCACCGCCCTGACCGAGGCGGCCCGCGCGGCCGACGGGGCGGCGCCGCTGTCCGAGCACGTGGAGCTGCACGTCCGCCACGGCGGCGACCCGGGCACGCAGCACCTGCTGCTGTGGGAGCGGCCCGGGGACGGGGACCTCGTCGGGTACGCGCACCTGGACGTCACGGACTGGGTCGAGGGGCCTGCGGCCGAGCTGGTCATCCACCCCGCGCACCGGCGGCAGGGGCTCGGCGGCGCGCTCGTCGCCACCCTGGTGCAGTGCACCGGCGGCCGGCTGCGGCTGTGGGCGCACGGTGCGCTGCCGGGCTCGGAGGCGCTCGCCGACCGCTTCGGCTTCCGCACGGCCCGGGTGCTGCGCGTGCTCGGCCGCTCGCTGACGACGGGCCCGCTGCCGGAGCCGGTCTGGCCCGAGGGCGTCACGGTGCGGACGTTCCGGCCGGGCAGTGACGAGGCGGCCTGGGTGGCGCTCAACGCCCGGGCGTTCGTCGCGCTGCCGGACCAGGGGGGCTGGACGGAGGACGACCTGCTGCTGCGCGAGAGCGAGCCCTGGTTCGACCCGGCGGGGTTCTTCCTCGCGGAGCGCGCCGCGGCCGACGGGGGCCCGCCCCGGCTGGTGGGCTTCCACTGGACGAAGGTCCACGGCGACCGGCCCAACGGGCACCCGCACCCGCACCCGGCCGGCGCCCCGCTCGACCACGCCCACGGCGGCGGCTCGCACCAGCACCGGCTGCTCGGCGAGGTCTACGTGGTGGGCGTCGACCCGGACGAGCGCGGGAGCGGGCTCGGCCTCGCCCTGACCCTGACGGGGCTCCACCACCTCCGGCGCGAGGGCCTGGCGCAGGTGATGCTCTACGTGGACGAGAGCAACCCGGCGGCGCTCCGGCTCTACGACCGGTTGGGCTTCACCCTCTGGTCACGTGATGTCCTTCACCGCCTCGGGCCCTAATCCCACCGCATGGGTGGTGACGTAAAGCTCTACCAGGAACCAGACAGATCGTATTCATCTGCCGTTAACCCTGCGGGGGCCACGCGGTTCCCCGTCGCTCCTAGCGTCGGGCTCGCTTGCCGTGGCCGGCTCCGGCCGACCGTGCGCGCGCAGCGGAGGACGCCGTCGGCGTCCCGACAAGTCGATCCGAAAGGCACCTCTGACGTGAAGCTGACGCGGTCCCTCACCGTCGCCGGGCTCCTCGCTTCGAGTGCGCTCGCCCTGAGCGCCTGTGGTTCCAACAACGCGCCCGCCGGCAGCGGGGGGTCGGCCAACGCCTCCGCCCCCGTCGACTGCGCCAAGGGGTCCCTCTCGGGTGGCGGCTCCACCTTCCAGCAGACGCTCGAGCAGCAGCTCGCGGCGAGCTACGGCCAGCAGTGCGGCGCCCAGATCACCTACCAGGGCACCGGCTCCGGGGCCGGCATCCAGTCCTTCGCCAACGGCACCGTCGACTTCGCGGGCTCCGACGGCGTCATGAAGCCGGCCGAGCAGACCGCCGCGAACGCGCGCTGCGGGGCGGGCAACGCCGCCATTCACGTGCCGATCACCGCCGGCGGCGTGGCCCTCCTCTACAAGCTCAACGGGGTGAAGAACCTCAACCTGGACGGTGCCACCCTCGCCAAGATCTTCTCGGGCAAGATCACCACGTGGAACGACCCGGCCATCGCCGCGCTCAACAGCGGCGAGACCCTGCCGAGCACCCCGATCCAGGTGGCCCACCGGTCCGACTCCTCCGGCACCACCCAGGTCTTCACCGGCTACCTGAAGGCCACGGGCGGCGCCGACTGGACCCTCGGCAGCGACAAGACCGTCAACTGGCCCGTGGGCCAGGGCAAGTCCGGCTCGGCCGGCGTCGCGAGTTTCGTCGCCCAGACCGAGGGCGGCATCACCTACGCCGAGACGACCTTCGCCAAGCAGAACAACCTGCCGACCGCCAAGGTCAAGAGCGGCAGCACCTACGTCGCGATCGACTCCGCCTCCGTCTCCGCGGCCATCGCCGCGGCGACCGTCGGCGGGACCGCCCCGGACACCCAGCTCGCGCTGAACTACGCCGTGGCCGACGGCAAGAGCTACCCGATCAGCACGGTCTCCTACGCGATCGTCTGCAACAAGGGCACGGCGGCCGACAAGCTGCCGCTGCTCAAGGGCTACCTGAAGTACTTCGTCACCACGGGCCAGTCGCAGGCCGACGCCCTCGGCTTCGCGCCGCTGCCCCAGTCCCTGGTCAGCCGCGACACGGCCGCGATCGACGGCATGAGCTAGGCCGGCCTCCCCGGTCGCGCCGGGCCCCTGACCCCGGCCCGGTGTGACCGAGATCGCCCGGCGGTGACAGCCTTCGTCACCAAGGGGCACCATTCCCGCAGAAAAGCCACCCCGCAGTACCGCCCCGCAGTGCGGGTCGTCTTGGAGGCTCGCATGGACCCGTCGCCCGCCGGCACCCCCGGCGGCCTCGTGGACGGCCCACATCCCGGTACCCCGACCCGGTTCACCGGGAAGGACACCAGGCGGGCGGACCGGATCTTCGCCGGCATCGCGCGGTCGGCCGGCATCCTGGTGCTGGTGATCATCGGCGCCATCGCGGTGTTCCTGGTCCTGCAGGCGCGCAGCTCGCTGGGCGCGGTCCACGGCGGTCTCAGCGGCTTCCTCACGCAGAAGCAGTGGAGCCCGGACGCCCCGGGTCACATCTTCGGCATCGCCGCCCTCGTCTTCGGCACCGTCGTCGCGGCCGCTCTCGCGCTGCTGTTCGCCACCCCGATCGCGGTGGGCGTGGCCCTGTTCACGACGGAGTACGCCCCGCGGCGGCTCGCCTCGCTCGTCAGCTCGCTGACGGACCTGCTGGCGGCCGTGCCCAGCGTCATCTACGGCCTGTGGGGCGCGCTGTTCCTCGCCCCCCGCATGACCGGGCTCGGACGGTTCCTCACGCAGCACTTCTCCGGGCTTCCGGTGATCGGCGCGGTCTTCACCAACACGACGGGCAACTGGACCGGCTCGCTGTTCGTGGCGGGCGTGGTGCTCGCCGTCATGATCCTCCCGATCGTCACCGCCATCGCGCGGGAGGTCTTCAAGCAGACCCCCGTGCTCGAGAAGGAGGCCGCGATCGGCCTCGGCGCCACGAAGCTGGAGATGATCCGGCTGACGGTGCTGCCGTTCGGCAAGGCCGGTGTCGTCAGCGGCGCGATGCTCGGGCTGGGCCGCGCGCTCGGCGAGACCATCGCGGTCGCCCTGGTGCTCAGCGCCGCGAACGTGATCACCCCGCACATCCTGGCGCCGGGGGGCAACACGATCGCCGCGAACGTCAGCCTCCTGTTCCAGGAGGCGGGCACCATCGGGCGCTCGGCGCTCATCGCGAGTGGCCTCGTGCTGTTCATCGTGACCTTCGCCGTGAACTTCCTGGCGCGCGCGATCATCGCCCGTAGCGGCGTCGCGGAACGGAGCACGGTATGACGACCACCGCTCCGGTCCGGGAGACCCCCGAGGCCCCGCTCGTGCACAGCACCCTGCGGGGCCGGACGCTGCCGCGGTGGGCGCTGCCCGCCGTCGCCGTCGTGGTCGCGGCCGTCACGTACGGCCTGTTCCAGGTCACCCCGATGCAGGGCCGCGCCGACGGGCTGGTCGTCTGGGCGGTGCTGTTCCTCGTCGCCGCGGCGCTCGTCGCCCGGGTGGTCGAGGGCCCGCGGCAGGCGAAGAACCGGCTGCTCACGCTCTTCGTCGGTACCTGCTTCGTGATCGCGATGCTGCCGCTGGTCGCCGTCGTCGCGTACACGGTGCAGCGGGGCCTGAAGCGGTTCGACGGCGCCTTCCTGACGCACTCGATGGCCTACATCACGCCGCTGTCGCCGGCGGGCGGGGCGTACCACGCGATCATCGGGACGCTCGAGCAGGTGCTGCTGGCCGGCGTCATCGCGGTGCCGCTGGGGATGCTCGTCGCGATCTACACGATGGAGTACGGCGGCCGTGGCCTGCTGGCCCGCACCGTCACGTTCTTCATCGACGTCATGACCGGCGTGCCGTCCATCGTGGCCGGCCTGTTCATCTTCGCGTTCTGGGTGCTCGGCCTCGGGATGGGCTTCTCCGGGTTCGCCGGCTCGCTGGCGCTGGCGATCCTCATGCTGCCGGTCGTCGTGCGGTCGACGGAGGAGATGATCCGGCTGGTGCCCGCCTCGCTGCGCGAGGCGTCCTACGCGCTCGGCGTGCCGCGCTGGAAGACGATCCTGCACATCGTGCTGCCGACGGCGAAGGCCGGGATCGTCACCGGTGTCATGCTGGCGGTGGCCCGCGTCATCGGGGAGACGGCACCGCTCCTGCTCACCGTCGGCGACAACAGCTTCATCAACACCGATCCGTTCTCCGGACAGCAGGCGAGCCTCTCGCTGTTCGTGTTCCAGCAGGTCCGCAGCGGCGCCCAGTTCAACGTCGACCGGGCCTGGGCGGGCGCGCTGGCGCTGATCCTGCTGGTGCTCGTCCTGAACCTGATCGCCCGCCTGATCACCCGTCGCAGTTCCGTCGGCCGGAGGTAGTCCCGTGTCCAAGCGCATCGACGTCTCGGGGCTGTCCGCCTACTACGGCTCCTTCAAGGCGATCAGCGACGTCAACATCGCCATCGAGCCGAACAGCATCGTGGCCTTCATCGGCCCGTCCGGCTGCGGCAAGTCGACCTTCCTGCGCACGCTCAACCGCATGCACGAGGTGCTGCCGGGCGCGCGCGTCGAGGGCAAGGTGCTCCTCGACGACGAGGACATCTACGGCCCCGGCATCGACCCGGTGGCGGTCCGCCGCACCATCGGCATGGTGTTCCAGCGGCCCAACCCGTTCCCGTCGATGTCGATCTACGACAACGTCGCCAGTGGCCTGCGGCTCAACGGTGTGAAGAAGAAGTCGGTCCTCGACGACGCGGTCGAGAAGGCCCTGCGCGGCGCGAACCTCTGGAACGAGGTGTCCGACCGGCTCGACAAGCCGGGCGCCGGCCTCTCCGGCGGCCAGCAGCAGCGCATGTGCATCGCCCGCGCCACGGCGGTCGAGCCGGAGGTGCTGCTGATGGACGAGCCGTGCTCCGCCCTCGACCCGATCTCCACGCTGGCGATCGAGGACCTGATGACGAAGATCAAGCAGGAGTACACGATCGTCATCGTCACGCACAACATGCAGCAGGCGGCGCGCGTGAGCGACATGACGGCGTTCTTCACGATCGACAAGACGGGCGACCCGGGCCGGCTGGTGGAGTACGACGCCACCTCGAAGATCTTCAAGAACCCGTCGGAGAAGCGCACCGAGGACTACATTTCCGGTCGCTTCGGCTGAGCCCGGCGCCTCCCGGATCGGCCCCGGACCGGCTCCCCGGCGGCGACCGGTACCCTGGCTGTATCCCGCACCGTGCATCGGTGCGCCCCCGATGTCGGAAGTAGGTCCTCATGGGCTCCGTGATCAAGAAGCGCCGCAAGCGCATGGCGAAGAAGAAGCACCGCAAGCTGCTGAAGAAGACGCGTGTGCAGCGTCGTAACAAGAAGTAGCTCGCCCTACGCAGCAGAGAGCCGCCGCCCCCCTGGGGTCGGCGGCTCTCCTGCGTCCGGCGTGGTTCAGCGGGCCGGCTCGGGGACGACCTCGCCCGCCTGGGCGGTGTGGGCCGCGGGAACGACCTCCGCCGGCCGCGGCGGGGGCGGCGGCGTCCCGTCGCCGAACGGCCGGCCGCCCAGCGCCTCCCGCCCCGACGGCACCAGCCACCCGGACAGGTCCGGGCCGAGCGGCACGATGCCGGTCGGGTTGATGGTCCGGTGGACCACGTAGTAGTGCCGCTTGATGTGGTCGAAGTCGATCGTGTCGCCGAAGCCCGGCGTCTGGAACAGGTCCCGCGCGTAGGCCCACAGCACCGGCAGCTCGGTCAGCGTGTTCCGGTTGCACTTGAAGTGGCCGTGGTAGACCGCGTCGAACCGGACCAGCGTGGTGAACAGCCGGACGTCGGCCTCGGTGATGGTGTCGCCCACCAGGTACCGCTGCCCGCTCAGCCGCTCCGAGAGCCAGTCGAGCCGCGTGAACAGCTGCCGGTAGGCCTTCTCGTACGCGTGCTGGCCGCCCGCGAAGCCGGCCCGGTAGACGCCGTTGTTGACGTCCGCGTAGACGACCGCGTTGACCTCGTCGATCTCGGCCCGCAGCGCGTCGGGGTACAGGTCGGGCGCGCCCGGACGGTGGTACTCACGCCACTCGGTCGACAGGTCGAGGGTCAGCTGCGGGTAGTCGTTGGTGACGACCTGCCCGGTCGGGATGTCCACGATGGCGGGCACCGTGATGCCGCGCTCGTAGCCCGGGAAGCGGGCGAAGTAGGCGTCCTGGAGCCGCTCGATACCGAGCACCGGGTCCCGGCCGCCGGGGTCCAGGTCGAACGTCCAGCTGCGGGCGTCGTGCGTCGGGCCGGCCACGGCCATGGACAGCGCGTCCTCGAGCCCCAGCAGCCGCCGCACGATGATCGCCCGGTTCGCCCACGGGCAGGCGCGGGCCACGGCCAGCCGGTACCGGCCCGGCTCGACGGGGTACCCGTCCCGCCCGTCCGCGGTGATCCGCGTCGTGATGTAGGCGCTGTCGCGGTTGTACTCGGCGCTGCTCTTCTCGGCCGTGCTCTGCTCGCTCACGCCGCCATCCTGCCCGCCGTCGCCCGGAGAACGCCCCGTCAGCCCAGCAATCGGCCGATCTCCTCGGCGTACCGGTCGGCGGCCCCGTCGGAGCTGCCGAGGAAGAGTTCCGGCTCGATGAGTTCCAGCTCCATCAGCTGCAGCCCCGCCGGGTTCTCCGCCGTGACCGGGGCGCCCCGCACCAAGTCGACCCGGGCGTACAGCAGCTCGTCGCCGCCCGGCACGGCCGCCAGCGCCCGGTCCGCCGCGGCCCGCTCGTCGGGGGTCGCCTCGTGGCGCCGCACGGAGCCGCCGTGGTGCCCCTGCACCCGGTAGTCGCCGGTGGCCGGCAGCTTGCAGACCGCGTGGCTGTAGTGGCCGCCGAGGTGGAGCACCGACAGCTCGCCGTCGGCGACCGCGGGGACGTACGGCTGCACCAGGACGTCGGAGTGCGTCGCGAGCTGCTCCAGGTGCTCCACGACCGCGGGGGAGCCCGCCGGGCCGCGCAGCGCGCCGCGGGCCCCGCTGCCGACGCCGGGCTTCACGACCACCTCGCCGAGGCCCCGCAGCGCGGCCCGCTGCTCCGCCGTGCGCGCCCCTGCCCGCACGACCCGCGTCGGCACGGTCGGCACCCCGGCCTCGGCGAGTTCCAGCAGGTACTGCTTGTGGCTGTTCCACCGCAGCACGCGCGCGGGGTTCGCCAGCCGGGTCACCGCGTCGACGCGGTCGGCCCAGGCCAGGAACTCCCGGGCGCGGCCGGGGTAGTCCCACGGCGTCCGCACCACGACGACGTCGGCGGCCCCCCAGTCCGCGTCGCCGTCCCACGGCACCAGCGCGGCGCCGACCCCGCGGGCGGCGAAGGCGTCGAGCAGCAGCGTGTTCTCGTGGACGGGGCGCGGCAGCTCCCGGGCCGTGGCGAGCAGGACGCGGGGAGCGGTCATGCCGGGCCCCTCCCCGCTGGTCGCTGCCCGACACCCGGGCGCCCCCGCCGACCCCCGGGGACCGAAGCGGTGCAGAGGCTTGTCAGGCCTGGGCGGACCCGGCCGCCGCCTCGGCTGGGGGAGTGTCCGTCGCCACTCCGTCCTGAGAGGACAAGGCAGTGGAGACCAGCGCTCGGGCCACGCCGGGCTCGCTGATCTCCTCGGGGGAGGGCTCGCGCAGCTTCGGCGGACGCGCCGACCACGCCTTCAACTTTTGGACGACGTCGCCGTAGAACACGTCAACCAGCTCCAGTACGGAGGTGATGAAGGCGCCGCGCCCGAGACCCCGCTTGGTCCCCATGGGGACGGTCAACGTCACGCGGAAGGACCGCAGTTCCTTGCTCGGATCGGATACCAGGACGGACGGGTCGGCGCGGACGTCCTTGAGCAGAGCCGACGTGCTGCCACGGCTATACGCGGCCGTGGCGTCAATCCTCAGCCCGTCCGGTGCATCCTTGAGCTGGCGGACCAGCCAATTGACGCGGGTGGTGGGACGACCCTCTTTGGGTGCATCTACATCAACACTGGCCGAGATCTGGCCGGCCCGGAGATCCGCGACGATGGCGAGCGTGCCTATTGCCCCGGGTATGCGGATACCGCCTTCCATACGGCCGCCGGTGACGAGGCCAGACACGACCGCCTGATTCCGAGCGGCCGGGTCCGCGAGCTCTTTTCGTGAGAGGGCCGGCGTGACCTCGGTGCCCACGTCCTTGCCGAGCTGGAGACTCGCGAACCGGATGAGGGAGTCCCACCTTCCAGCGACGTCGGCGGCGGCCTTGTCAGCCGCCCGTAGCGTCCCGGCGCTGACCGACTCGCGGACGCCCACCCAGGACGGCCCCATGTCATTGAACTCGAGTGCACCGGACCGCGGGTGCTCCAGGTACCGAATCAGTTCACCCAGGATCCACGCCTGATCTGGGTCGGCCACCCCACGGTGGGTCTTCTGGACCTGTGCCTCGGCGAGAATCTCGCTCCAGGGCAGGTGATGAACGGCGACCTTCTTCAACTTACGCTTGTCCAGCGTCGTGGGGTGCGTGCCCGGAACTGCTGGCAGTTCATTGCTGATGGTCAACAGCGCATCGAACCCCTGCTCCTTGGCCACATCCAGGTAGGCCTCGAGTTGGTCGCTCTGGAGGTTGTTGCTGCCGGTCTTGACCTCGACCAAGGCCGTCCAGCTCTTGGCCCCCCGCCGGACCCGGATCAGACCGTCGGGGTAGAGCCGCTTGTCCCCGAGGATGAACGGGACCTCGATGTAGCACTCGATGGTGCCGGCGGGCGCACCAAGGCGGCCGGTGATTCCGCGGCCGAATTCCTTGACGGCCACCAGGACAGCCAGCAGTGCCGAGGTTCCCCGCCGCTCCTGTTCCTCGGGCCCGTTGATCCCCGATGTGGGGATCAAACGCGCGGCGTGCCATGTCTCCTCGGACACCGGAACTCCCTGCTTCTGCAGCGGTTGATCGCAATACCTGACGGTAGAAGATCGCGGTACCTGGCGAGCCGCGTTTCATGCGACTGACCAGCTCTTCGCCGCGTCGAGCCTAGGTGGCCACTTCGACGGACACCCGGGCGCCCCCGCCGACTCCCGGGACGGGCACCCCTGGTGGCCCATCGCCCCCTTAGAGTGACCCCATGCGACCGCGCAGAGTGCTCGTCACGGGCGCCAGCCGCTACCTCGGGGGACGACTGGCCACCTGGCTGGCAGCCGACCCGGCCATCGAGGTCGTCATCGGCGTGGACACCGTCGCCCCGAAGACCGACCTGGGCCGCACCGAGTTCGTGCGCGCCGACATCCGCAACCCGCTGATCGGCAAGGTCATCAGCCAGGCGGAGATCGACACCGTCGTCCACATGAACGTCATCGCCACCCCGGTCACCGCAGGCGGTCGGGCGGCGATGAAGGAGATCAACGTCATCGGCACGATGCAGCTGCTCGCCGCGTGCCAGAAGGCGCCCAGCGTCCGCAAGCTCGTCGTGAAGTCGACGGCCGGCGTCTACGGCTCCTCGGGGCGGGACCCGGCGCTCTTCACCGAGCAGACCGAGCCGCGGTCGGTGCCCCAGTCCGGCTACGCCAAGGACATCACCGAGGTCGAGGGGTACGTCCGCGGTTTCGGCCGCCGCCGCCCCGACGTGGTCGTCAGCACGCTGCGCTTCACGAACTTCGTCGGGCCGCGCGTCGACACCCCGTTGACCCGGTACTTCTCGCTGCCGACGGTGCCGACGGTCCTCGGCTTCGATCCGCGGCTGCAGTTCCTGCACGAGGACGACGCGCTGGCCGCGCTGCACCGGGCGGTGATGCAGGACCTGCCGGGCATCACGAACATCGGCGGGGACGGGGTGCTGCTGCTCTCGCAGGCGATCCGGCGGGCCGGCCGCGTGCAGCTCCCGGTGCCGGTGCCGCTCGTGCACCTGGCCGCGCAGCTGGCGCGGCGGTCCGGGCTCGTGGACTTCTCGCCGGAGCAGCTGACCTTCGTGGAGTACGGCCGCGCCGTCGACACCACGCGGATGCGGGACGTCTTCGGCTTCACGCCCCGTTACACGACCCGCGCGGCGTTCGACGACTTCGTGCGGGCCCGCGGGCTGCGGCACGTGAGCCCGGAGCAGCTGGAGGCGGTCGAACACGCAGCCCTGGCCCTGGCCGTACGGGCCGACGACTTCGTCCGAGGGGGCGCCCATGCCTGAGGCACGCATCATCCCGATCGGCCGCGGCGACGGGCGCGGCCGGCCCGCGGGGGAGACCCCCGCGGCGGGGGACGCGGCACAGGCGGGACCCGACTGGGAGCGCACCGTCGCGGGGGCGCTGGCGTTCCTGCGGCGGCGGCTCACGGGCGACTACGACGTCGACGAGTTCGGCTTCGACCGCGAGCTGACCGACCAGGTGCTCTACGCACCGCTGCGGCCGATCTACGAGAAGTGGTTCCGCGTCGAGACGCGTGGCCTCGACAACGTCCCGGACACCGGCGGCGCGCTGGTCGTGTCGAACCACTCCGGCACCATCGCCATCGACGCGATCATGACGTCGCTGGCCCTCGCCGACCACCACCCCGCGCACCGGCACCTGCGGATGCTCGGCGCCGACCTGGTGTTCAGCTCCCCGGTGCTGGCGCCGCTGGCGCGCAAGCTCGGCGCCACCCTCGCCTGCAACGCGGACGCGGAGCGGCTCCTCTCGACCGGCGAGCTCGTCGGCGTGTGGCCGGAGGGCTTCAAGGGCGTCGGGAAGAACTACCGGGACCGCTACAAGCTGCAGCGGTTCGGCCGCGGCGGCTTCGTCTCCGCGGCGCTGCGGGCCGGGGTGCCGATCATCCCGTGCTCCGTGGTGGGCGCCGAGGAGAGCTACCCGATGATCGGGAACATGAAGACGCTGGCCCGCGTGCTCGGGCTGCCGTACCTCCCCGTGACGCCGACGTTCCCGCTGCTCGGGCCGCTCGGGGCGGTGCCGCTGCCGTCGAAGTGGATCATCGAGTTCGGCGAGCCGATCGCGACCGACCACCTCGGGACCGCGGCCGCCGAGGACCCCATGCTGGTGTTCAACCTGACGGACCAGGTGCGGGAGACGATCCAGCAGACGCTCTACAAGCTGCTCATGCAGCGCCGCAACGTCTTCTTCTAGGAGCGGCATTTCTAGTTCTTGCCAGCCGTTCGCAACGCGTTCCAACCAGTCGTGGATCCGCAGGCCGGGTGTTGCAGGTAGTGGCAATCCTTGCGGTCCGTTCGCTTCCGCTGGTTGCCGAACTTGTTGCCACCCGACGCGTGGACAGGCTGCGCCCGCGATGGCCCCGGGTTAGACCGGCATCAGAAGGAGTGCTGGGTTGGTCTAGCCCGGGGCCACTGCCATGGATCTGCCCGTTGCTGCCAGGCGACTTGGGCGGTCGTCGCGAGTACTCTCGGCCGCATGTTGCGCAGATTTCTCTACTTGGACACGGCGAGCCTGTACGAGTACGTCGCGGCCCTGGAGGGCGGTGCGCTCACCGACTCCGTCGAGAGGGAGGTACGGAGGCGCAAGGGCGGCGGTGGCTTGGATGCGAAGCTTGTCAAGGCATCGGGCGAGGCTGGCAGCGAGAACGAGCTCACCCAGAGCAGATCCGATACAGATGCCGCTCGCTTTGATCGCCTTCTCAAGGCCGCTGCCGTGAGGGCCGAGAGCCTGGGCTGGGTCGAAGTGGCTGACCCTGACACAGATTTCCTGGGGATAGGTATCGGCGCGATGGTTTCCTGGGAATGCGATCTCTATATCCCCCAACTCTTGCAAGCTTTCAGCAAGTCGGGCGAGGCGGCCGAATCCCTTGCCATGATCCGAGACCTTCTGCCCATTGCCCAGGAGCTTGGACTCGAGACGGCAGGGATTCCAGACATAGCGAAGCTGGACGGCATGGCGGCGTTCTTGGCGGGAGTTAGCGCCAAGACCATGGTTGTTGGCGAGGATGACCCGACGGACTGGCGGATAGCTGCCCACCTTCAGGATGACTACATCAGAGGTAGCCTGGAGGGTCGTGCCAGAATAGTTGGCAAGGTGACTAAGATCATTGGAGCGGAGCAGTGGATGCCTTTCCTCGCGCTTCCTGGCATGAATCTCATCTCGCGGACGGAGCGTCGGAGATTGGAGCGCCAGGCACCGACAGCCGAGCAGGCAGACAACTATCTGAATGGCCCGGCACTGATCTTGGACCTCTTGGCCATCTTCCGCTAGGGGCAGGGGCGAGCGCAGGCGGTGAAGCTTTCGCGGAGGCATGGGCTAAGTTCGACCTCTGCCATTGACAAAGCGCTTTGAGAGCGCAGCGGAGGATCCCAGCATCGGGACGTATGTCTACTCCCTAGGCGAGTTGCCGGAGCCGCCCGCCCGGTTAGGGCTCACCCTCGGCGACGCTGTCGTGAACTGTAGGGCGGCCCTAGACTATCTCGCCTGGAATCTCGCCACGCAGGGAAACGTTGTCCAGGTGACTCAACCCGACCGGATTGCCTTCCCAATATGCCACGACAAGAAGAAGTTTTCGGGAGAGGCCAAGACGCGGTTACCTGGAGTCGCGGCGATGCACCTGTCAATGGTGGAGCGCTATCAACCCTTCCGTTGGCCGGAGAATCAGCGCCGGGCGCACCCAATAGCGCTACTAAACAGGCTAGTGCGGCAAGATGAACATCGAGGCTTGCAGCTTTTGTCCGGGGCCCTCGTGGAATTCAGAGCCGACGTTCCCACTTCTTTCGCAAACTTCGAGGTCACCGCACGCTTCGTTCCTTCGGCTGCAGTCCCTCACAGCCCTGGGACGGAACTCTTGCGCATCGATGGGAGGATCTTGGACCCGTCGAGTGAGTCTGGCGTGCTTGTTCCGTGGGACATGTCAGCGGCCCTCGCCTTGGCCGGTGAGGCTCTGTTTCTGGAGACCACTCTGGAGGTCATCCGGGCGATGGTCTACCAGGTGCTCTCGGAGTTCGAGCGAGTGCTTTAGGCGATCCTGGGACTTGGCTCGACTCAGCTCAGAAGGGGTGCTGGCGGGGATTGGCAGACACCGGCCTCAGGCAATGGGGCGGCCGCTGGGACCGGCACGATGCCGTCTGAGCGCCCCGTGAAGGACCTGGCTTATTGGAATGGGTATGAGACTACCCCTAATCAGCAGCAAGCCTCACAGTAGCGCGTGCCGATAGCCGTCCTTCCTCATCGTGGGGCCGCGAACTGCACCATGTAATGCCAGTCTGAATTCGTAGCAATGACACTGCTGGTTGGTGACATCGGCGGGTCGCGCGAGACACCTGGCGAGCAGGGGGGAGCGGATGTCGCTTTAAGGGCCCCCTAGGTTGTATCCGTGACACTGGCGGCTGCAGATATAGGCCCGGCTACCTCCGACACCAGACTTCCCAGCCATTCTCGAACCTCTTAGTTGATAAGAGGATAGTTGATAAGACCGGCTGAACCCTGGCTCCACGGCTAATCCGTACCGGGCGGCCGGTGTCAGGTGTTCCCGTCCCCGCGTTGACCGGTTACCTAGTCCGCCAGAACTGCGCCCACGATCGCTGGTCGACCTGAGGTGTAATCGAGCCGAGATGCATGCTCGTCCGTTAGAGAATCAATGAGCTTCGGCGTGTTCCACTTCGAGTACTCCCACATGCGTGCGCCGATGTCCCAGCACGCCTCATTCGTGAGAGCCGACGTCTGACTCGTTCCCCACCTTTCCACCTCTGTGGCGCTCGCTCGCGCCTCGAAGCGAAGGTTGTACGTCCGCGCTCGTTCGCTTGATGGGGCTTGGGAGGCTTTGTTGTACAGGGTGACGACGCGAGCCTTCGTCCCTGTGTAGAGAGTCTGAGGGTCTCCATTGTCACCGAAGGCAGATGCCCACCGTGAGTAGCGCGCCTTGTGGAAAGCGTGTGCCCGAAGCCAGCCCGTCGGGTCTCCAACTGCGAAGTCCCGTGCCAGATGTAGCTTTCGCACCTTCCAATCCGCGCCGCCGTGGTATCCCTGGAGCCAGTCTTCGGTGATCGCTGCCCACTGGTCCTGCACGGCCCTAGGTGCTACAGGAGCACATTCCAGTCCGGCTTCAAACCTTCCTGGTATCCAGGTGACGGTCAGTCTCCCCGACCGTGGAGTGTAGTAGGCGAAAACCTGGTGCTCGTCCCACGAAATCCGAAGGGTGTTGACACTCGCAGCGTGAGCGGATCCGAGAGCGGGAGCGGCCTCGACCTGTGCGCTTACCTCAACTTTGTCGACACCGAATGTACGAAGGCGGAACGCCGTGTCCATAGCGTCACGAGATGACGTAGGGGGTTGGCCTGGGAAATCTGGGTTATTAGACAAAGTGGCTTTCCGGGCAGTTGTCACTGCGAGATCCCACGCTGCACCTGGGCCGCAACCCAGGCCTCGAGGTCACACTGGCGAAAGCGGTATTGGGCCCCAAGCTTCACTGCAGGGAGGGCTGCGATGTTGCGGTACACCCAGGACGGGGGCTTGCTGAGGTACGCCGCCACGGCCGGGACCGTCAGAAGCGGTGGCTCGGTGATCATGTCTTCTCCTAGGCTCAGCCCAGGGGCAGACGCACCCTGGTCCCGCTAACAACACCCTGGTACTGTCTCCTTGTTCCCACCCACTCAGGAGGAGGCCGCATGGCCGTTGTACGGAGACCAAGACCCGAGCCCGTGACCCTGCCGCTCGACGAGGACTGGGAAGTCGTGGCCACGTTCGCCCGAGCGCCGGGCCGACTCGTCATCGAGTCGCTGCTGGTCCGTCCCATCGACGGCCTCCCGTCGCTGAGCGGGCTCACCAGTGAGGTGCTGCGGAAGGTGTCGCTCGGCCGCATCCTGCAAGCCGCCAACCCGGGGCTCCCGGCAGGGGCACTAGAAGAAGACCCCAGTGACGAGGACCTCGGGAAGGCCACTCGGGTACTCCTTCGCATGATCGCCCAGCAACTCCACCGAGGACCGGGCTCAGCCGAGGCCAATGCGCGGGCGCTGGCCGCCTTCGCGCAGGCCTACCTAGACCTCACCGAGGCGGGCGAGCGGCACCCAATCGCTGCACTCGCGGAGGAGTTCGGGATCAGCTCGGGGACAGCCGCCCAACGGATCAAAACGGCGCGCAGCCGAGGACTACTGACCAGTCCCGAGCCCGGAAGGGTCGGTGGCGAACTCACTCAGGCCGGACGCCAGCTACTCCAGGACGTGCAAGACATGCGAAACCGAGGACAGGAGAAGTCGTGAGCAACGACAGCAAGACGAAGCGAGCTGCGCACGGGCAAGGCGGCGTCTACGCCTACAAGGTTGCTGCAGGGACCAGATATCGAGTGGTCTGGTGGATCCTCGATGCCGAGACGGGGGTGAAGTCGCAGCGCAGCAAGCGCGGTTTCCGGACGCAGAAGGAAGCGGTTGCGTTCCGACGAGAAGTGGCTCGTGACGCTGACCTCGGGAGACAACTCAGCCGACGGGTGATGACCCTCTCCGACTTCGCGGCAGACTGGCTGCCTCGTCTACAGGTCAGGGAGAGCACGCGCAAGATTTACAGCACTCGGCTGCGTCGATCTGTCGAGCCGCGTCTCGGGCGGGTGCTGCTGACCAAGCTCACTCCCTCCATGATCGACAGGCTCTACCGGGAGTTGGAGGCATCCGGGGGTCGGGACGGAGCTCCGATGTCCCCTGCGACGTTGTCGCTCACGCATACGGTTCTGCGCCGCTTGCTGGCCCAGGCGGTGAAGGACAAGCTGATCGGCGGTAACCCCACCGACTCCGTGACGGCTCCCACAGCGCCGAAGGCCGGAGCCGCTCACTGGCAGGTCTGGAACGCTGACCAGGTGAAGGCCTTCTTGGCCGCAGCATCTGAGCACAAGTGGTACTCACTCTGGGTCACGTATGCGATGACCGCTCTTCGCCGAGGGGAGGGCTTGGGGCTGAGGTGGTCTGATGTGGACTTCGAACGACGGAAGCTGACTGTGTTCCGATCGGTTGGGCGCAGCGAAGGTCTGGTCGTTGGGCCGACGAAGTCCGGCCGCGCGCGAAGCCTGGACCTGGATGACCACACGATCAAAGTCCTGAGGCAGCACCGGGTGAGGGAGGGAGAACGCCTCCTTGCTCAGGGACGGTCGTTCGACCCGCAGTCGTACATCTGGCAGACGGAGGCTGGGCGTCCGATCGGCCCCAGCAGCGTCAACCGCCACTTCAAGAAGCTCATCGTTCGAGCTAACTCAGGCCTGGGCGATGATCAGCAGCTGCCCGACATCCGGCTACACGACCTCCGGCACAGCTGGGCCACCTTGGCCTTCCAGAGGCATGCCCCCGTGAACGTGGTGCAGCAACGCTTGGGCCACGCGAGCCCCAGCATCACGTTGAACGTCTACGGCCACGCGACGGAGACGATGCAGCAGCAGGCAGCTTCGGACGTGGCCGAGGCCGTCTTCGGCATGCGCTAGTTGCCGCTGGTGTTGCCAGAAGCGCTTCGGAGCACGTAGCTATCAGAGTCTCTGCAGGTCAGAGCGATGCAGGAGCGTGGCAGCGCCGGAACGTCTTCTTCTAGGTCGCCCGCTCAGCTCCAGCGCCTCCGCAGCGGCGCGCCGACGGCCGTCGCCACGGTCCACCGCCGGCGACGCGTCGCCGGCTGCGTCACGGCCTGCCACCAGCGCCGCTCGGCGGCCGTCGCCCGCCGGTGCAGGGCCACGCCCGCCACGGTCGCCCCGATGACCGCGCCGGTGCCGCCCGCGGCCGGCACCGCGATACGCAGCGCCTTCCGGCCGTTGCGGAAGTCGCGCACGGGCCAGTCGTGCTCGCGCGCGTACGCCTTGAGTTCACTGTCCGGGTTGATGGCCACGGGGAAGCCGACCGCCGTCAGCATCGGCAGGTCGTTGATCGAGTCGCTGTAGGCGGTGCAGCGCGCCAGGTCGAGCCCCTCGCGGGCGGCGAGGGCCCGGATGGCCTCGGCCTTCGCCGGGCCGTGCAGGGGCTCGCCGACCAGCCGGCCCGTGTAGATGCCGTCGTGGATCTCCGCGACGGTGCCCAGCGCGCCGGTGAAGTCCAGCCGGTGCGCGATCACCTGCGCCAGCTCGACCGGCGTCGCCGTCACCAGCCACACCCGCTGGCCCGCGTCGAGGTGCTGCTGCGCCAGCGCCCGCGTGCCGGACCAGACGCGCTCGGCGAGCCGCTCCTCCCAGATCTCGTCCCCGAACCGGGCGATGTCGGCGGCGGGCTTGCCGCGCACGAACGCCAGCGCGGCCTCGCGCACGTCCGCGATGCCCTGCAGGTCCTCGGCGCCGCCGACCCGGAAGGCCACCTGCTGCCAGACCATCGAGGCGACGTCGCGGCCGGTGAAGAACTTACGGCTGGCGAGGCCCCGGGCGAAGTGGTAGATCGACGCGCCCATGATCAGGGTGTTGTCGACGTCGAAGAACGCGGCGACCGCCGGGTCCGCCGGGGACGTCGACCGGGCGGGCAGCATCTCGACGTCGGCCTTCGCCGCGCTGGCGACACCCGCAAGAACGGCGCTGACGCCGTCGTCCGTCGCGTCCTGTCCCCGCCTGCGGCGCAGGTGGGGCAACCGCCCCCGCACTCTCACCGGACTCCCGCCTCGTGCACCGAACCACCCCGCGCATGGTGGTCCGCGCGGACGGCAGCAAGCCTATCCCGCGTCCCCGAGGGCGACCGGGCCGGTGACGGTGCTCACCAGCGGTCCCGCGGCGCCGTCCGTCGGGGCCGGGGTCGCAGGGCCGGGGCTGGCCGGGGGCCCGGGCGCCGGCTGCGCGGGGCTCGCCGGGGGAGCCTGCTGGGTGGGCGCGGTCGTGGGGGCAGGGGCCGCCGGCGGGGTGGTCGGGGCCACGGTCGGGTGGCTGCCACCGGTGGGCACCGGCACGACCGGCACCGGGTTGGGGCGCCCGACGGGCGACGGGCTGGTGGAGGGCGACGCCACCACGGCGGGCGGCGCGTCGGTGCTGGTGGAGAGCACCTCGTCGATGACGGTCAGCGAGGTGACGAGCCGCGACTTCACGACCGTCGAGTGGTCCTCCGGGAGCACAGTCGTGAGCGTCTCGCGCTGCGCGGTGGCCCAGGCGTTGAGCTTCGACATGTCCTGGCGGTCGCCGTTCTGGGCGATGAGGCGGGCGCCGGCGCGGGTCTCCGCGTCCATCGCAGCCAGGGTCGAGGTGACCACGGGGGTCACCGTCGTGCCGCCCGGGTGGTCGTGCAACAGGGCGCGCACCTCGTCGAGGCGGTGCTTGGCCAGCACGAGGTGCTCCGTGCCCTTGGCCTGCGGGCTGGTGGCGAGCACGAGCTGCACCTGCTCGCCCGCCCGCTTCAGCGGGTAGAGCGTGTCGCCCGGGAGGGCCGCACTGCTCTCGGCGGCGGCGGCGACGCCGGTCCCGCTGACGACCACGAAGCCCACGAGGGCGGCCGCGGCGACCGCCCGGCGGCGCCCGGCGGCTGCCCGGCGGCGGTGTCCCCCGCCTCGGCGGGGCCGGTGCGGGTCGAGCTGCCACGGCTGCGGCGCCCAAGGGGCGTCCGCCTCGGCCAGCCCGGCGGCGCGGTCGCGGGCGGCCGTCACGAGGACGTCGCGCAGCTGGGCGCGGAACTCGGGCCGGGGGCGGACGTGCTGGAGCTGCGTGCGCAGCTGCGTCAGCGGGGCCAGCAGCAGGAGGTCGTCCCCGCGGCGCGCGGACAGGGCGAGGCCGGCGGGGACGGTTGCGGAGCCCCGTTCGGACTCGCCTCCCGTACCGCGCGCGGCGACATCGCCACCGCCATCGCCGACAGGCATGACCCCCCACCCTTCCGACTCGCGTGCCACGGTCCAGACGGGGGTGCAACGAGGCTGGACGGCGGCGGTTACGGCATCCGGGCTAATCCTGCCGCAGGACAGCTGAGGACTGTCCGGGTCTGCGGCGTTCGGCCGGACGGCCTAGCGCACTTCTGCGGCGGGGAGCAGCCGGGCCAGCGTCCGCACCGCCCGGTACTGCAGCGCCTTGATGGCCCCATCGTTCTTTCCCATGATTGCCGCGGTCTCGCTGACGGACAACCCCTGCAGGAAGCGCAGCACGACGCACTCCTGCTGCTCGGCGTTCAGCTGCTTCACCGCCTCGAGCAGGCGGACGTTCGTGAGCATGTCCAGGACCTCGGTCTCGGGTCCGTCCGTGGGCCGGTCGTGGCCGGAGTCGAGCATGTCCGCCGTGGCCACCTCGAGCCGGTAGCGGCCCGACTTGAAGTGGTCGGCGATGAGGTTGCGGGCGATGGTGACGAACCAGGCCGCGAGGTCGCGGCCCTGCCAGCTGAACGACGTGATCCGGCGCAGTGCCCGCAGGAACGTCTCCTGCATGAGGTCCTCGGCGAGCGACTGACTGCCCACGCGGAAGTAGATGTAGCGGTAGACGATGTCGGAGTACAGGTCGTAGAGCCGACCGAAGGCATCGTGGTCGCCCGCCTGTGCGAGCTCGACGAGCTCGAAGACCTCCTGCGTGGTGTCCTCGCCGCCACGGCCCCGCAGGGGGCGCTGGGCAGGCGCGGTGGCCGCATCGGGAATCGGGGGGGCGGCGTGCAGGGCGGGCTCGTGCTCCGTGGCCGGCTCCGCGGCGTCCACGGCGGCACGGGTGCGGGGGGTGGGGAGGTTGGCGACCAACGGGTCGATCCGCGCTGCGGCGGCACCGCGGCCCGTGCCGCCGGGGGCGGCGCCGCGCTGGAAGCGGGCGATCTCCCCCTGCAGGGAGGCGAGGCCGCCGAGTCCCGACGGGTCGAAGCCGGCGGGGCGGGACAACCGGTCGGTGGCGCGGGGGTCACGCCCGTGGCGACGGCTCACGGCCGGTCCCCGGCGGTGCGCCCGGAGGTCCTGCAGCGGGTGCGCCGGGACGTGGGGGCACCAGCACCGGAGTGCGGCGCGGGCGGCATCGACACGGTGGGCACCTCCTCCTGTCGGCAGCGCCGGGCGTTCCGTCAGTGCTCCGTGGCGTCGGGGCTAGGACGTCCGCGGCCGGGGCTCCAGAGAAAACCGGTAGGCCGGTCCGCAATAGTCACACAGCGTTACCTCACCTGACGACTACCGATCAGGGAATTCCTTCAGCTTTCTGTGCGCAACTCGGCAGGAACGCCCCTTCCAGCCAACGGGAAGCGGACAGTCCTGTCGCGCCCACTCAGCCGAACGGGTGAGCGGGTGTGCCGGTTCAGCCGAGGTCGGGCGCCTGGTGCAGGGCCGCCAGGCGGCCGAGCTCCTGCTCGAGGTGCGGCAGGCCGTCGACCTTCTCGAGGCAGAGGGCCGCCCCGGCGGCGCGGGCCCGCTCGGCGACCTCGGCGTCCAGGAAGGCCGTGTAGAGGACGACGATCTGGTCGGGACGCTCGGCCACCAGGCGCCGCGTGGCCTCCAGCCCGTCGATGCCCGGCATCTTGAGGTCCATGACGACGACGCGGGGGTCGTGGGCCCGCGCGAGGTCGTTGACCTCGAGCGGATCGCCGGTGTCCGCCACGACGTCGAAGCCGTCGAGCGACAGCATTTCGCGGAGCATCACGCGGACGTGGGAGGTGTCGTCGACGAGGAGCACCCGCAGGGCCGCTGCTGCCGTCGTCGCTCCGCCCACCGCGCGTCTCCGTCCCTCCGTCGCGTCCTGCACCATTCATCCTGCCCGGAGAAAGCGTCAGATTGGTCGATTCCCCACATCTAGCGCGCGTCACCCCAGCGGGGTGGGCGGCTCGCCCTCCCCATCGGCCGGGGAGCACCTGTCGTGAGCCGGCACCCGGGCGGTGGTGGCCGGGTTAGCCTCGTCAAGTGACAGGTCCCTCGACGGCGGTGCCCCCCTCAGCTTCGATCGCGTCGCGGGGCCTGCCGGGCCAGCCGCGCATGCGTCGCCGGCGGCGCTACCTGTTCCTGCGCATCGCGCTCTTCGTGATCTTCTGGCTGCTCGTGGCCGTGGTGGCGCTCGGCGGCTCCGCGTTCTACGGCCTCATGGCCGCGCCGGTGAACCTCACGCCGCCCGCCCCGCCGCGCACCGCCCTGCTGCTGGACTCCGCGAACGCCGTCTTCGGCACCATCCGGCCGACGCAGAGCCGGCAGGAGGTCCCCGCTGACCAGATCCCGCAGGTGCTCCGCAACGCGATCATGGCCGCCGAGGACGAGCGCTTCCTCGACCACAGCGGCGTCGACCCGCTGTCGATCGCGCGGGCCGCCTGGAACGACGTCACCGGCCAATCGGTGCAGGGCGGGTCGACCATCACGCAGCAGTACGTGAAGAACACCTTCGTCGGCTCGCAGCGGACCAGCCAGCGTAAGTTCAAGGAAGCCGCGATCGCGATCCGGCTCGAGCAGAAGGTCCCGAAGCAGGAGATCCTGACCCGGTACCTGAACACGCTGTACCTCGGGAACAGCACCTACGGCGTCCAGGCCGCGTCGCAGTACTACTTCGGGATCGACGTCAGCAAGCTCGACCTCTCCCAGGCCTCGCTGCTCGCCGGCATCGCCCCCGCGCCCACCGAGTACAACCCGGTCGCCAGCCTGGACAAGGCGCGTGACCGGCAGCAGTACGTGCTGGACCGGATGATCGCCAACGGGATGATCTCGGCGCAGCAGGCCTCCGACGCCTACGCGCACCCGCCGACGATCGTCGCCAAGGTCGCGGGTGGCGTGGCGGAGACCTCGTACGCCCCCGAGTTCCACGACTACGCCATCAGTCAGGTGAAGAAGCTGGCGCCGCAGGCGCAGATCGACACCGCCGGGCTGCGGATCCAGACGACGCTGGACCCGAACTGGCAGAAGGCGATGCAGCAGGCGGTCAAGCAGGTCCTGCCGGCGGACAGCGACCCGCAGGAAGCCACCATCGCCATCGACTACACCAACGGCAACGTCGTCGGGATGACCACCCGCAAGGACGGCGGCTACCAGTTCGGTGGCTTCAACAACGCCACCGACGCGCTGCGCAGCACCGGGTCCGCGATCAAGCCCTTCACCCTGGCGACCGCGGTCCAGCAGGGCCACAGCCCCAACGAGATCCGGCCGGCCCCCAACTGCATCACCGAGCCGTACTACCTGGACCAGGCGACCAACAAGCCGCAGGCCGTCTGCAACGACGAGGGCGACGCCACGGGCAACGTGACGCTGACCTACGCGATGTGGCACTCGCTGAACACGGTCTACATGCCGCTCGCGCACGACGTCGGCAACGCCAACGTGGCCAGGCTTGCGGCCGCGGCGGGCGCCTACGAGTCGACGAACCCGCGGATCGCCCACGCCTACACCGTGCCGTCCATGGGTCTCGGCATCCCCACGACGCCGATCAGCATGGTCCAGGCGTACGCCACCCTGGCGAACGGCGGCGTGCGGAACGACCTGCACGCCATCGCGTCGATCACCGCCGCCGGCGACGGCAGCACGGCGCCCGTGCAGCTGAAGCTCCCCGCCAACCAGACGGCGCAGGCCATGCCCGCCCCCGTCGCCAACACCGTCGTCCAGGTCCTGCAGGGCGTCGTCACCACCGGCACCGCGGCCGGGACCGTGAACCTGCCGTTCGGCACGTTCGGCAAGACGGGGACGGTCGAGGCCGACCAGGACGCGTGGTTCATCGGCTGCCCGACCGCTGCCGCCGTCGCGGCCAAGCAGGCGCCGCCGGTCTGCATCGGCACGTGGATGGGGTACGAGAAGAACGCCAACAAGTCGATGCTCAACGTCGAGGGCGTCGCGAAGGTCCAGGGCGGCACGCTCCCGGCGAAGATCTTCAACGACACCTGGCTCAACTACCTGCAGCTGACCCAGCCGCCGGCGCCCGTCGCGACGGCCGCCCCGACGCCGAGCGCACCGACGCCCCGCGCGCCGCGCACCCCGGCGCAGTCCGCCACCACCCCGGCCACCCGGCCGAGCGCGGTGACCGTCCCGACCCCGGCCGTGACCACCCCGGGCGGCGTCGGCCGGTCGGTCTTCCCGCCGCGCACTCCGGGCTGATCCCGGTGCGGCTGAGCCGCCCGACCCGCGGCCGGCCGCGGTGCCCGTCCCTGTGGCAGCATCCGCAGCGCGCCGGCGGCGAGGCCGGGCGGCCGGCCCGTTCCGGGGCCGGGGGACAGCCGGGGGAGCCATGACGCAGCCGACGAACCTGACGGAGCTGCTGCGGCAGGCGGCGGCCTCCGCTCCGGGGCACGCGGCGCTCGTGGAGCCGGGCGGCTCGACCACCTACGCCGAGCTGGACGCCGCGGTCGACGCGGCCGCGCACGCCTTCGTGGGGCTCGGCCTCGGGCCGGGGGAGCGGGTCGCCGTCCACCTGCCCAACGCCCGGGCATTCGTCGTCGCCTACCTCGGCGCGGTCCGGGCGGGCTGCGTCGCGGTGCCGCTGAACCCGCTCGCGACGGCGGACGAACTGCAGGACCTGCTCGCCGACTGCGGCGCCGCGGCCGTGGTCACCCGCACCGACGGGGCCGGGCGCATCGCCGGGCTGCGGGGGGCGCTGCCGGAGCTGACCCACGTGCTCGTGGACGGGGAGCCGCCGCGGGCGCGGGACGGCGAGCCGCCGCTGCCGCGCAGCGCCACGGTCGACTGGGCCGAGCTGCTGCGGTCGGCCCCCACGGGCGCGCACGCGGCCGGCAGCGCCGGCGAGGACCTCGCCGCGCTGGTCTACACCGCCGGGACGTCGGGGCGCCCCCGCGCGGCGATGCTCTCCCACCGGGCGCTGCTGGCGAACCTCGAGCAGTGCTCGGCGATCGAGCCGCCCGTGGTCGGCCCGGACGAGGTGGTGCTCATCGTCCTGCCGCTGTTCCACATCTACGGGCTCAACACCGGGCTCGGCATGGTGCTGCGGCACGCGGCGACGGCCGTGCTGCTGGAGCGCTTCGACCCCGTCGAGACCCTGCAGGCCGTGGCGCAGCACGAGGTGACCGTGCTGCTCGGCGCCCCGCCGATCTTCGTCGCCTGGTCGCTGCTGCCGGCGGTGGCCGAGTCGCTGACCTCCGTGCGGCTGGCGCTGTCCGGCGCGGCCCCCATCCCGGCGGTCGCGCACCGCCGGCTGCTGGAGGCCACCGGGCACGTGGTCTTCGAGGGGTACGGCCTGACGGAGACCGCTCCCGTGCTCACCTCGACGCTGCTGTCGGAGGTTGCCCGCCCGTCGTCCATCGGGCGGCCGCTGCCGGGCGTCGAGCTGCAGCTGCGGGACGAGCGCGGCGAGGAGGTCGACGTCGACGACCCGGGCGAGATCGTGGTCCGCGGCGCGAACCTGTTCTCGGGCTACTGGCCCGACGGCAGCGGCGGTCCCGACGCGGACGGCTGGTGGGCCACCGGCGACATCGCCGTGGC
>JAOPWU010000204.1 GCA_025965515.1 Mycobacterium sp.
GTGCAAACCTACCGGTGGCAACGGTCTCGTGTGGCTTGATCGCCGGGATCCTCGACGGTGCGGTATCGCGTCTGAAGCAGGGGACCGACACCGGCGCGCGTCAGGCCGGCCGCGGTCGGAGCAGTCCGGCGATGAGCAGGTCGACCTGACGATGATCCAGCTCGCGCTCGGCTTCGTGACCGCCCACCCGGCCGTGACCAGCGCGATCATCGGCCCCCGGACGCTGGACCACCTGCACTCCCAGATCGCCGCCGCGGACACCGTGCTGTCCGCCGATGTCCTGGACGCCATCGACGCCATCGACGCCATCGTCTCCCCCGGCGTCGACCTCGCCCCCGGGGAGAAGTCCGACACCCCACCCGCGCTGCTCGACCCGGCGCTGCGCCGGCGCTGACCGCGGGGACACGTCGGCTGGGGGCGAGCCGCTGGAGCTCCGGGCAGGTGATCGTGCTGAGCATCGACACCGGCTGCGACGGCTACGGGCAGACCGTCGAGGCCCTACTCAGGAGGGTGGGCCTTCGGAAGCCTCGGTGAGCAGCCGGTCCACGTAGGGACCCAGCACCCGCGCGACGGCGGCTGCGGTGAGGTCCGCCGGACCGCTGGGCAGCGCGGCATGGCTGATCGCCAGCCGGACCACGCACTCAGCCAGTACCTGCGCCTCGGACAGCGGCACCTGCGGCCAGCCCACGGCGAGGAAGGCCGCGAGGCGCTCCGTGGCTCGCTGCAGTACCGGACCGCCGTGCGTGGTGACCAAGGCCAGCAGCCCGTCGCCGCCCTCCCCCGAGACGATCGCCTTGATCAGCGGGTCGTCGGCGGCCGCGGACAAGAACACGTCGAAGGCGGCCGCCAGCGCGGCCCGCGGGTCGTCGAAGTGGCTGGCGACGGCCCGCTCGACCGCGGCCAGGAACAGGTCGGCGTCCCGCAGGATGTACGCCTGGGCGAGCTCCTTGCGGCTGCCGAACTCCTTGTACAGCGTCTGCCGGCTCACGCCGGCCGCCGTGGCGACGGCGGCCATGGTGGTGTCGGCCCAGCCACGCTCCCGGATCAGGTCGCGGGCGGCGTCCAGCAGGGTGTCCCGCAGCAGCGCCCGGGCCGCCTCCGGGTACGACGGCCGCGCACCGGGGCTGCTCATGTCCGCCACGCTGACGCCCGCCGCCGTGGTTGTCAAAATTGTGGACATCGGCTCTGCGTCAGCCCGATACGGGCGCCGCCGCGGCCAGGGCGGTCAGGTCGCTGCCCGGATCGGCGAGTGCTGACAGGTCGGCGTGGGCCCCGACCTCGATCAGCCGGCGGGCGGCCCGCAGCTCCCCCGGACGGTTGGCCGCGACCGCCCCGACCAGCCGGTGCTCCCGGACGAACAGCGCGGTGAAGTCGAAGCCGTCGAGATCGCCGCGCACTACCCAGCGAGTGGCCGCACCCACAGCGGGCCAGCCGGAGAACTGCAGGTTGACGCCGTACTGGTCGGACCAGCACCAGGGGATGGTGGCGTACGGGCTTCCCCGGCCCAGGATGCTGCGGGCGGCGGCTGCCCCGGTCTCCTGGCCGTGCTGCCAGTGTTCGACCCGCTGCCGCCCACCGAGGGTCAGATTGGGCTGGTTGGCGGCGTCGCCGGCCGCGTAGATGCCGGCCTCGGAGGTCCGGCCGTAGGCGTCGACGAGGATGCCGCCCGGTCCGTCGGTGTCCACCGCAAGGCCGGCCCGCGCCGCCAGCCCGACCCTGGGGACCATCCCCACCGCTACCAGCGCGGCGTCCGCCCGCCAGCGGCGCCCGTCGGTGGCGGTGGCGACGACACCGCTGCCGGCGGTGCCGTCCAGGCGCTCGAGGTGGACGCCGGTGTGCAGGGTGACGCCGTGCGCCCGGTGCAGCCCGGCGTAGCCGGCGGCGAGCACGGGCGGGAGCAGCCTCGGCAGCGGGGTCGGGGCGGCCTCCAGCAGGGTCACGTCGCAGCCCAGCGCGCGGGCGCTGGCGGCGACTTCGGCTCCCACCAGCCCCGCGCCGACCACCAGCAGGTGCGCGCCTGGGGTCAGGTCCGCCTGCAGCGCGGGGACGTCGGCGAGGGTGCGCAGGGTGTGCACGTGCGGCTGCGGGACGGTCCGGCCCGCGCCCGGCAGCTGCCGAGGGCGGCCACCGGGCGCGAGCAGCAGCCGGTCGTAGCGCAGCCGGCGCCCGCCGGACGGGGCCGTTCCAGCGGCCGGCACCAGCTGGACCTCGTGAGCCTGCACGTCGAGGACCGTCACCCGGGTGCCCGGCAGCAGTCCGATGCCCTGGTCCGACCAGGTGCCGCTCGGCTTCAGGCGGGTCCGCTCGGGGGGCATGCTGCCGCGCAGCACGTCCTTGGACAGCGGCGGCCGCCGGTAGGGTTCCTCCGGCTCCTCACCCACGAGGACGACCCGCCCGTCGAAACCTTCGGCGCGCAGCGTGAGCGCCGCGGTGGCACCCGCCACGCCGGTGCCCACGATGACCACGGTGCGATCCGTGCCGGTGAGCGGGCTGTCGTTGTCGAGCACGCGGGGTCCCTCCGAGCTGCGATGGGGTCGAGCGGCGGTGGCCGGTCAGGCGGGGGTGACCTCGACCATGTCGAAGTCGGCCTTGGCCGCGCCGCAGTCCGGGCAGGACCAGGCCTCCGGGACGTCCGTCCAGCGGGTGCCCGGCGCGATGCCCTCGTCGGGCCAGCCCTGCGCCTCGTCGTACTCGAAGCCGCACTGCGCGCAGCGCCACACCTTCATCGATGCTCCTTGATCGGGGGTTGGGGACGTGCTGGACGGGCCCGGGTCAGGGCGGGCCCGTCCGGGTCACGAGTCGGGGGTGAAGTCGGCCTTCTCACGGACCCCGCAGTCCGGGCACGCCCAGGTCTCCGGCACGTCGGCCCAAGCGGTACCGGCCGGAAACCCCTCCCGCGGTGCCCCGGCGGCCTCGTCGTACCGGTAGTCGCAGACCGGGCAGCGGTAGCGGCTCATGGCTCGCCTCAGGCCGCGTCGACGGTGGCGGGGGCGTAGCGGGCGAGCAGCCGGGCGCGGGCGCGAGGGTGGATGTTCGCCCGGGTCACGTCGCCGTCGTAGTGGGCGAGCACGCGAGGGTCCATGACCCGGCGCCACAGCGGCGTCAGGTAGGCCAGGACGATCATCGTCGCGTAGCCGGACGGCAGCTGCGGGGCCTCGTCGAAGTGGCGTAGCGCCTGGAACCGCCGGGTGGGGTTCGCGTGGTGGTCACTGTGCCGCTGCAGGTGGTAGAGCAGGACATTGGAGCTGATGTTGTTGCTGTTCCAGCTGTGCACCGCACGGACCCGTTCGTACCGGCCGTTCGCCTGCCGCTGCCGCACCAGGCCGTAGTGCTCGAGGTAGTTGACGACCTCGAGCAGGCAGAAGCCGAAGACCGCCTGGACCAGCAGGTAGGGCAGGATGCCCACCCCGAACCCGGCCAGCAGCGCGGCGAACAGCAGCCCCGTCATCGCCCATGCGTTGAGCACGTCGTTGCGCAGCGTCCAGGGCCGCTTGCCCAGCCGGCGCAGTCGGTCGGCCTCCAGACGCCAGCCGGAGCGCAGGCTGCCCACGACGGTGCGGGGCAGGAACTCCCAGAAGCTCTCGCCCAGCCGGGAGCTGGCCGGGTCCGCGGGGGTGGCCACCCGGACGTGATGACCCCGGTTGTGCTCGATGTAGAAGTGGCCGTAGCCGGTCTGCGCCAGTGCGATCTTGCTCAACCAGCGCTCCAGCTGCTCCTTCTTGTGCCCCAACTCGTGGGCGGTGTTGATGGCGATGCCGCTGACGATGCCGACGGTCAACGCCAACCCCAGCTTGTCGACGACCCCCAACTGCCCGTGTGACCACTCCCAAGCGGCCCAGCCCAACGACGCGTACTGCAAGGGCAGGTACAGGTAGGTGCACCAGCGGTAGTAGCGGTCCGCCTCGAGCCAGGCGATGACGGAGTCAGGGGGGTTGGCCCGGTCGGTGCCGATCACGTTGTCGAGCACCGGCATCATCCCGAAGACGAACAGCGGGCCGAACCACCAGAACAGCCCGAGGCCGGTGGCACTGACCAGACCCCAGGCGATGAACGGGACAGCGGGCACCAGCAGGCCGAGCAGCCAGGCGTAGCGCTTGCCGTCGCGCCAGGATGCGGCAGTCGGGCTGCCCTCGCCGAGGCCGAGCTCTACACGAGCGTCGCCCGCGACACTCGCCGCGTTCATGTCCACAACCACGACAGGTCCCTCCTACGGTGCAGCCGACCGGAGCACTTGAGCGACGCCCCGTACGTCATGTTTACAGAGACCATGCACGATGTAATCCGACTTGACAAGCGTCTACCTGGTGTCCGTGAAGCGGGACGCAACCCGCTACCCCGGGCTCCTGAGGGATGGCCGGTGCGGGTGCCCCGGCCGATGCCTGCGGGCGGCGGCACGCTGACCGCGAGCGTGAAGCACCCGCCGGGCAGGGCCCAAGGCCAGGGACCCCCGAACGCCCGGGCCTATCGCGGTCCCTGCTCGCGCCGGGCTCATCGGCGTGGCGAGCAATGGCGCGGTCGCCGCCAGCTGGAACGCGGCCGTCGCGCTTCGCCGACGGTGGCCACGCGTGCGGCGCAGCGGCAGCTCACCACAGCCGGTCAAAGGGAATCGTCGAGTATTCCTGCTGGAGTTGCGTGAGGATCGGCTGATCGGCAGGGAAACGGACCGAACCGATGGCGGATATCGGTCGGATGCCCGAGACGGCATTCGTCGCGAACGCAGCGTCCAGGCGGGGGAGCTCCTCGAGGTTGACGACCCGGGTCACACATTGCGCGTGAACCTGCGTCAGTAGCGCCGCCGTAACACCCGGCAGGTGGTCGGCCTCCGGCCAG
>JAOPWU010000206.1 GCA_025965515.1 Mycobacterium sp.
GCCCGCCCGGCCGCCCCGGCCCCCGCAGCCGGACCGCGACCTGCCCCCCGACCGGGACCGATGCCGTCCCGGCCGGCTCCCCAGCCGCCGGCGAGCTGACGCCCGCCGGCTGCGAAGCCCCCGGGCATCCGCCCGACCACCCCGGCTGCCCCGGCAGCCACCGACCGAACGACGCGAGGACCACGATGCCCAAGCAGAAGACCCACAGCGGGTCGTCGAAGCGCTTCTCCGTGACGGGAACCGGCAAGATCCGTCACGCCCGTGCGAACCGCCGCCACCTGCTGGAGCACAAGACCTCCACCCGGATGCGCCGGCTCGAGGATCTGGGCACCCTGGCCAAGGCCGACGTCAAGCGCGCCAAGAAGCTGCTCGGCCTCTAGGCCGCAGCCTTCCCCTTCCCAACGACCTTAAGGAGCGAGTCAGCGATGGCACGCGTGACTCGGGCGGTCAACGCCCACAAGAAGCGTCGGACGACGCTCGAACAGGCCAGCGGCTACCGCGGCCAGCGCTCGCGGCTGTACCGCAAGGCCAAGGAGCAGGTCCTCCACTCGATGACCTACTCCTACCGGGACCGTCGCCAGCGCAAGGGCGACTTCCGGCAGCTGTGGATCCAGCGCATCAACGCCGCCGCTCGCCAGAACGGCATGACCTACAACCGGTTCATGCAGGGTCTCCGCCTCGCAGAGGTCGAGATCGACCGCAAGAGCCTCGCCGAGCTGGCCGTGTCCGACCCGGCCGCCTTCGCCACCCTGGTCGGCGTCGCGAGCGCGGCGCTGCCCGCGGACGTCAACGCCCCCGCGGCCTGACGATCCTGCAGACCCCGCACTCCTCGACGTCGGTGCCCGCGTACACGCGCGGTCACCGCCGTCGTCGCGTCCGGTCCCACCGCGCATGACCGTCACCGGCCTGAGCAAGGCGCGATGGGGCGCCCTGCGCCGTGTCGCCCGCGGCAAGGTGCCCGACGAGATGCTCGTCGAGGGGCCCCAGGCAGCAGCCGAGGCCGTCGCGGCGCTCCGGGGCTGGCCGGCGCACGGCCACCTGCCGCCGGTGCCCCCGCGGCCCGGCTCGCTGCGACAGCTGCTCGTCACCCCGGCCGCGGCGGAGCGTCACGCCGCGCTGGTCGCCGACGCGGAAGCGCTCGGTGTGCCCACCGCCGTCGTCGGCGAGGCGGAGCTGGCCGAGCTCACGGCCACGGTCACGCCGCAGGGCGTCGTGGCGGTCGCGGCGGTGCCGTGGGTGCCTGCCGCGGACGTCCTCGGTGCCGGGCCGGTCCCGGCGGCCCCGCGGACCTTCGCCGTCCTGGCCGAGGTGCGCGACCCGGGGAACGCCGGCACCGTCATCCGGTGCGCCGATGCCTCGGGGGCCTCCGGCGTGCTCGCGACCGCGGGCAGCGTCGACCTCGCCAACACCAAGTGCGTCCGGGCCAGCGTCGGCAGCGTGTTCCACCTCCCGATCGCAGTCCGCCAGGACTTCGCTGCCCTGGCCGAGGCCCTGCGCGCGGCCGGGGTCGTGCTGCTCGCCGCGGACGGGCACGGCGACACCGCCACGGACGAACTGCTCGACGACGCCGCGGCCGGCCGCGGCCCGTTGGTCGGCGACCACG
Organism: Mycobacterium sp.; assembly: GCA_025965515.1. Taxonomy (GTDB): domain Bacteria; phylum Actinomycetota; class Actinomycetes; order RYN-182; family RYN-182; genus RYN-182. The sequence continues at coordinate 1,604 of JAOPWU010000206.1, forward strand.
CCTGGGTGTTCGGCAACGAGGCGTGGGGGATGCCCGCCCCACGGCGGGCGGTCTGCGACGCGGTCGTGGCCATCCCGCCGTACGGGCGGGCCGAGAGCCTCAATCTCGCGACGGCCTCCGCCGTCTGCCTGTTCGCGAGCGCCCGGGCGCGCCGCGCCGGTCTTCATCGTCCGGTCCGACCAGGTCTGACAGGATGAGTGGCGCCCGTCACCTTTACGGGACCTTGCGAAGCGTGGTCGGGTGGTGTCCTCGCGGCGGTCCCGCAGGGTCCGGCGGGTCGGCTGGTGCGTTCCGTGCCCGGGAGGAGACAGTGGTCTTGGTCGTGGGGGAGCCCGGGGGCTCGGGGGAACGGGTGCGATGAGGACGAGCGCGGGGGAGCCGCAGGTGACGATCGGACGTGCCGTCGACCGTTCGGCTACCGCCCTGCCCCCGAGCGGCGGCCTGCCCGCTTACGACGAACTGCCCGACGCGGTGCTGGTCATCACCGCCGACGAGACGCTCCTCGCGGTGAACACCGCGGCGGCGGGTCTGCTGGGCGTCGACCGCCGGGAGGCCATCGGCCGGCGCCTCGGCGACGTGGCGGACCTGCAGGACGAGCGCGGCCGCTCCTGGTGGGCGTGCACGGGTGGCGTCCGGGAGCTGCCGCGGGTCACGCGCGCCCCCGAGCGGACGCTGCTGCTCGTCGCCGGCGGCCGCGAACGCTCCGTCACCGCGACAGCCCGGTACGTGCGCAGCCCCACCGGCACCCTGCTGCACACGGTGCTGTGCCTGCGGGACGCCTCGGCGCGCGAGCGCAGCGAGCGCGACCAGGCCGACCTGGTGAGCACCGTGGCACACGAGCTCCGCAGCCCGCTCACCAGCGTCAAGGGCTTCACGGCGACGCTACTCGCCAAGTGGGACCGCTTCGACGACCAGCAGAAGCAGCACATGCTCGCCACGGTGAACGGCGACGCCGACCGGGTCACCCGGCTGCTCTCCGAGCTGCTGGACGTCAGCCGCATCGACGCCGGCCGCCTCGAGCTGCACCGCCAGGTCGTGGACGTCGCGTCGGCGGTCCAGCGCATCGTCGACGGGCGGATCGCGGCCGGGGACGAGCCCACGCGCTTCGCGGTGCTGCGTGGCGAGGAGCCCCCCGAGATGTGGGTCGACGCCGACAAGCTGGACCAGGTGCTCGGGAACCTGCTGGAGAACGCCGTCCGGCACGGCGGCGGAACGGTGACCGTGACCGTGGGCCGGCGGGGGGACGGCGCCGAGGTCGTCGTGGACGACGAGGGCGACGGCATCCCCGAGGACGGCCGCACGCGGGTGTTCCGGCGGTTCTGGCGCGGGCCCGGCGGGCGCCGGGGCGGCACCGGGCTGGGGCTGTACATCGTCAAGGGGCTCGTCGACGCGCACGGCGGCACGGTCACGGTGGGCAGCTCGCCCGCCGGCGGTGCCCGCTTCGACGTGTGGCTACCGGCCGGCACGCCCGACTTCGCCCGCTGAGCCGGCCGGCCGGTCCGCCGAGCGGGCGCCGCGGCGCCGCTCGGTAGAGTCTGCGTCCGTGCCCGACGACGCGCTGGACCCCATCTCGGAATTGTCCGCAGACCGGCTGACGCGGCTGCGGGACGACGCGCTCGCCGCCATCGCGGCCGCGGGTGACCTCGAGGCGCTGGCGGGCGTGGGCACCGAGTTCGTGAAGGGCCGGTCGGCGCCGCTGGTGCTGGCCAAGCGCAGCCTCGGCGCACTGCCCGCAGCGGCGCGCCGCACCGCAGGCCAGGCGCACCAGCAGGCCGTGGCCGCCGTGGCCGATGCGTTCGCGGCGCGCCAGACGGCCCTGGAGGCCGCGCGGGACGCGGCGGTGCTCGTCGCCGAGGCCGTCGACGTGACCCTGCCGACGCAGCGGCTGCCGCGGGGCGCGCGCCACCCCCTGGAGCTGATCCAGGAGCGGATCGCCGACATCTTCGTCGGGATGGGGTGGGAGGTCGCCGAGGGGCCGGAGGTCGAGGCGTCCTACTTCAACTTCGACGCCCTGAACATCCCGGCGGACCACCCGGCCCGGGAGCTCCAGGACACGCTGTACGTCGCCCCCCTGGGCAGCGGCGTGCTGCTGCGCAGCCAGACGTCGCCCGTCCAGATCCGCACCCTGCTGAACCGGCCGCTGCCGGTCTACGTGATCTCCCCGGGGAAGGTGTTCCGCTCGGACACCCTCGACGCGACCCACTCGCCGGTGTTCCACCAGCTGGAGGGGCTCGTCGTCGACCGCGGGATCACGCTGGCCCACCTGCGCGGCACGCTCGACCACCTGGCCACCGAGCTGTTCGGGCCCGGCCTGCGCACCCGGCTCCGGAGTTCGTACTTCCCGTTCACCGAGCCCAGCGCCGAGATGGACCTGCAGTGCTTCATCTGCGGCGGGACCGGCCGGCGCCGCGGCGGTGACCCCTGCACGACCTGCAAGGGCGAGGGCTGGGTCGAGTGGGGCGGGTGCGGCCTGGTCAACCCGGCGGTGCTGGCCACCTGCGGTGTCGACCCGGAGGAGTACTCCGGCTTCGCGTTCGGCATGGGCATCGACCGGACCGTGATGGCCCTGTACGGCATCGACGACATCCGCGACCTCGCCGAGGGCGACGTGCGGGTCTCCCTGGGCCTCGGGGCCGCGGAGATCGAGCTGGCGGACGCGGACGGGAAGGACCTGTAGATGCTCATCCCCCTGGACGCCCTCACCGACGCGGTGCCCGGCCTGCTGGACGCCATCGCCGTCGTGGCACCGGGCGCGGAGCCCGTGGCCGTCGTGGCGGAGCGCTTCACCACGGCGGGGCTCGAGGTCGAGGGCATCCGCCGGCTCGGCCGCGGCGCGGACGCGGTCACCGGGACGGTGCTCGGCGAGATCCTCTCCTTCGAGGAGCTCTCCGACTTCAAGAAGCCCATCCGCTACTGCGCGGTGGACGTGGGCGCGGATGCCCCCAGCCACATCGTCTGCGGCGCCACGAACTTCGCGGTGGGCGACCGCGTGGTCGTCGCGCTCCCCGGCGCGGTGCTGCCCGGGCCGTTCCCGATCGCGGCGCGGACCACCTACGGCCGGGTCAGCGAGGGCATGATCTGCTCGGCCCGCGAGCTGGGACTCGGGGACGACCACGGCGGGATCCTGACACTCGACCGCTCGCTGCCGGTGGGCGTCGATGCGGCCGAGGCGCTGGGCCTGGTCGCCGAGGTGCTCGACATCGCCGTGCTCCCGGACCGGGGGTACGCCTTGTCCACCCGCGGGCTGGCGCGCGAGGCGGCCGCGCTGTTCGACCTCCCCTTCACCGACCCGGCGGCCGTGCCGCTCCCCGAGCCCGACGCGGGCGACGCGTGGCCGGTGGAGGTCCACGACCGCGACGCCTGCCCGCGCTACGTGGCCCGCCTGGTCACGGACGTGGACGCCACGGCCCGCACGCCCTGGCCGCTCGTCCGCACGCTCGTCCTGGGCGGGATGCGCTCCATCTCCGTGGCCGTCGACGTGACCAACGGCGTCCTGCTCGGGCTGGGGCAGCCGCTGCACGCCTTCGACGCCGACCGGCTCAGCGGGCCCATCGTCGTCCGGCGGGCCGCCGTGGGGGAACGCCTGGTCACCCTCGACGGGGTCGACCGGGCGCTCTCGCCCGAGGACCTCGTCATCTGCGACGACTCCGGCCCCATCGCGCTGGCCGGCGTGATGGGCGGCCGCAGCACGGAGGTGTCGGCCGGGACCCGCCGGATCGTGCTCGAGGCCGCGTGCTTCGCCCCCACCGTGGTCGCGCGGACCGCGCGCCGGCACCGGCTGGCCTCCGAGGCGTCCCGGCGGTTCGAGCGCGGGGTCGACCCGGCGCTGGCCCCGTACGCGGCCCAGGTGGCCGTGGACGCGCTGGTCCGGCACGCCCGGGGATTGGCCGCGGCAGGGGTCACGGACGTCGACCACCGCCCCGCACCGGTCTCGCTGGCGTTCGACCCGCTGCTCGCGGGCCGGCTCGCCGGGCGGCCGTACGAGGCCGCGGCGGTGGCGCGGCGGCTGCGGCAGGTCGGCTGCGCGCTGGCGACGGACGAGCCGAGCTGGTCGGTGGGCGTGCCCTCGTGGCGCCCCGACCTCACCGGGTCCTACGAGCTGGTCGAGGAGGTCGTGCGCCTGGAGGGCATCGACGGGGTGCCCAGCACCCTGCCGCACGCCCCGGCCGGCCGGGGCCTCACCCCGCAGCAGCGCCGCCGCCGGGCCGTCGCCCGGACGCTGGCCGACGCCGGCCTCGTCGAGGTGCTCACCTCGCCGTTCCTCGGGCCGTCCGAGGTCGCCCGGACCGGCATCCCCGCGGAGGCGTGCGTCCGGCTCGCCAACCCGCTCTCGGAGACCGAGGCGCTGCTGCGGCCGTCGCTGCTGCCGGGGCTGGTCGCCGCCGCCGTGCGCAACATCAGCCGCGGGCGGACCGGGGTGGCCGTCTTCGAGCTCGGCCAGGTGTACCGCCGGCGGCCGGGCGATGGCAGCGCCGGGGCGGTGCCGCCCGCGATCGCGCCGGGCCGGCGGGCGTCGGCCGACGAGCTGGCCGCCGTCGAGGCCACGCTGCCGGACGAGCCGCGGCTGCTCGCGGCGCTGTTCGCCGGGCAGCGCATCACGCCCTCCTGGACGGGCCCGGGGCGCGTGGCCGACTGGGCGGACGCCGTCGAGGCGGCGGAGCTGGTGGCCCGCTCGCTGGGGCTGCGGCTGGTGCGGGCGGCGGCGCAGCACGCGCCGTGGCACCCCGGCCGCTGCGCCGCGCTGTCGGTCGTCGTCGCCGACGCCACGGTGCCGGTCGGGTTCGCGGGCGAGCTGCACCCGCGGCTCGTGGGGCAGGCCGGGCTGCCGCCCCGCGCGTGCGCCGTCGAGCTGGACCTGGACGCCCTGCTCGCCGGTGCGGCCGCGGCGGACCGCCCGGCGGCGCCGCGCGTGTCGGCCTACCCGGTCGCGACCCGTGACGTCGCGCTGGTCGTGCCGCTGCAGGTGCCGGCAGCCGCCGTGGAGGAGGCCCTCTGGAGCGGCGCCGGTCCGCTCGTCGAGGAGGTCTCGCTTTTCGACGTGTACCAGGGCGACCCGGTGCCCGCGGGCGCGCGGTCCTTGGCGTACGCGCTGCGGTTCCGCGCGCTCGACCGGACGCTGACCGACGAGGAGGTCAACGCCGCCCGCGATGCGGCGGTAGGGGCCGCGGCGGGCGTGGGGGCGACACTCCGGGCGTGACGCTTGCAGACTTATGCAGGGTTCCGTATAGGATGACTGCATGAGCATTCGGGTCGCCGTCGCCGGGGCGTCCGGCTACGCCGGGGGAGAGCTGCTGCGCCTGCTGGCGCAGCACCCCGCGGTGGAGCTGGCCGCGCTCACCGCCAGCGAGAGTTCCGTCGGCCGACCGCTGGCCGCGGTGCACCCGCACCTGGCAAGCCTGGCGGGGCGCACGCTCGCGGCCACCACACCGGAGACCCTCGCGGAGGCGGACCTCGTCTTCCTGGCGCTGCCGCACGGCGCGTCCGGCGCACTGGCCGGGCAGCTGCCCGCGACGGTGAAGGTCGTCGACCTCGGCGCGGACCACCGACTCGTCACCGAGGCGGACTGGGCCGCGGCCTACGGCGGCCCCTGGGCCGGCGCCTGGACGTACGGGCTGCCCGAGCTCCCCGGCGCCCGGGCGGCCATCGCGGCCGCCTCGCGGGTCGCCGCGCCGGGCTGCTTCCCCACCGCGGTCGCGCTCGCGCTGGTCCCGCTGGTGGCCGCCGGGCTGCTCGACCCGGCGGACCTCGTCGTGGCCGCCCCGTCGGGGACCAGCGGCGCCGGCCGCGCGGCCAAGCTGAACCTGCTCGGCGCCGAGGTGATGGGGGACGTGACGGCCTACAAGGTCGGTTCCCACCAGCACCGGCCCGAGATGGTGCAGACGCTGCGGGCGCACACCGACGCCCCCGTGGGGCTGACGTTCACCCCGATGCTCGCGCCGATGCCGCGGGGCATCCTCGCCGTCTGCACCGGCCGGCTCGCGGACGCGGGGGCCGCGCCGGCGGCGGCGACCGCCGCGCTGCGCGAGGCGCTGAGCGCCGCCTACGCCGAGGAGCCGCTCGTGCAGGTCCTGCCGGAGGGGCTGTGGCCCCACACGTCATCGACGGTCGGGAGCGCGGGCGCGCACCTGCAGGTGACGGCGGACGACTCCTCCGGGCGGGCCATCGTGGTCGCCGCGATCGACAACATGGGCAAGGGTGCGGCCGCGCAGGCCGTGCAGTGCGCCAACCTCATGCTGGGCCTGCCGGAACTCACGGCCCTGTCCGCGGACGGGGTGGCCCCGTGAGCGTCACGGCGGCCGCGGGGTTCCGGGCGGCGGGCGTGGCCGCGGGGCTGAAGGCCTCCGGTGCGCCGGACGTGGCGGTCGTGGTCAACGACGGCCCGGCCGCGGCGGCGGCCGGCGTCTTCACGGCCAACCGGGTCCAGGCCGCCCCCGTGCTGTGGAGCCGGCAGGTGCTGCGGGGCGGCCTCGTGCGCGCGGTCGTGCTGAACAGCGGTGGGGCGAACGCCTGCACCGGGCCGCAGGGGTTCCAGGACACCCACGCCACGGCCGAGGCCGCTGCCGGGCTGCTGGCGGTCAGTGCCGGGGAGGTCGCCGTCTGCTCCACCGGGCTCATCGGTGAGCTGCTTCCCATGGACAAGCTGCTGGGCGGTGTCGGCGAGGCCGTCGCGTGCCTGGACGCCGCCGGCGGCGAGGCCGCGGCCGAGGCGATCCGGACCACCGACACCCGGTCGAAGACGGCCGTGCGTCCCTGCGGGGCCGCGACGGTCGGCGGGATGGCCAAGGGCGCCGGCATGCTGGCACCCGGGCTCGCGACCATGCTCGTCGTGCTCACCACGGACGCCGTGGCGGACGCCGCGCTGCTGGACCGGGTGCTGCGGACTGCCACGGAGGTCACGTTCGACCGGATCGACGCCGACGGGTGCATGTCGACCAACGACACGGTGCTGCTGCTGGCGAGCGGTGCCTCGGGGCACGCCGCCGAGGAGGCGGAGCTGGCCGCGGCGGTGACCGAGGTCTGCGCCGACCTGGCGGCCCAGCTGCTCGCCGACGCCGAGGGAGCCACCAAGGAGGTCGCCGTGCGCGTCGTGCACGCCGCCGACACGGCGGACGCCGTCGAGGTGGGCCGGTCCGTGGCCCGGAACAACCTGCTGAAGTGCGCGCTCTTCGGCCAGGACCCCAACTGGGGCCGGGTGCTCGCGGCGGTCGGGACCACCCGGGCGACCTTCGACCCCGACGCCCTGGGCGTGGCGATCAACGGCATCCAGGTGTGCAGCCGGGGCGCCGCGGACCAGCCGCGGGACCTGGTGGACCTCACCGGGCGGGACGTGGAGATCGTCGTCGACCTGCACGCCGGTGACGCGGCGGCCACGATCTGGACCACCGACCTGACGTACGACTACGTCCACGAGAATTCGGCGTACTCCACGTGAGCGCGCCCACCGCCCCCGGCGGCCGGCTGGCCGCGGCGCTCGTCAAGGCGGGCACGCTCGTCGAGGCCCTGCCGTGGCTGCAGACCTTCCGCGACAAGATCATCGTCGTGAAGTACGGCGGCAATGCCATGACCAGTCCGGCGCTGCAGGCCGCGTTCGCCCAGGACATGGTGTTCCTCTACCACGTGGGGCTGCGGCCGGTGGTCGTGCACGGTGGCGGCCCGCAGATCAGCCGGCACCTGGACCGGCTGGGCGTGCCGACCCGGTTCACCGGCGGCCTGCGGGTTACGGACGCGGACACGATGAAGATCGTCCGGATGGTGCTCGTCGGCGAGGTGAACCGCGACGTGGTGGGGCTCATCAACGCCCACGGCCCCTACGCGGTGGGCCTGTCCGGCGAGGACGCCAACCTGCTGGTCGCCGAGCGGCGCCCGGCCTTCGTCGCCGGTGAGCCGGTGGACGTCGGGTTCGTCGGCGACGTCGCCGAGGTGACCCCGGACGTCGTCACGGCCCTGCTCGCGGACGCCAGGATCCCGGTCGTCGCGACGGTGGCCCGCGGCACGGACGGGCAGGTCTACAACGTCAACGCCGACACGGCCGCGGCGGCGCTGGCCGTGGCGCTCGGTGCCGAGAAGCTGGTGCTGCTCACCGACGTCGAGGGGCTCTACGAACAGTGGCCGCCCCCGCCGGGGCAGACGCCCGAGCTGATCAGCGAACTGACCGCCGCGGAGCTGGAGTCCAGGCTGCCCGAGCTGGCCGAGGGGATGGTGCCGAAGATGGAGGCCTGCCTGCGGGCGGTGCGGGGCGGCGTCCCGCGGGCGCACGTCCTCGACGGACGGCTCGCGCACGCGCTGCTGCTGGAGATCGTCACGGACGCCGGCGTCGGCACCATGGTGACGGCGTGAGCGCGCCCTCGGAGCAGCCGGTGTCCGGCGGCAACGCGGACCTGCTGGGCCGCTGGGACGCCGTGATGATGGAGAACTACGGCCGGCCCCCGTTGGCGCTGGTGCGCGGCGAGGGCTGCGTGGTCTGGGACGCCGACGGCCGGGCGTACCTGGACCTGCTCGGCGGGATCGCCGTCTCGGTCCTCGGTCACGCCCACCCGGCGGTCGTGGCGGCCGTGTCGGAGCAGGTGGGGCGGCTGGCGCACACGTCGAACCTCTACGCCCACGGACCGGGCCTGGCGCTGGCCGAGCGGCTCGTGGGGCTGCTCGGGGAGCCGGCCGTCGGCGCCCGCGTCTTCTTCTGCAACTCCGGGGCGGAGGCCAACGAGGCCGCGCTCAAGCTGGCCCGCCGGCACGCCCGCGCGCTCGACCCGAGCGGCGCGCGGCACGAGATCGTCGCGTTCACCGGGGCCTTCCACGGCCGGACCATGGGTGCGCTGTCGGTCACGGGCCAGCCGGGCAAGCAGGAGCCGTTCACCCCGCTGGTGCCCGGCGTGCGGCACGTCCCGTGGGGCGACGAGGCACAGTTGCGTGCCGCCGTCGGCCCGGCGACCGCCGCCGTCATCGTCGAGCCGACGCTCGGCGAGGCGGGCGTCATCGGGCCGCCTGCAGGATTCCTCGCCGCCATCCGCGCCGCCTGCGACGACGCGGGGGCGCTGCTGATCCTCGACGAGGTGCAGAGCGGCATCGGGCGCACGGGGGAGTGGTTCGCGTTCCAGAACGCCGACCTCGCCGTGCGGCCCGACGTGCTCACCCTCGCGAAGGGGCTGGGCGCGGGGCTGCCCATCGGCGCGGCCATCGGCTTCGGGGACGCGGCCACCGCGCTGCGGCCGGGCGACCACGGCTCCACCTTCGGCGGCAACCCGGTGTCCTGCGCCGCGGCCCTCGCCGTGCTGGACACCCTCGAGGGCGACGACCTGCTCGCGTCCGTCCGCGCGGTCGGCGCCCGGCTGGCGGGCCGCATCGCCGGCAGCGAGCACCCCGGCATCGCGGAGCTCTCGGGGCGTGGTCTCTGGCGCGGCATCCGGTTGCACCGGCCGGTCGCCCCGCAGGTGGTCGCCGCCGCCCGGGAGGCTGGCTTCCTGGTGAACGCGACGGGTCCCGACCGCATGCGGCTGGCGCCGCCGCTGATCCTCACCGCCGAGCAGGCCGACGCGTTCTGCGACGCGCTCCCCGGGCTGCTCGACGAGGCCGGGGCGGCGGGTGCCGCGTGAGCGACCTGGAGGTCCACCCGCTCGTCCTCGTCGTCGAGGACGACCCCAACGTCCGCAGCCTCATCGAGACGCTGCTGTCCAGCGAGGGCTACGTGGTCCAGACGGCCAGCGACGGGCTGGCGGGGCTCGTGGCGCTGCGCGAGCGACGCCCCGCGCTGGTCCTGCTCGACATGATGATGCCGGACCTCGGCGGCCTGCAGGTGCTCGAGACCCTGCGCGGCGACGAGGGCCTGGCCGGCGTGCCGGTCATCGTCATCACCGGCCGGCAGGAGTCCATCCCGGAGCTCCGCCGCGCGCTGGGTCCCGGCAACGTCTTCCTCAAACCGTTCGCCGTCGCCGAGCTGCTGGCGCAGGTCGCACGCGTCACCGGCGGCCCCTGACCGGCCGGCCCGGTCCACCGATCCCGTACCCACCCGCCGCCCTGCGGCGCCTTCCCCCGGAGCTCCCGTGACCAGGCACTTCCTGCTGGACGACGACCTGACGCCTGCCGAGCAGGCCCAGGTCCTGGCCGAGGCGGCCCGGCTCAAGCGCGACCGGGGCACCCCCGCAGCGGGGACGCCGCTCGCGGGCCGGTCCGTCGCCCTCATCTTCGAGAAGAACAGCACCCGGACCCGCATCTCCTTCGAGGTGGGCGTCTTCGAGCTCGGCGGCCACCCGCTGATGATCGACGCCGGGACCACCCAGCTGGGCCGGGGCGAGCCGCTGCCGGACACCGGCCGCGTGCTGTCCCGGTTCGTGCACGCGATCGTGCTGCGGACGTTCGGGCAGGACCGCCTGACCGCGCTGGCGGCCGCGTCCTCGGTGCCGGTGGTCAACGCGCTGACCGACCTCGCGCACCCGTGCCAGGTTCTCGCCGACCTGCAGACGGTGACCGAGCACCGCGGCGACCTCCGCGGCGCCACGCTGACCTACCTGGGGGACGGCAACAACATGGCGCACTCGCTGCTCCTCGGCGGGGCGATGGCCGGCATGCACGTCCGGGTGGCCAGCCCGGCCGACTACCAGCCCGACGCCGCGATGGTCGCCCGCGCGCACGCGATGGCTGAGCGCACCGGCGGTTCGGTCGCCGTCGGGACGGACCCGCTCGCCGCCGCGAAGGGCGCCGACGTGCTCTACACCGACGTCTGGGCCTCGATGGGACAGGAGGCGGAGCAGCAGCAGCGGGTCGCGGACTTCGCCGGCTTCGCGCTCGACGAGCGGGCGGTCGAGGTCGCCGCCGAGGACGTCCTCGTGCTGCACTGCCTGCCGGCGCACCGCGGCGAGGAGATCTCCGCCGGGGTGATCGACGGCCCGCACAGCGTGGTGTTCGACCAGGCCGAGAACCGGCTGCACGCTCAGAAGGCGCTGCTCACCTTCCTGCTCGCCGAGTCCGGCGGGGGCGCCGCGTCCCCGCCCCGCCCGTGAGCACCGGCACGCAGGGGGAGCAGGCCCGCCGACCGCTCACCAAGGCGGCCCGGCAGGCCCTGGTGGCCGAGTTGCTGCTGGGTGGCGAGGTCCGCTCGCAGGCCGAGCTCTCCGAACGGCTGGCCGGGCGCGGCGTCGAGGTCACGCAGGCGACCCTGTCGCGCGACCTGGAGGAGCTCGGGGCCGTGAAACATGGTGGCGTCTACGTGCTCGACGAGACGGGTGCCGGCGGGCGGCGGCGCACCGACACCGACGGCGAGCCCACGGCCGAGCAACGGGTCGACGACCTGGGGGTCCGGCTCGGTCGGCTCGCCGAGGACCTGCTGACCGGGGCGGACCACGCCGGCAACCTGGGCGTGCTGCGCACCCCGCCCGGCGGGGCGCAGCTGCTGGCGAGCGCCCTGGACCGGTCGGGCCTCCCGCCCGTCGTCGGTACCGTCGCAGGGGACGACACCGTGCTGCTGGTCTGCCGCACCGAGGCGGACGCGGCCGCGCTGGTCGACCGGCTGCTCGCCCGCGCCGAGAAACGGGCGCTGCCCGACCCGCGACGACCCCGTCCCTGACCTCCGCCGACCCTCCGCTCCCCCCGACCACCCCGCGTCCGCCAGACTGGCGCCCGGCGCCCTGCGCCGACGCACCCCACCCGAGGAGATCACCACCGTGACCGAGCGCGTCGTACTCGCCTACTCCGGAGGCCTCGACACCTCCGTCGCCATCGGCTGGATCGCCGCCGAGACCGGGGCGGAGGTCGTCGCCGTGGCGGCCGACGTCGGCCAGGGCGGCGAGGACCTGGAGACCATCCGGCAGCGCGCCCTGGCCTGCGGCGCCGTCGAGGCCGTCGTCGTCGACGCCCGCGACGAGTTCGCGGCCGAGTACTGCCTCCCCGCGCTGCACGCCAACGCGCTCTACATGGACCGCTACCCGCTGGTCTCCGCGCTGTCGCGCCCGGCGATCGTGAAGCACCTCGTGAAGGCCGCCCGCGACACCGGCGCCTCCACGGTGGCGCACGGCTGCACCGGCAAGGGCAACGACCAGGTCCGCTTCGAGGTGGGCATCGGCGCGCTCGCCCCCGACCTGCGGGTGCTGGCGCCCGTCCGGGACTCCGGCATGACCCGGGACAAGGCGATCGCCTTCGCCGAGGAGCGCTCGCTGCCGATCGACGTGAACAAGAAGTCGCCCTACTCGATCGATCAGAACCTGTGGGGCCGGGCGGTGGAGACGGGCTTCCTCGAGGACCCGTGGAACGCGCCCATCGAGGACGTCTACGCCTACACGGCGGACCCGGCCGTGCCGCGCGAGGCCGACGACGTGGTCATCAGCTTCGTCGACGGCGTGCCGACCGCGCTCGACGGCCGCGCGGTCTCGCCGCTGCAGGCCATCGAGGAACTGAACCGGCGGGCGGGCGCGCAGGGCGTCGGCCGGCTCGACATGGTCGAGGACCGCCTCATCGGCATCAAGAGCCGTGAGGTGTACGAGGCGCCGGGCGCGCTCGCGCTCATCGCCGCGCACCAGGAGCTCGAGAACATGACCGTGGAGCGGGACCTCGCCCGCTTCAAGCGGACCGTCCAGCAGCGCTGGACCGAGCTGGTCTACGACGGGCTGTGGTTCTCCCCGCTGAAGCGGGCACTGGACTCGTTCCTCGCCGAGGCGGCCCGCAACGTGACGGGCGACGTCCGGCTGCGGCTGCACGGCGGCCGGGCCGTCGTCACGGGCCGGCGCAGCGACGTCAGCCTGTACGACTTCGGGCTGGCCACCTACGACGAGCAGGACACGTTCGACCAGACCCTCGCGAAGGGCTTCGTCGAGCTCTGGGGCCTGCCGAGCCGCATCGCCGCCACGCGGGACCTGCGGACCGGTCGCAGCGATGTCTGATCCCGCTGCCCCGGCGGAGCAGCCGGGGATGCGGCTGTGGGGCGCCCGCTTCGGCGGGGGCCCCGCCGAGGCCGTCGCCCGGCTGTCGCTGTCCGTCCACTTCGACTGGCGGCTCGCTCCCTACGACCTGCTCGCCTCGCGGGCCCATGCCCGCGTCCTGCACCGGGCGGGGCTGCTCGACGACCGGGAGCTCGCGCAGCTGCTCGCGGCGCTGGACGACCTGGACGACGCGGCCGCCGCCGGTCGGTTCAAGCCCACGCCGGAGGACGAGGACGTCCACACGGCGCTCGAGCGCGGGCTGCTGGAGCGGCTGGGGACGCTGGGCGGCAAGCTGCGCGCCGGCCGCAGCCGCAACGATCAGGTCGCGACCGACCTGCGGCTCTACCTGCGGGACCACGCCCGGTACCTGGCGGCCGCCGTGGCCGACCTGTCCGAGGCGCTGGCGGACCAGGCGGAGCAGCACCTCTACACACCCGCGCCGGGTCTCACCCACCTGCAGCACGCGCAGCCGGTGCTGTTCGCCCACCACCTGCTGGCGCACGTGCAGGCGCTCAGCCGGGACGTGTCACGGCTGCGGGACTGGGACGTGCGGGCGGCGGTGTCGCCGCTGGGCGCCGGTGCGCTGGCGGGCTCGTCGCTGCCGCTGGACCCGGTGGCCACCGCACGGGAGCTCGGCTTCTCCTCGTCGGCGGCGAACTCGATGGACGCCGTGTCCGACCGTGACTTCGTGGCCGAGTTCCTGTTCACCGCCGCCCTGATCGGGGTGCACCTGTCCCGCCTCGGCGAGGAGGTGTGCCTCTGGACAACGCAGGAGTTCCGCTGGGTGGAGCTGGACGACGGGTTCGCCACCGGCAGTTCGATCATGCCGCAGAAGAAGAACCCCGACGTGGCCGAGCTGGCCCGCGGCAAGGCCGGCCGCCTCATCGGGCATGTGGCCGGATTCCTCGCCACCCTCAAGGGTCTCCCGCTCACCTACGACCGGGATCTGCAGGAGGACAAGGAGCCGGTCTTCGACGCCATCGACACGCTGGCGCTCGTACTCCCCGCGATGACCGGGATGATCGCCACCATGACGGTGCGGACCGACCGGCTCGCCGCGGCGGCGCCGACCGGCTTCGCGCTGGCGACCGACGTGGCGGAGTGGCTCGTCCGGCAGGGCGTCCCGTTCCGCGACGCGCACGAGATCGTGGGCCGACTCGTGGTGCTCTGCCTTGCCCGCGACTGCGAGCTGGAGGACCTGGCCGCCGAGGACCTCGCCGACGTCAGTCCCCACCTGACGCCCGAGGTCCGGGACGTGCTGACGGTGACCGGCGCGCTGGCGTCCCGGTCGGCGCGCGGCGGGACGGCCCCGGCCCGCGTGACGGAGCAGCTGGCGGAAGTCCGCGAGCAGCTGGTGGCGCAGCGGGCCTGGGCGTCGTCGGGCGCGTGACCGGTACCGCGCCGCTCCAGGTGCTGCCCCGGGAGTTCTTCGCCCGGGACGTGCTGGAGGTGGCGCCCGACCTGCTCGGCCGGGAGATCGAGTCGACCGCCGGTGGGCGGCCCGTCCGGCTGCGGCTGGTGGAGGTGGAGGCGTACGCCGGGCAGGTCGACCCGGGCTCGCACGCGTTCCGCGGCCGCACGGCGCGTAACGCCGTCATGTTCGGCCCCGCGGGGCACGCGTACGTCTACTTCACGTACGGGATGCACCACTGCGTCAACGTGGTGACCGGGCAGGAGGGGCGGGCGTCCGCCGTGCTGCTCCGCGCCGCGGTGGTCACCGCGGGCGAGGGGGCGGTGCGGGAGCGGCGGCCCCGCTCCACGCCCCGGGACCTCGCCCGCGGCCCCGCCCGCCTCACCCAGGCACTGGGCATCGACCGCAGCTGGGACGGGACCGACCTGTGCGTGCCCGACAGCGGGCTGCGCATGCTGCCGGGGGAGCCGGTGCCGGCTGACCGGATCGCCACCGGACCCCGGGTCGGCGTGGCCGGCGACGGGGCGCCCACCCCCTGGCGGTTCTGGGTGCGCGACTGCCCGGCGGTGTCCGTGTACCGACCCGCGGTGGCGCGCCCCCGACGTGGCGCGCAGCGGCCGGTGGGGCATGCGGGAGGATCGACGACGTGAGCGACGCAATCCTCGATGAGCTGACCTGGCGGGGCCTGATCTCGCAGAGCACCGACCCCGACGCCCTGCGGGCGGCGATGAAGGCCGGCCCGATCACCTACTACTGCGGGTTCGACCCCACCGCGCAGAGCCTGCACGTCGGGAACCTGGTGCAGCTGCTGACCATGCGGCGGCTGCAACAGGGCGGTCACCGGCCGATCGCGCTCGTGGGTGGCGCGACCGGCCTCATCGGCGACCCCAAGCCGACGGCGGAGCGAACCCTCAACGCCCCCGAGGTCGTGCGGGGTTGGGTGGAGCGCATCCGGGGCCAGATCGAGCGGTACCTGGTCTTCGACGGACCCCAGGCGGCGGTCATGGTGAACAACCTGGACTGGACCGCGCCGCTGTCCGCGGTCGACTTCCTGCGGGACATCGGCAAGCACTTCCGGGTCAACCGGATGCTGGCCAAGGAGGCCGTCAGCGCCCGGTTGAACTCGGACGCGGGGATCTCCTACACGGAGTTCAGCTACCAGATCCTGCAGGCGATGGACTTCCTCGAGCTGTACGGCCGGCACGGCTGCATCCTGCAGCTCGGCGGCAGCGACCAGTGGGGGAACTTCACCGCCGGCATCGACCTGGTCCACCGGGAGACCGGGCAGTCCGTGCACGCGCTGGCGACGCCGCTCATCACCAAGGCGGACGGGACGAAGTTCGGGAAGACGGAGAGCGGCACCGTCTGGTTGGACCCCAAGCTCACCAGCCCCTACGCGTTCCACCAGTTCTGGCTGCGGGCCGACGATCGCGACGTCGTCGGGTACCTGCGGGTGTTCACCGAGCGCACCCGCGAGGAGATCGCCGCGCTGGAGGCGGCCACCCGGGAGCGGCCGGCCGCGCGGGAGGCCCAGCGGGTCCTGGCGGACGACCTGACGACGCTGGTCCACGGGCCGGCCGAGACGGAACGCGCCAAGGCCGCCGCGACGGCCCTGTTCGGCCGGTCCGCGCTGGAAGACCTCGAGCTCGCGACGCTGGAGGCCGCGCTGGCCGAGACGCCGCGGCTGGAGGTGGGCCCGGGGCCGCTGCCGCCGATCGCCCAGCTGATGGCGGACGTGGGGCTCGTCGACAGCCGCTCCGCCGCCCGCCGCACCATCAAGGAGGGCGGGGCGTACCTGAACAACCGCAAGGTCGCGGACGAGGCTGCGGTCCCCGGCGAGGACGACCTGCTCCACGGCCGGTTCCTGGTGCTCCGGCGTGGGCGCCAGCACGTGGCCGGGGTGGTCCGTACGGCCTGACGAGACCGGTCCGGGGGAGCGCCGGCCGGACCTGAGCGGGGTCCGGACACCCGATTTGACGGTGTCCGGGCGACCAGCTAACGTTCTCCTTCGCCAGCAGGACACCGGACGGACGCCTCGAGCGACAGGCCGGTCTGCGAAGCGCCTCCCGGTGGTGACACCCGGAAGGTCGCGACAATCGCTCGCAGAATGATCAGGGCCTGGCCCCGATTTGACCGCGTCGCGGCAGTTGCGGTAAGTTAGGCGAGTTGCCCCGGGAACGGCCGCAGGGTCGGGTTCTGGTGTGCGCTTGCTCCTTGAGAACTCAACAGCGTACCAAAGTCAGTGCCA
>JAOPWU010000243.1 GCA_025965515.1 Mycobacterium sp.
TCTCGTTGTAGGAGACCAGGTCGTCGAGGGTGAACCCGTCGTGCGCGGTGACGAAGTTGATGCTCGCGACCGGGCGCCGGCCGGAGTGCTGGTAGAGGTCGGCCGAGCCGGTGAGCCGGCTGGCGAACTCGCCGACGGTGGCGTCCTCACCGCGCCAGAAGTCACGGACGGTGTCGCGGTACTTGCCGTTCCACTCCGTCCACAGCGCCGGGAAGTTGCCCACCTGGTAGCCGCCCTCGCCGACGTCCCACGGCTCGGCGATGAGCTTCACCTGGCTGACCACCGGGTCCTGGTGGACGAGGTCGAAGAAGGTGGCCAGCCGGTCGACGGCGTGCAGCTCGCGGGCCAGGGCGGAGGCGAGGTCGAAGCGGAACCCGTCGACGTGCATCTCGGTGACCCAGTAGCGCAGCGAATCCATGATCAGCTGCAGGGACTGCGGCGTCCGGACGTTGAGGGTGTTCCCGGTGCCGGTGAAGTCCATGTAGTACTGCTCGTCGCCCTCGACCAGCTTGTAGTACGTCTGGTTGTCGATCCCGCGGAAGGACAGCGTCGGGCCGTTGTGGTTGCCCTCGGCGGTGTGGTTGTAGACCACGTCGAGGATCACCTCGATGCCCGCCTCGTGCAGGGACTTCACCATCCCCTTGAACTCCTGGACCTGCTGCCCGCGGCTGCCGACGGACGAGTAGTCGTTGTGGGGCGCGAAGAAGCCGATCGTGTTGTAGCCCCAGTAGTTGCGCAGGCCCTTGTCGTACAGCGTGCTGTCGTGCACGAACTGGTGGACGGGCATGAGCTCCACGGCGGTCACGCCGATGCGCCGGTAGTGCTCGATCATCTTGGGGTGCGCGACGGCCGCGTAGGTGCCGCGCAGCTCCTCCGGGATCCCCGGGTGCGTCTCGGTGAGCCCCTTGACGTGGGCCTCGTAGATCACGGTCTCGTGGTACGGCCGGTGCGGGGGCCGGTCGTTCGCCCAGTCGAAGAAGGGCGTGGTGACCACGCTCTTCGGCATGTGGGGCGCCGAGTCGTCGTCGTTGAACGCGGTGGGGTCGTCGAAGCGGTAGGAGAAGCACGCCTCCGACCAGTCGACCTCGCCCTCGACGGCCTTGGCGTACGGGTCGAGCAGCAGCTTGGCGGGGTTGCACCGCAGCCCCTGCGCGGGGTCGTACGGGCCGTGCACGCGGTAGCCGTACCGCTGTCCGGGCTGCACCCCCGGCAGGAAGGCGTGCCAGACGTTGGCGTCGTTCTCGGTGAGCGCGACCGCGCGCTCCTCGCCGTCGTCGTCGAACAGGCAGAGGTCCACGCGGGTCGCGACCTCGGAGAAAAGGGCGAAGTTCGTGCCTGCGCCGTCGTAGGTGGCGCCCAAGGGGTAGGGCGAACCGGGCCACTGCTGCACGAAGCCTCCTGATGAGCTGGACGGGGACGGCATCGCAGTGCCGTCCCCGGATCGGCGGGCACGTCAAACGTTCCCTGTCCCGGTCGCGCGGGCAACGGGCCACCCCGCGGGTGACCACCCTTGCCGCTCGGGGGGGATTCGTGCAGCATGGGCCACCAGCGATCGGATCGCACCGGGTGAGGCCGTCGGGGAAGGCGCCCCTCGCACCGGAGGTCCACGTGGTTGCTGCTGTCGGTCGTCCCGGTCACCAGGTGACCGGGACCCTTGTCGTGCTCGCGTGCGCTCCCGCGCTGTGCCCGCACGCCCAGTTCGCCCTCGCCGAGGTGCTCGGCCGTCGGGCGGATCTGCGGTGGAGCCCCCAGCCGGCACTGCCCGGCAGCGTGACCTCCCGCTGCGAGTGGCAGGGACCCGCCGGGACGGCCGGTCGGCTCGCCTCCACCCTGCGCCGACTGACCACTGCCCGGTTCGAGGTGACCGAACAGGCCGGTCCGGGTACGGACGGGGAGCGGTACAGCTATGCTCCCGGCCTCGGCCTCCACCGCGCCGACCTCTCCGCGAACGGTGACATCGTCGTCCGCGAGGGTCAGCTGCTCAGCTTGCTGGCCGCAGCTGCCACCGCTGCGGGGGCGGTACGTGGGGGAGAGCCGACCGTGCAGCACGGACTGCGCGCCCTTCTGGGACTCGACTGGGACGACGAACTGGAGCCGTTGCGGCGGGGCGGGGACGGGATCCCCGTCACCACCCTGCGGCGCACCGGCTGAGCCCCGGAGTATCCCAAGGGCCCGCAGGACGTGATGGACATCACCCAGCTCTGCCCGGCCCCTACCGGGCACAAGTTGGCCGGATTCGGCGTTCTGTCCTGCGCGCTGAACACCAGGCCCCGAAGACGCCCAGGAGATCGCCATGGCCACCGACTACGACACACCACGCACCAAGGACGAAGACGAGACCACCGAGCAGAGCCTCGAGGCCCTCAAGGCCCGCCGGGCCGAGGCCGCGGCCGATCTCGGCGACGAGGCCGACCCGTTCGAGGCAGAGCTCGACCTGCCCGGCGCCGACCTCGCCGACGAGGAGCTCAGCGTCCGGGTGCTGCCCCGCCAGGCGGACGAGTTCACCTGCTCGTCCTGCTTCCTGGTCCACCACCGCAGCCAGCTCGCCGACGAGAAGGCGCTGCTCTGCAAGGAATGCGCCTAGCGCTCAAGGAGTCCGGCCGGCCGCCCCTAGGGGGGCGCCACCGGCCGGCGGGGGTACGCCGCCGCCCTCGGGCGGCGGAACGCCCCCCGCACCAGGGGCCCCTACGACGAACGCACCCCGGCATGAGCCTGGGGTGCGTTCGTCGTTGTGCTTACGGGCTTACGTGCGCGCGGCCACGGGCCGCTGCGCTGCGTGGGCGATACAGGAATTGAACCTGTGACCCCTTCCGTGTCAAGGAAGTGCTCTCCCTCTGAGCTAATCGCCCGTGTTCAGTTGTGCGCCGGCGGAGCCGGTCCGTGCGAGGCGGAGGCGGGAATCGAACCCGCGTACAGGGCTTTGCAGGCCCTTGCCTAAGCCACTCGGCCACTCCGCCGGACCCGGAAGTCTGACGCAAGCGCCGGAGCTTCCAGCACCCCGTGCGAACGGTGTGCGGGGAGCGGACGACGGGATTCGAACCCGCGACCCTCACCTTGGCAAGGTGATGCGCTACCAGCTGCGCTACGTCCGCGTGCCCGCCGACCGAAGTCGGCGACAGGAAGAGAAGCTACACGACCCGGGTGGGTCAGGTCCAAGCGGGGGTGCGGCACGGCACCCGCGGCCCCCATCGGGGTTGCGTCCGGCTACTCGGCGCCGGTCCACATGAGCAGCGCCAGCTCGACGTCCAGATCGACCCGGCTGCTCTCCTCGCCCGTCGGCACCGCGTGGTAGCTGCGCGTCAGGAACTCGACCAGCTCGGGCAGGGGCACCTCGAACAGCGCGTGGCCGCTCGGCGAGCAGAGCGACAGGCACACCAGCACGGAGCCGGGGCCGTCCTTCGGCCAGACGCGGACGTCACCCTCGCCGCTCGGGCCCTGCACGCCGTCCGAGAGCAGCTGCCGGGCGAACGTCCACTCGACGACCTCGCTGCCACCGGTGCGGAAGCCCACGCGCACCGCGTACGGGTCGACCGGGTCGTAGACCAGGGTGCAGGCGACCGGGAGCGAAGAGGACCCGGGGACCACCAGGCGCAGCGCGAGGTCGGCGGTGACGACGGCGGGCGCAACGGACATCGGGCTCCTCCAGCGGGGGCGACGGTGACGCCTCCGTGACGCCCCGTATGGGCCGGTGTTCCCCATTCCGTCGTCCGAACCACCTGCAGGCCGAACTTGGCCCCGTACCCGGCGGCCGGGGTGCGCCGCGTCCTGCGCTACAGTTCCCCAGCGTTCGCACCGCGACCCACCGGAGGACCGGGGGCCCGCGGGGGCGCACTCCGGGCACCAGCTCCGGGCGATTAGCTCAGCGGGAGAGCACTGCCTTCACACGGCAGGGGTCACTGGTTCGATCCCAGTATCGCCCACCACCAGCGTCAGCCACTCGGCTCGACAGCCGCCCGCGCCGCCGCTCCGGGGCGCCGCCGGGAAAACCACGGGAGCCCGGCCGGCCGGCTCGGTAGGGTCGACATCGTGGACATACGCCAGTCATCGAAGCTCGCCGGAGTTCTCTACGACATCCGGGGGCCGGTGCTCGAGGCAGCCACGCGGCTGGAGGACGAGGGCCACCGGGTCATCAAGCTCAACATCGGCAACCCGGCGCCGTTCGGCTTCGAGGCCCCCGACGAGATCCTCACCGACATGATCCGGTACCTGCCGCAGGCGCAGGGCTACAGCGACTCGAAGGGCCTGCTCTCCGCCCGGCGGGCTGTCGTGCAGCACTACGAGACGCGGGGCGTCGCGGACGTGACGGTCGACGACGTCTGGCTGGGCAACGGCGTCAGCGAGCTGATCTCCATGGCCACCCAGGCGCTGCTGGACAACGGCGACGAGGTACTCGTCCCGGCTCCGGACTACCCGCTCTGGACCGCGACGGTCACGCTCGCGGGCGGCAAGGCGGTCCACTACCTGTGCGACGAGCAGGCCGACTGGGCGCCCGACCTCGACGACCTCGCCGCCAAGATCACCGACCGCACGCGCGCCGTGGTCCTCATCAACCCGAACAACCCGACCGGCGCGGTGTACCCCCGCGAGGTGGTCCGGGGCGTCGTGGAGCTCGCGAAGCGCCACGGGCTCATCGTTTTCAGCGACGAGATCTACGAGAAGATCCTCTACGACGACGCGCAGCACACCATCACGGCGTCGCTCGACCCCGACGTCGTCTGCCTGACGTTCAGCGGGCTGTCCAAGGCCTACCGCGTGGCCGGCTTCCGCTCCGGGTGGCTCGTGATGTCCGGGCCGAAGGTCGGCAGCCGCAGCTACCGCGAGGGGCTGACCCTGCTGGCATCCATGCGGCTGTGCGCCAACGTGCCGGCGCAGTACGCCATCCAGACCGCCCTCGGTGGCCGGCAGAGCATCGAGGGGCTGGTCGCGCCCGGTGGCCGGCTCCGGGCGCAGCGGGACCTCGCCGTGCGGATGCTGAACGACATCCCGGGGGTCAGCTGTACGACGCCGAAGGGCGCGCTGTACGTCTTCCCCCGGCTCGACCCCGACGTCTATCCGGTGGACGACGACGAGAAGCTGGTGCTCGACCTGCTGCACGAGGAGAAGCTGCTGCTGACGCAGGGGACCGGCTTCAACTGGCCCACGCCGGACCACCTGCGGATCGTCACGCTGCCGGGCGTCGAGGTGCTCAGCGAGGCACTCACGCGGTTCGGGCGCTTCCTCGGCCGGCGGCGCGGCGAGCGCTCCTAGACTCGCAGCCGAACCCCCTGCCGGCCCCGCCGGCGCTCCGTCCTCCGATCCCCCTCCGGGAGCAACCTCCGTGTCCGAGCTCGTGTCCGACATCAGGGTCACCGTCGACGGGCAGCCGCACGTCGCCCCCGCCGGCCAGTCCGCCGGCGAGGTCCTGGCCGCCTTCGGCATCAAGGACACCGTGGTGGCGCGGGTGGGCGGCGAGCGGCTCGTCGACCTGGCCTACGTCGTCGAGGACGGCGACGTGCTCGAGTCGGTGCCGAAGGCCTCCGCCGAGGGGCGCGCGGTGATCCGGCACTCGGCGGCGCACGTGCTCGCGCAGGCGGTGCAGGACCTCTTCCCGGGCACGCGGCTGGGCATCGGCCCGCCGGTGCGGGACGGCTTCTACTACGACTTCCTGCCGGAGCGGCCGTTCACGCCCGAGGACCTGACGGCCCTCGAGAAGAAGATGTCCGACATCGTCCGGCAGCGGCAGCGGTTCCGCCGCCGGCCGGTCACGGACGACGAGGCCCGCGCCGAGCTGGCGGACGAGCCGTTCAAGCTCGAGCTGATCGAGCTCAAGGGCGGCTCCGCCGAGGAGGCTGCCGAGGGAGCATCGGTCGAGGTCGGGGCCGGCGAGCTGACCATGTACGACAACGTCGTCGGCGACGCGGTGGTCTGGACCGACCTGTGCCGGGGTCCGCACCTGCCGACCACGCGCGACATCCCCGCCTTCAAGCTCATGCGGACCGCTGCCGCCTACTGGCGGGGCAGCGAGAAGAACCCGCAGCTGCAGCGCATCTACGGCACCGCGTGGGAGTCGCGGGACGCCCTCAAGGAGCACCTGCGGCTGCTCGAGGAGGCCGAGCGGCGTGACCACCGCCGGCTGGGGGCCGAGCTGGACCTGTTCAGCTTCCCCGAGGAGATCGGGTCCGGGCTGCCGGTGTTCCACCCGAAGGGCGGCACCATCCGGCAGGAACTCGAGAACTACAGCCGGCAGCAGCACGCGCGGAACGGCTACTCCTTCGTGAACACGCCGCACATCACCAAGGGCACCCTGTTCGAGGTGAGCGGCCACCTCGACTGGTACCGCGACGGCATGTACCCCCCCATGCACCTGGAGGAGGGCGGCCCGGACGGCGAGGGGACCGACTACTACCTCAAGCCGATGAACTGCCCCTTCCACAACCTGATCTTCCGGTCGCGGGGGCGGTCCTACCGCGAGCTGCCGCTGCGGCTCTTCGAGTTCGGCACGGTCTACCGGTACGAGAAGTCCGGCGTCGTGCACGGCCTCACGCGCGTCCGCGGGCTGACCCAGGACGACGCGCACATCTACTGCACCCGTGACCAGATGCGCGACGAACTCACGTCGCTGCTCACGTTCGTGCTGGACCTGCTCCGCGACTACGGCCTCGAGGACTTCTACCTGGAGCTGTCCACCAAGGACCCGGAGAAGTACGTCGGCAGCGACGAGGACTGGGACGAGGCCACTGCGACGCTCGCCGAGGTCGCTGCGGCCAGCGGGCTGGAGCTCGTGCCGGACCCGGGCGGCGCCGCCTTCTACGGCCCGAAGATCAGCGTGCAGGCGCGCGACGCGATCGGCCGGACCTGGCAGATGTCGACCATCCAGCTCGACTTCAACCTGCCCCAGCGGTTCGAACTCGAGTACACGGCCGCCGACGGCAGCCGGCAGCGGCCGGTCATGATCCACCGCGCGCTGTTCGGCTCGATCGAGCGCTTCTTCGGCGTGCTCCTGGAGCACTACGCCGGCGCGTGGCCGGCCTGGCTCGCGCCCGTGCAGGTCGTGGCCATCCCCGTGCACTCCCACCACGACTCCTACCTGCAGGACGTGGCGGCGCAGCTGCGCGAGCAGGGCGTGCGGGTGGAGGTGGACCTCTCCGACGAACGGTTCCCCAAGAAGATCCGCAACGCCCAGAAGAGCAAGGTTCCGTTCATGCTCATCGCGGGCGACGACGATGCCTCGGCCGGCGCGGTTTCCTTCCGCTACCGCGACGGCAGCCAGAAGAACGGCGTCCCGGTCGGCGAGGCCGTGGCGGAGATCGTCGCGGACATCCGGGAGCGCCGGCTGCAGCCCGTCGGCAACGCGTCCGCCCCCGGCGAGGACCTGCCCGGTCGTCAGTGACCCGCTGAGGGGCGGCCGTGCGGCGCGCCGCACGGCGGGCGGCGGTCGCTGCCTGCGCGGACCCGCACCGTTACGCTGGCACGGCCGCGCCCAACAGCAACGCCCGCACCGGGCGCCGCCGGCGGCAGTCGAGATGCGAGGGACGTCATGCTGAGCCTCCACGCCCGCGGAGCCGTGGGGAAGGTGGTCACCCCCGTGGCCGCCCGACTGGCCCGCGCCGGGGTGTCGCCCGACGTCATCACCATCATCGGCACCGTCGGCGTGGCGGGTGCGGCGCTCGCCTTCTACCCGCGCGGCCACTTCCTCGTCGGGACGCTCGTCATCGTCGCCTTCGTCTTCAGCGACACGCTGGACGGGGCGATCGCCCGGCAGACCGAGGCGTCGAGCGTCTGGGGCGCCTTCCTCGACTCCACGCTGGACCGCATCGGGGACGCGGCGGTCTTCGGGTCGCTCGTGCTCTGGTACGCGGGCGGCGGTCACAGCCGGCTGTACGCCGGGCTGGCGCTGCTGTGCCTGGCGGCGGGCAGCGTCACCAGCTACATCAAGGCCCGCGCGGAGTCCCTCGGGCTCTCCGCGAACGTCGGGTTCGCGGAGCGCGCCGAGCGGCTGATCATCGTGCTGGCGTGCGCCGGCCTGGCGGGGCTCTTCCACTGGCCCTGGCTGCTGCAGGGCGCGCTGTGGTTCCTCGCGGGCGCCACCGTCCTCACGGTCGGGCAACGCCTCGTCGAGGTGCGCCGACAGGCCGCGAAGGTCGGCGGCATCCGGGCCCGGCGCCGCCCGATGCGCCCCCGCACCGCGCGGATGACCGGTCGGGTCGCCGCCCGCCCGCGGGGCCGCACGCGGCTCGTGGCCCGGCCGCGCCGTCGGCCCACCGTCGCCGACGACCGCCCGACCGACCGTTCGGACCGGGCCGACTCACGGACCGCGGACGGTCCCGGCGCGGCGACCGGCTGACGTGGGCAGACCCTCTCGGCGCCGGCTTCGGACGGCGGCGACCGGTGCCGCGTACGCCGCCGCCTGGGCCGCCGTGCGCCGGCTGCCCGAGCCGGTGGTGGCGCGCGCCTTCGACCTGGGCGCCGACGCCGCCGCCCGCCGCGGCGGGCGCGGCACGAGCCGGCTGCGGCAGAACCTCGCCACCGTCCGGCCGAACGCCACACCCGAGGAGCTGGACGCGCTGGTCCGCGCCGGGATGCGCAGCTACGCCCGCTACTGGCGCGAGGTGTTCACGCTCAGCGAGCTCAGCGGTGACGCCGTGCTCGAGCGGGTCCAGGCGCCCGCCTTCCACCACATCGAGCAGGGCGTCGCGCGGGGCCGCGGCGTCATCCTCGCCCTCCCGCACATGGGCAACTGGGACCTGGCGGGTGCCTTCCTCGCCCGGCGCGGCTACCCGTTCACGACCGTTGCCGAGCGGCTGGAGCCGGCGGAGCTGTTCGATCGCTTCGTCGCGTTCCGATCCGGCCTGGGCATGGAGGTCCTGCCCCTCACCGGGAACGCCGCGCCGCCCATGGCCGTGCTCGAGGAGCGGCTGCGCGCCGGCGGGGTGATCTGCCTCCTGGCCGACCGGGACATGAGCGCCCGCGGCGTCGAGGTCTCCTTCTTCGGCCGCCCGGCGCGGATGGCCGCGGGGCCGGCCGCCCTCGCGCTGCGGACGGGCGCCACGCTGCTGCCCGTCACCTGCCCCTACCTGACCCCGCGCACGATGCTGGCCGGCGTCCACCCGCCCGTCTACGGCGGCCCCGGGGCGCCCGCCGGCACCACCGTCGACGCCCTCACGCAGGCGCTGGCCGACGCCTTCGCCACCGGGCCGGACGGCATCGCCGCGCACCCCGAGGACTGGCACATGCTCGCCCGGCTGTGGACCGCGGAACGCGAGGCCGCACCGGCATGAGGGTCGGCATGGTGTGCCCGTACACGTGGGACGTCCCCGGCGGCGTGCAGGCGCACTGCCGGGACCTCGCCGTGGCACTGCTCGACCTCGGCCACGAGGTGGAGGTCCTCACGCCCGTCGACGACGAGGCGTCGCTGCCGCCGTACGCCGTGGGCGCCGGGCGGGCGGTCCCGGTTCCCTACAACGGTTCGGTGGCCCGCTTGCTGCTCGGGCCGTTGAGCGCGGCGCGCGTGCGCCGGTGGCTGAAGGACGGCCGCTTCGACGTGCTGCACGCGCACGAGCCGAGCGCTCCCTCGCTCAGCCTGCTGGCCTGCTACTTCGCCGCCGGTCCGGTCGTGGCGACCTTCCACACGTTCAACCCGCGGTCCCGGCTGCTGGCGACGCTGCAGCCGCTGCTGGTGCCCGCGCTGGAGAAGGTGACCGGGCGGATCGCCGTCTCCGACGCCGCCCGGCGGACGGTGGTCGAACACACCGGCTCGACCCCCGTCGTCATCCCGAACGGGGTGGACGTCGCCGCGTACGCGCAGGCGGGGCCGCTCCCGGACCGCCCGGCGGGCCCCCTCATCGCCTTCGTGGGGCGCATCGACGAGCCGCGCAAGGGGCTGCAGGTCCTGCTGGAGGCCCTGCCCGCGATCGTCGCGCACGTGCCGGACGCGACGGTGTGGGTGGCGGGGCCGGGCGACGTCGAGGAGGTCGCCGCGGCGCTGCCCCCGTGGCTGCGCCCGGCGGTGCGCCTGCTGGGGATGGTCGACGAGGCGACGAAGCGCGCCCTGTACGCGGCCGCCGACGTGTACGTCGCCCCGCACACGGGCCAGGAGTCGTTCGGGATCGTGCTGCTCGAGGCGATGGCCGCCGGGACGGCTGTCGTCGCCAGCGACATCGAGGCCTTCCGCCGCGTCCTCGGCGACGGCCGGCTCGGCCGGCTGTTCCCGCCGGGGAACGCGGCGGCGCTCGCCGCGGCCGTCTGCGCCCTGCTGGTCGACCGGGCGGAACGTGCCCGGCTGGTGGACGCCGCCCGGATCGCCGTCACGGCGTACGACTGGCCGGCGGTCGCGGCGCGGGTCGTGGAGGTCTACGAGACGGTGGTCGGCGCCGGCCCGCCGGTCGGCCTCGACCCGACCCTGGGTGCGGACACCGCCGCGGGCTTCCACCCGGCACGGGCGCTCGGCGGGTCCCCGTGACCGCACTCATCGTCGTCGTGGCGGTCGTCGTCCTGGTCGCCAGCTACATCACCTGGCTGGCCGGGCGCCTGGACCGCCTGCACGTCCGCTGCGACCTGGCGCGCGCCTCGCTCGACGTGCAGCTCGTCCGCCGGGCCGCGGCCGCGCGGGCGCTCGCGACCGCGCCGGATGTGGCGGCGCTGCTCCCCGGAACCGTGACCGCCGAGGTCGCCGCGGCCGCGGCCGCCGCGCTCACCACGCCGACGGCGGCGCGGGAGCCGGCCGAGAACCGGCTCTCCCGCGGGCTGCGCGCGGCCTTCGCCGCGGTCGCCGACGCGGGCGGTGCGGCCGCACTGCCCCGCGCGGCGCTCGCCCGGCCGACCGTCGAGCTCCTGCTCGAGCTGGAGCGGGCCAGTACCCGCGTCGGCGTCGCCCGGCAGTTCGACACCGACGCGGTGCGCGACTGCCGGGCGCTGCGCGCCCATCCGGTGGTCCGGTCGCTGCGACTGGCGGGGTCCGCCGCGCTGCCGCGGTACTTCGACATCGACGACACGGCTGTGCCCCCGGTCACGCCCGCCGTAGCGGCGGCACTGGGCGGGGGAGCGGGGACCGAGAGCGCCGTAGGATAGGGGGGCACCGGGCCGCGCCCGCGGCCAGCCCTGGCTGCCCGCCGTACGGCCACCCGCAGCCCAGCCCCCCGAGAGGTCCACCGTGCCCACCGTGCCCACCCCCGCCACCCTCGAGCCCACCGCGGCCACGGCCCCCGCGCCGGGCGGCCCCGTCACCGGCAGCCGCCTCGTGAAGCGCGGCATGGCGGAGATGCTCAAGGGCGGCGTGATCATGGACGTGGTCACGCCCGAGCAGGCGAAGATCGCCGAGGACGCCGGCGCCGTCGCGGTCATGGCCCTCGAGCGGGTCCCGGCCGACATCCGCGCGCAGGGCGGCGTGGCCCGCATGTCCGACCCGGACATGATCGACGGCATCATCGCCGCCGTGTCGATCCCGGTGATGGCGAAGGCCCGCATCGGTCACTTCGCCGAGGCGCAGGTGCTCCAGTCGCTGGGCGTCGACTACATCGACGAGTCCGAGGTGCTCACCCCGGCGGACTACGCGCACCACATCGACAAGTGGGCCTTCACCACCCCCTTCGTCTGCGGCGCGACGAACCTGGGCGAGGCACTGCGGCGCATCACCGAGGGTGCCGCCATGATCCGCAGCAAGGGCGAGGCGGGGACCGGGGACGTGTCGAACGCCGTCACGCACATGCGGACCATCCGGGCGGAGATCAAGCGGCTCACCACGCTGCCCGAGGAGGAGCTGTACGTCGCGGCGAAGGAGCTGCAGGCCCCCTACGAGCTCGTCGTCGAGATCGCCCGCGCCGGGACGCTGCCGGTCGTGCTGTTCACCGCCGGCGGCATCGCCACGCCCGCCGACGCCGCGATGATGATGCAGCTGGGCGCCGACGGCGTGTTCGTCGGCTCGGGCATCTTCAAGTCGGGCAACCCCGCCGCGCGGGCCCGCGCGATCGTGGAGGCGACGACGTTCGCCGACGACCCCGCCATCGTCGCGAAGGTCAGCCGCGGCCTCGGGGAGGCCATGGTCGGCATCAACGTCGAGCAGCTCCCGGTGGACCACCGGCTCGCCACCCGCGGCTGGTGAGCCCCCGCGCCGAGGCGGCCGGCGGGACCGGCGAGGCGTCCGTCCGCCTGCTGCACGGGCTGCCCGGAGCAGCGTCCGGGGAAGGCCCCCGCGTGGGTGTCCTGGCGTTGCAGGGCGACGTCCGGGAGCACGTCCGCGCGCTTCTGGCGGTCGGCGCCGACCCCGTGTCCGTGCGGCGCCCCGCGGAACTGACGGGGCTCGACGGACTGATCGTCCCCGGGGGGGAATCCACCGCCATGGGGCGGCTGCTACGCGTGTCGGGGCTGCTGGAGCCCCTGGCGGACGCCGTCCGCGGGGGCCTGCCGACGTTCGGCTCCTGCGCCGGGATGGTGCTGCTGTCCCGCCAGATCCTCGACGGCCGCCCCGACCAGCCCGCCCTCGGTGCGCTGGACATCGTCGTCCGGCGCAACGCTTTCGGCCGGCAGGTCGACAGCTTCGAGGCTGACCTTCCCGTCGTCGGTCTCGAGGCCTCGCTGCACGCGGTGTTCATCCGAGCCCCGTGGGTGGATGCGCACGGCGAGGACGTCCAGGTGCTGGCGAGCGTGCTGCCGCCGGGCGCCGACGGCGACCCGGCGGCCGCGCGGCCGGTCATGGTGCGGCAGGGGGCCGTGCTGGCGAGCAGCTTCCATCCGGAGCTGTCACCGGACCTGCGGGTCCACCAGCTGTTCGTCGGCATGATCACCGGGGAGCGCGCGGAATCCGGCACCGGCACCCTCGCCGGCACTGAAGCGACGGGCTGACCGCGGCTACCATCGGCGGTCTGGACGCAACGATCGTAGGGAGACACGGTGAGCGGCCACTCCAAGTGGGCGACGACCAAGCACAAGAAGGCGGCGATCGACGCCAAGCGGGGCAAGCTCTTCGCGAAGCTGATCAAGACCATCGAGGTGGCCGCCCGGACCGGTGGCGGTGACCCCGCCGGCAACCCGACGCTGGCCGACGCGATCGCCAAGGCGAAGTCGAACTCCGTCCCGAACGACAACATCGACCGCGCCGTGAAGCGCGGCTCCGGCGAGCTCGGGGACGCCGTCAGCTACGAGGAGATCACCTACGAGGCCTACGGGCCCGCCGGTGTGGCGATCCTCGTCGAGTGCCTGACGGACAACCGCAACCGCGCCGCCTCCGACGTGCGCGTGGCCATCACCCGCAACGGCGGGACGGTCGCGGACCCGGGGTCGGTCTCCTACCTCTTCCACCGCAAGGGCGTCGTGCAGGTCGGCCGCACCGCGGACCTCACCGAGGACGACGTGCTGCTGGCGGTGCTCGACGCCGGAGCCGACGAGGTCACCACGACGGACGACGCGTTCGAGGTCGTCAGCGACGCGTCGGCCCTGCACGCGGTCCGGTCCGCCGTCCAGGAGGCCGGGTACGCCGTCGAGTCCGCCGACATCGTCTGGATGCCCGTCGTCTCGGTGCCGGTCGAGGACGAGGAGCCCGCCCGCAAGATCATCAAGCTCGTGGACGCCCTCGAGGACCTCGACGACGTGCAGAACGTGTGGGCGAACTTCGACATCGACGACGAGCTGCTCGAGTCGGTCGACTGACCCAGCCGGGCGTGTCGTCGGGGGAGCCCCGCCCCGCTCGTCTACCGTTTCCTTCGAACACGTGTTCGTGGGAGGTGTGGTGCGGGTTCTGGGCGTCGACCCCGGTCTGACGCGGTGCGGGGTGGGCGTCATCGAGGTGTCGCCCTCCGGCCGGGCCGGCGTGGTGCTCGTGGCCGCGGGCGTGCTGCGCACCCCGCCGCACGCCGACATCGCGACCCGGCTGCACGATCTGCACACCCAGCTGGGTGAGTGGCTCGACACCTACCGCCCGACCGTCGTGGCGGTCGAGCGGGTCTTCAGCCAGCACAACGTCCGCACCGTCATGGGCACGGCGCAGGCCGCCGCCATGGCGCTGCTGGCCGCGGCGTCCCGGGACCTCCCGGTCGCCCTGCACACCCCCAGCGAGGTGAAGGCGGCGGTGACCGGGTCGGGCACCGCGGACAAGGAGCAGGTCGGCCGCATGGTGAGCAGGCTCCTCGGCGTCGACAGCGTGCCCGGGCCGCCCGACGCGGCCGACGCGCTCGCGCTGGCGCTGTGCCACCTCTGGCGGGCCGTCCCCTCCGGGGTGCGGGCCGCGGATCGGGGTTCCGCGCCGCCGCGGCGCCCGGCGCCGGTTTCGGCCGCCGGCCCGACGCCCGG
>JAOPWU010000249.1 GCA_025965515.1 Mycobacterium sp.
GACGACAGCTGGTCGACCATCGTGTTGATCGTCGACTTCAGCTCGAGCGTCTCGCCCTTGACGTCCACGGAGACCTTCTGCGAGAGGTCGCCCTGCGCCACGGCGGTGGTCACCTGGGCGATGTCCCGCACCTGGGCCGTGAGGTTGGCTGCCATGCCGTTGACGTTCTCGGTCAGGTCCTTCCAGGTACCGGCCACGCCGGGCACCTCGGCCTGGCCGCCGAGCTTGCCCTCGGTGCCGACCTCGCGGGCCACGGTGGTCACCTGCTCGGCGAACAGCTGCAGCGTGTCCGTCAGCGAGTTGATGGTCTCGGCGAGGGCAGCGACCTCACCGGCGGCATCGACGGTGATCTTCTGGCTGAGGTCGCCCCGGGCGACGGCCGTGACGATCTGGGCGATGTTGCGGACCTGGCTGGTGAGGTTGCCGGCCATGGAGTTCACCGAGTCGGTGAGGTCCTTCCAGGTGCCGCCGACACCGGGGACGTCCGCCTGGCCGCCGAGCTTGCCCTCCGTGCCGACCTCGCGGGCCACGCGCGTGACCTCGTCCGCGAAGGACGACAGCTGGTCGACCATCGTGTTGATGGTCTCGGCCAGGGTGGCGATCTCGCCCTCGGCGTTGACGGTGATCTTCTGGCTGAGGTCGCCGCGCGCCACGGCGGTGGCGACCTGCGCGATGTTGCGGACCTGCCCCGTCAGGTTGGAGGCCATGGAGTTCACCGAGTCGGTGAGGTCCCGCCACGTGCCGGACACACCCTTCACCTGCGCCTGACCGCCGAGCCGGCCCTCGGTCCCCACCTCGCGGGCCACGCGGGTCACCTCGTCCGCGAACGACGACAGCTGGTCGACCATCGTGTTGACGGTGGACTTGAGCTCCAGGATCTCGCCCCGCGCGTCGACGGTGATCTTCTGGCTGAGGTCGCCCTGAGCCACGGCGGTGGTACCCTGGGCGATTTTGCGGACCTGGCTGGTCAGGTTGCCGGCCATCGAGTTCACCGACTCGGTGAGGTCCCGCCAGACACCGGAGACGCCGCGCACCTGCGCCTGGCCGCCGAGCTTGCCCTCGGTACCCACCTCGCGGGCCACGCGGGTCACCTCGTCCGCGAACGAGGACAGCTGATCGACCATCGTGTTCACGGTCGTGCCGATGCGGAGGAACTCGCCCTTCACGGGCTGACCCGCGATCTCCAGCGCCATCTGCTGGGAGAGGTCCCCCTCGGCGACGGCGGCGATGACGCGGGCGACCTCGGTGGTGGGGCGCACCAGGTCGTCGATGAGCGAGTTGACCGCGGCCGCACCCGTGCTCCAGTCGCCCTCGGCGCCGACCTCGTCCAGCCGCTCCGTCATGCGGCCCTCCCGGCCGATGATGCGGCTGGCCCGGACGAGTTCGCGCGTCCGCCGCTCGTTGAGGGCGGCCAGGGCGTTGATGCGCTCGACGACCTGGCCCGTGACGCCCTCGCGCGGCTCGAGCCGCACGGCGAAGTCGCCCGCGCACAGCTTGTTGAGCGCCGTGAGCACGTCCGCCATGTCGGTCCCGGCCGAGGGCGCGTCCGGGGTCTCCCCCTGGGTCTGGGCCTGCGCGCCGGAACGGCTGGCGACAGCATCAACGGACATGACCACCCCTGTCGGGTACGCCGCCGACCGTTCGGACGGCTCACTCGACCAAGGTTCGCGCACCAGGGTCGTAGATCACAACGTATCGATTGAGGAGCGAGAACTCTGGCAAACCGTCAGAAAAGCGCTCGCCGAGTCGACGCCCCAGCCGTCGTCACGGCCTCCTGCCCGCCTCGTCGACCAGCGGCAGGTAGACCTGCCCCCCGGCGGAGCGGAACTCCTGCGATTTCTCCGCCATCCCCGCCGCCAGCGCCTCCTCGGGCGGCAACTCCCGCCGCGCCGCGTACTCCCGCACGTCCCGACTGATCCGCATCGAGCAGAAGTGCGGGCCGCACATCGAGCAGAAGTGCGCCGTCTTCGCCGCGCCGGCCGGCAGGGTCTCGTCGTGGAGACCGCGGGCCGTCGTCGGGTCGAGCGACAGGTTGAACTGGTCCTCCCACCGGAAGTCGAACCGCGCGTCCGACAGGGCGTCGTCCCAGGCCTGCGCGCCCGGGTGGCCCTTCGCCACGTCGGCCGCGTGCGCGGCGATCTTGTAGGCGATCACCCCCGCCTTGACGTCGTCCCGGTCGGGGAGGCCCAGGTGCTCCTTCGGCGTCACGTAGCAGAGCATCGCGGTGCCGAACCAGCCGATCATCGCCGCGCCGATCGCCGAGGTGATGTGGTCGTAACCCGGCGCGACGTCGGTCGTGAGCGGTCCCAGCGTGTAGAACGGTGCCTCGTCACAGACCGCCAGCTGCAGGTCCATGTTCTCCTTGATCTTGTTCATCGGGACGTGCCCGGGACCCTCGACCATCACCTGGACGTCGTGCTCCCACGCCACGTGCGTCAGCTCCCCGAGCGTGCGCAGCTCGGCGAACTGCGCCTCGTCGTTGGCGTCCGCGATGCACCCCGGCCGCAGCCCGTCCCCGAGGCTGAACGTCACGTCGTACGCGGCGGCCAGCTCGCAGATCTCGGCGAAGTGGGTGTACAGGAAGTTCTCCTCGTGGTGCGCCAGGCACCACGCCGCCATGATCGAGCCGCCGCGGGAGACGATGCCCGTCTTCCGGCCGGCGGCGAGCGGGACGTACCGCAGCAGCACCCCCGCGTGCACGGTGATGTAGTCGACGCCCTGCTCGAACTGCTCGATCAGGGTGTCGCGGTAGACCTCCCAGCTCAGCTCCTCGGCCTTGCCGCCCACCTTCTCCAGCGCCTGGTACAGCGGGACCGTGCCGAGGGGGACGGCGCTGTTGCGCAGGATCCACTCCCGGGTGGTGTGGATGTTGCGGCCCGTCGACAGGTCCATGACGGTGTCGGCGCCCCAGCGGGTCGCCCAGGTCATCTTCTCGACCTCCTCGTCGATCGACGAGGCGACGGCGCTGTTGCCGATGTTGGCGTTGATCTTCACGAGGAACTGCCGCCCGATCGCCATCGGTTCGCTCTCCGGGTGGTTCACGTTCAGCGGCAGCACGGCCCGGCCCCGCGCGACCTCCGAGCGGACGTGCTCGGGACTGCAGCCCTCGCGCAGCGCGACGAACTCCATCTCCGGGGTGACGACGCCCTGCCGGGCGTACCCGAGCTGGGTCACCGTGCGCCCGGCCAGCGCCCGCCGGGGCCGGCGGGTGGTCCCGAAGACCCGATCCAGGTCGCGGCTGTCCGACGCCCTGCGCCCGTCGTCCACGGGCTGCACGGGGCGCCCGTCGTAGGCCTCGGTGTCGCCACGCTCGGCGATCCACGGCGCGCGCAGCGCCGGCAGCCCGAGCCGGATGTCGGTGTGCACCGCCGGATCGGTGTACGGGCCGGACGTGTCGTACAGGACGACCGTGTCCCCGGTCGACAGCGGAACCTCGCGCATCGGGACGCGGACGCCGGCGCGGCCGCCCGACAGGTACGTCTTACGGGAGCCGGGGAACGGCGTGCCAGGTGCGGGGACCGTCAGGGCATGGGTCATCGGGAGTCCTCCCTACGCCGGTGCTAACCGGGTCAGGTTCGAACGGTCGACGGCCGGTCCTGCCGCCCTCTCAGCTCCGGAACGTGGAGCACCCGTGGGGTCGCAGCGACCGTACCCGGCTCGGCGCCCCGGGACGCATCTCCGCCGCCACGGCCAGGCCGCTGCCAGGGCAATGCCGTTGTGGACGAAGAACACGCGGGCACGGGGCGGCGCGTCCCGTGCCCCGATCGGTTGCGGCGGGGAAACACTGCCCGGCATGGCCCTGCACGCGCGTTCCGATGCCGGTGAGTCGTTGGACGACGACCTGTACGCCTCCGCGGATCTGGCGGCCCCGGTGCCGAAGTTCCGGTTCCCCGGCCACGAGATCCCTGCCCCGCAGGCCGCGGCGCTGGTCGACGACCAGTTGGTCCTCGACGGCAACGCGCGGTTGAACCTCGCGACGTTCTGTACGACCTGGGTCGAGCCGCAGGTGACGGACATCCTCGCGCGTCACTTCGACAAGAACATGGTCGACAAGGACGAGTACCCGCAGACCGCGCAGATCGAGGACCGCTGCGTCCGCATGCTGGCCGACCTGTGGCACGCCCCGGACGAGCAGGACAGCATCGGCACCTCCACCACCGGCTCGAGCGAGGCCGCGATGCTGGGCGGTCTGGCCGCCAAGTGGCGCTGGCGGCAGGCCCGGCAGGCCGCCGGCCTGGACACCTCACGGCCCAACTTCGTGTGCGGTTCGGTGCAGATCTGCTGGGAGAAGTTCGCCCGCTACTTCGACGTCGAGATCCGGCAGGTCCCCATGGCGCCGGGCGTCTTCACGCTGACGCCCGAGCAGGTGGTGGAGCACTGCGACGAGAACACCATCGCCGTGGTGGTGACCTTCGGGCAGACCTACACCGGGCTCTACGAACCCGTGGCAGCCATCAGCGCTGCGCTCGACGAGCTGCAGGCGCGGACCGGACTCGACGTCCCCCTGCACGTCGACGCCGCCAGCGGCGGCTTCCTGGCGCCGTTCGTCCGGCCGGATCTCACCTGGGACTTCCGGCTGCCCCGCGTGAAGTCGATCAACGCCTCGGGCCACAAGACCGGCCTGGCCCCGATCGGCGTGGGCTGGGCCATCTGGCGGGACCGTTCCGACCTGCCCGACGACCTGGTGTTCTCCGTCAGCTACCTCGGCGGCGACTCCCCCACGTTCAATCTCAATTACTCCCGGCCTGCGGCCCAGGTCATCGCCCAGTACTACGAGTTCCTCCGGCTCGGCCGCGACGGGTACGGCCGCGTGCAGGGCCGGCTCTACGAGACCGCGGCGGCGATCGCGGACGCCGTGGCTGCCCTCGGGCCGTTCGAGCTGGTCTACGACGGCGACCCCGATCGCGGCATCGCTGCGGTCAGCTGGCGGCTGCGCGCGGACGCCCAGGTCGATGGGCGGGCGGTGACCTGGAACCTCTACGACCTCGCGGACCGGATGCGCACCCGGGGCTGGCTCGTGCCCGCGTACAGCCTGCCTCCGCACCAGGACGGGGTCAGCATCCAGCGCGTGCTGCTCCGCCACGGCTTCGGCAGGGACCTCGCCGACGCCTTCATCGGCGATCTCCGGAGGGCCGTCGA
>JAOPWU010000271.1 GCA_025965515.1 Mycobacterium sp.
GACCAGCGGGTCCATGCCGACGACCTCCAGCACCCGCCGGCTGGCCGTCCCCGGCGGCGCCACCACCCGGAAACCGGCGCCGGCGCCGCGGGCGACACGCGCCAGCCGGTCGACCAGCCGCACCCCCGAGCTGTCGAAGAACGACACGGCGGTGAGGTCCAGCACGACCCCTGCGGCGCCCGCGACGAGCTCGGCCAGCCCGGGCAGCAGCGGCGGCACCGAGACGACGTCCAGCTCGCCGTCGGCGCGGATCACCCGCACACCGTTGGCGTGGACCGGCAACCCCTCGAGCGTCATGAGGCCTCCCGCCCCAGCCGGTGGTGCAGCACCACGGTGGTCCCGTCCGTCGTCTCCCGCTGCAGGCGGTCCATCAGCGCGGTCATGATCGTGAGCCCCCGGCCGCGTTCCGGCGACGCCGACGGCGGCCGCCAGGTCCCCGGGTCGCGGACCTCGACGGTCA
The DNA here is from genome assembly GCA_025965515.1 of Mycobacterium sp. Lineage (GTDB taxonomy): Bacteria > Actinomycetota > Actinomycetes > RYN-182 > RYN-182 > RYN-182. The sequence goes on from JAOPWU010000271.1 coordinate 461, forward strand.
CCGTGGGCGTCCCGTCGGCCAGTTCCGCGACGCTCGCCCGGACCCGGATCTGCAGGTCGGGCCGTCCCCCGCAGCCGTGCTCGACGGCGTTGGCGACGGCCTCGGACACCGCCAGCACCACGTCGGCACAGGCCCGCGGCTCGGCGCCGTTCTCCCCGAGCCAGCGCCCCAGCTGCGCGCGCATCGGGGCCAATTCGGCAAGGTCGGCCGACAGGTGGCGCTCGAACGGCGCCGCCCGCCAGCGCAGCAGCAGGACGCAGACGTCGTCCCGGCTCTGCTCGTCCTCCAGCAGCGCGCGGGTCAGGTCGCCCACGGAGTCCTCGAGCGGCGTCGCGGGCGGGTCGCCGGCGCTGGTGCGCAGCAGCTCGAAGCTGTCGTCCAGCGACCGGTCGCGCCGCTCCACCAGCCCGTCGGTGTAGAGCAGGAGGCGGTCGCCGGGCCGCAGCCGGACCTCTGCCTCCGCGCGCGGCTGCCGGTGCTCGAACGCCCCGAGCGGGGTCGAGCGGCCGCCCCAGAGCAGCCGCGGCTCGCCCCGCGCCGGCAGGAGCACGGGCGGCGGGTGCCCCGCACACGCGTACCGCAGCACACCCGTGGCCAGGTCGAGCTGCGCGTAGGCCACGGTCGCCATGCCGGCCGCCTCGACGTGCTCGACGAACCGGTCGAGCTCGGAGAGCAGCTGGCCGGGGCCGACGCCCGGCCCGGCCACGGCCCGGACCGCGCTGCGCAGCTGGCCCATCGCGATGGCGGCGCCGAGACCGCGGCCGACGACGTCCCCGACGACGACGGACAGCAGGTCGCGGCTGCCCTCGGCGGTGGGCGCGCCGCCGGGGGCGAACACGTCGTACCAGTCCCCGCCCACCTCGAGCAGCTCCACCCCGGGCCGGTAGGTCGCGGCGACGGCGAAGCGCGGGTCCCGGGGCGGGTCCGTGGCGATCAACGAGTGCTGCAGCTGGTGCGCGATCGTCGACCGCTGCTCGTACTGCAGAGCCCGGTCGAGGGCCACGCCACCCTGCTGCCCGACGGACGTGAGGACGTCGAGATCCGGCGGCTCCCCGGCCGGCCCGACGGCGGAGAACACGAGGGCCCCCCGCAGCCCCGCACGCCCCGCCAGCGGCACCACGGCGCTGCCGTCGGGGGCCAGGGTTGCCCGCTCGCGCAGGGCGGCCTCCGCCGGTGCGGGGCCCGCCCCGGCGGCCAGCTGGAGGCCCCGCTCCGGGTCCGACAGCCAGACGCCCCCGCTGGCGGAGCCGAGCCGCGCCACCGCTGCGAGCAGCGCGTCGACGACGCCTCGGACGCCCACCGCCCGGGACAACGCCGCCGTCACGTCCTGCAGGGCCTGCACCTGCGCGGCCAGCCGCTCCGCAGCCGCGCGCGCCGCGAGCAGTTCCCGCTCGTAGCGGGCCCGCTCCCGGGTGGTCGACAGGGCCACGTGCACCCGGGTCGCGGCGGGTTCGGCGCCCGGGACGACCACGGCGCTCAGCAGCACGGGCAGCCGCCCACCCGGGACCAGCAGCTCGAGCGCGACCTCGTCGAGGCGCCCCTCGACGTGCAGCAGCGGGGCGAGGTGCGTCTCCCAGTAGATCCGGCCGCCGACGGAGAGCAGCGCCGGTAGCCGGGTGCGGCCGACCACGTCCCCGCGGTCCCGCCCGAGCCACTCCAGCAGCAGCCGGTTCGCCTCCGCGACGGTGCCGTCGGGCGCCAGGACCAGCAGGCCGGCGGGCGCGTGGTCCCAGCCCGCGGCGGGGGAACTCACTTGCGTGCGAGGTAGCGCTGGACCGCGGCGATCACCGCGGTCGGGGCACTCAGGTTCGGGCAGTGGCCCGTCGCGTCGAGCAGGACGAGCTCGCTGTCGGCCAGGTGCTCCGCGACGTAGCGGCCCACGTCCTCGGGCGCGATGACGTCGTCGCGGCACTGCAGCACGAGGGACGGGACCCGGACCCGCGCCAGGTCCGCGCGGTTGTCCGAGAGGAAGGTGGCGCGGGCGAACCGCCGGGCGATCGTCGGGTCGGTGCGGCAGAAGCTGCTGACCAGCTCGGCCCCCAGCGCCGGGCTGTCCGGCGCCCCCATGATCACCGGCGCGATGTTCGACGACCAGCCCAGGTAGTTGCCGTCCATCGTGTCGAGCAGCTCGGTGATCTCCGCCTGCGAGAAGCCGCCGCGGTACCCGTCGTCGTCGACGTACCGCGGGCTCGGGCCGACCAGGACGAGCCGCTCGAAGAGCTCCGGGCGCTCGGCGGCCGCCAGGACACCGATCATGGCGCTGACGGAGTGGCCGACGAAGACGGCCGGTCCCGCGCCCACCGCCTCCAGGATCTCCACCACGTCGGCCGCGTAGCCGTCCAGCCGGGCGTACCGGGCGGGGTCGTACGCCGCGAGGTCGGATCCGCCGGCCCCCACGTGGTCGAACAGCACCACGCGGTGCGTCGCCTCGAAGGCGGGCGCCACGAAGCGCCACATGTCCTGGTCGCACCCGAAGCCGTGCGCGAAGACGAGGGTGGGCCCGACGGGACGGCCGGTGACGTGGACGTTGTTCCGCCGCAGGACAGTGGCGGGCGGTTGCGTCACGCCGACAGGCTATGCCTCGGGGGGCCGGAGGGCAGCTCCGCGAGTGGCGGGCGCCGGCGGGGGAGCCGCCGCAGGATCAGGGCGCCGAGCAGCAGCGACCCGACGACGTCACTGGGCCAGTGGTAGCGGTCGTACACGAGCCCGACGGCGACCGCAGCGGTCCAGCCGGCGACGGCCGTGTACAGCGGCACCCGCCAGGCCGGGCGGTGCCCGACGAGCAGTGTCGCGAGCGTCGCCGTGCAGACGAGCGCCGTCGCGGTGTGGCCGGACGGGAAGAAGCCGTGCAGCGGCAGCGGCAGGAACCCCTGGTCCAGCGGGCCGGGCCGGCGCAGCAGCGCCTTCAGCCCCAGCACCGTCGCCCCGAGGGCGATCAGGCGCGGCGCGGCGAACAGCACCGGCGCCAGGGAGCCGCGCCGCGCGGCGAGGGCCAGCGTGAGAACGACCGTGGCGGCCGCGGTCCACGGCGGGGACGCCATCGCCGTCAGGTGGTCGGCGACCTGCAGCCACCGCCCCGCGGCGCCGCCCGCCCCGCGCAGCGGGAGCGCCCGCTCCACGGCCTCGTCCCACGGGACCGGCCACCAGCCCGCGTGGACCGCTAGGGCCAGGTAGAGCAGGCCCGCGACGAGCAGGGCATCGGTGGCCGGGGGGAGCGCAGCGCGGAGCCGGTCACCCCCCGCCGGCCGCTCCGCGCGCATCGCACGACCCTACGGGGGCGGCCGGGGGACCGGGCCGGGACGCACGAAGGCCCCCGGACCGAGCGGTCCGGGGGCCTTCGT
>JAOPWU010000283.1 GCA_025965515.1 Mycobacterium sp.
GGCAGCGGCCCCACCGTCTACCGGGCGGCGCCCACCGCGCCGCCGGCACCCGCTCCGGCGGCCGCGCCCGCTCCTGCGCCCACCCCCGCAGCGGCCGCCCCGCCCCCCGTCGCCCTCTCGACCCCCGGGCCGCCCACGGGCTACTACCGCCGCCGCAGCGACCCGCCACCGGACTCGACCGAGACCGCCCTCCTGCCCCGCATCGCCCACCCCGCCGACGGGACCGCCACAGCCCCGGCCGTCGTGGTGCCGGGGCCCCCCGGACCGCCGCCCTCGGGCAGGGCCGAGCGCCGTCACCGCCGCAAGCGTGGCGCGGCCGAGCCGGCGCGCCGGTCGCTGCGGCGGACCACAACTGCGCCGCCCGACAGCTTCCCGTACCGGGTGGCCCGCCGGCTCTGGCGGTTCGGCGTGCCCGGGTGGGTGCGGCGACGGTCGCTGCGGGCCCGGCTCACGTTCGTCGCGGCGCTGGTTCTGGCCCTGGGCCTCACGGCGGGCGCGGTCGGCTTCGCGCACGTCATCGCCCTCAGCCTCACGCGCGCCGTGGACCTCGCCTCCGAGCGCCGGGCCGAGGCGGTCGCGCGCGACTTCGACGTGAGCCTGTTCGCCAACCCCGCGGCATCGCCGCTGACGCTGCCCGACCTCGGGGACGGGGTCCTCGTGCAGGTCGTCCGCAGCGACGGCCGCGTGATCGCTGGGACGCCGGACGCCCTCACCCGCCCGCCGCTGCCGCACGGCCCGACGACGATCCAGCTCCGCCAGCCGCGGGACGCGTACCCGATCCGCATCGTGTCCGTGCAGCTGCCCGGCGGCAGCGTCGTCGCCGCGTCCAGCTACCGACCGGTCAGCCAGAGCTCCAACGTGCTGGTGATCAGCCTCATGCTGGGCGTCGTCATCCTGGTGGGGCTCGGGGCCGCGGTCAGCTGGGGGCTCATGGGGGTGGCGCTGCGCTCCGTCGAGCGGATGCGCCGTGCCGCCGAGGCGGTCACCCCCGGGGTGTCGATCCGGCTGCCGCTGCCCGGGGCCAGCGACGAGGTGCGCCGGCTCGCCGAGACCCTCAACGACATGCTCGACCGCCTCGACCGGGCGGCCAGCCGGCAGCGCCGGTTCGTCGCCGACGCCGCGCACGAGCTACGCAGCCCGCTGGCGGCGGCGCGCACCGAGCTCGAGGTCGGGCTCGCGCTGCGCGACCCGGAGCAGTGGCCGGCGGTGGCCGAGGACGTCCTCACGGAGGTCATGCGACTCGGCCGCCTGGTGGAGGACCTGCTGACGCTGGCGAAGGTCGACGACACCGGCACCTTCGCCCGGGCGCAGCAGACGCAGCTCAACGACCTGGCCGTGACCGCCGTCGAGCGGGTCCGGGCCGGCAACCCCCGGGTCCCCGTGACCGTGGTGGGCGAGAACCGGCCGCTGCCCGTCTGGGCCGCCGCGGACGACCTGATCCGCGTGGCGCGCAACCTCATCGACAACGCTGTCCGGCACGCCGCGACCCGCGTGGTGGTGGAGGTCCGGCGGCGCGCGGAGATGGTCGAGCTGGAGGTCCGCGACGACGGCCCCGGGGTGCCCGACGAGGCGCGGGACCGGGTGTTCGAGCGTTTCGCGCGGCTGGACGACGCCCGCTCGCGGGACGAGGGCGGCAGCGGGCTGGGGCTGCCGATCGCGCGGGAACTGGCGCGGGCCAACGGGGGGGATGTGGTGCTGCGGCACGCGAGCCCCGGTGCGCGGTTCATCCTCGAGCTGCCGCTCGCGGGCTGAGCCCGCTCCGCACCGGCGCCACCGGCCCCGCACCGCGTCGCACAGCCCGCGGTCAGTCGTTGCGCGGCCGGCGCAGCGTGAACGTCTCGCACGGCTCCAGCTGCCCGTACGGGCCCGTCACGTCGTAGTAGGTGACCGACATCGTGGTTGTGCCGCCGCGGCGGGTCCCCGGATCGACGGTGAACGCCGCGAAGCCGTAGGAGTGCGCCGCGTCGCGGACCGCCGACCACGGCGCGTCCTCGCGGACGTAGACCGGGGGCCGCTTGCCCGTCGCCGGGTCGGGCGCGCCGACGGCGGTGATGACCCGGCACGCGGGCGGGGTGAAGAACAGGGTGTTCGACGGCACCGAGGTGCCACCGCCGCCCAGGACCATGTGCACGGTGCCCTTGCTCGTGTCGACGACGTCCGTGCGGGTCGCGACGGGGACGGGCGTCAGCGTCGGTGTGGCCTGCTGCCCGCGGATCGGGTGCGACCGCTCGTAGTGGTGCTCGTGGCCGCACACGACCAGGTCGACGCCGTAGCGGTCGAACAGCGGCACCCACTCCTGCCGGACCCCGAGGTCCGCCCCGTTGAACTTGTCCGCGGTGCTGATCGCGACCTGGTGCATGCAGACGACGATCCAGTCGATGCCGTGGTCGGCCCGCGTCGCGCGCAGTTCCTGCTCCAACCACGCCTTCTGCGCGCCGCCGGAGTAGCCGCGGACGTAGCTGCTGCCGCCGTCCTGGTAGCAGACGTCGTCGTTCGCGAGGCTGATGATCCGCACCGACCCGACGGTGAACGCGTACCAGAGCCCGCGCGTCGTGGCCGTCTGCCCCGCAGCCGGCGGCACCGAGAAGTAGGTCTGGTACGCCTGGTAGCCGATGGGGCCGTTGCCGAGCTCGTTCTCGTGGTTACCGGCGGACGGCATCCACGGCCGGTTGCGCGCGCTGCGGGTGTTGTTGTTCCAGAAGTCCGACCAGGTGCGCACCCTGTCGGTCGCCAGGTTGGCGTAGCAGAGGTCGCCGTTGAAGAGGTGGAACAGCGGCTGCACCCGCTCGACACCGGCGGTCGTGTCGCCGGCCGCCATCGACCCCAGGTTGTCGTTCACCTGCGGCGGGTTGGCGAGGACGACGCCGGCCGGCGGCGGATAGGTCCTCCCGAGCGTCGGGGTCCCCTGGTCGCCGAAGCTCGTGAACGTGAAGGCGCCGCGGCCCCGGGGGCGGTGCGGAAGCTGCCGCACTGCGGCGCGGCGCCGTCGTGCACCGCGCCGTAGCCGATCGCGCTGTCCGCCGGCAGCCCGGTGACCCGGGCGTGGTGGGCGTACACGGCCTGGCCGGACTTCGCGTCGGTGTAGCTGACGGTCTCCGCCGGCAGGTCGCCGGTGATGCCGGTGTCGGGGCGGCCGAGCCGTACCCGCGGCCGGGTCACGGGGCCGAGCGTGTGCCACGAGATGACGGCCTGGCTCGCCGCGTCCGCGCCGAACTGCAGGTGCAGCCCCGTGACGGGCGGGACGACCGGGTCGGTGGTGGCGCCGGTGAGGTCGGGGAAGAGGGCCGCGGCGGTCGCGGCAGCGGCCGTGCCGCCGCCGCCGAGCAGCGGGGCCACGGCGAGGGCTGCCGCGCCCGCGCCGGCCGCGCCCAGCAGGCCCCGCCGGCTCAGGCCGCGGCCGGTGTCCTGCGGGCGCTCGTCGGGCGTGCTCACGTTGTCCGTCATGTCGCCCACGCTGGCGCGGCGGCGCGACGGCCGTTCCAACGCGACGGTGAGCCCAGGTGAACGGCCGGTGAAGTCACCCCCCGCCACCTGAGGGACGGTTGTGTGCGCCAAATGTCATGCACTGGCGTCACAGCAGTGACCACCCGGAAACACGCCGGGCGTGGACTCGCTCCATGCCCGACCTGACCCTCGCGGACGCCCACCGGCACATCGGGCTGCTGCCCGCCTTCGGGTTCTACGGCGGGGCCCCTGCCAACCCGGACACGACGGCGCGCGGCAGCATCGCCGAGGTCCTCGCCGACCTCGACGCCGAGGGCGTCGAACGCGCCCTCCTGCTGCCGAACTACGGCGTCCCCGACCCCGACGTGGCCTTCGCGCACAACGAGCTCGTGCTCGAGGCCGCGCAGACCGACGACCGCATCCGCTGCGGCCTCTGGGTCTCGGCGCTCCCCCGCGACGCCGAACGGACCCGCAAGGCGCTGACCCTGGCCGGCGAGCCGGGCGTGAAGGCGCTGAAGCTCAGCTTCCTGCTGGGGGGCCGGGCCAGTGACCCCGCCAGCCGGCCCTTGCTCGACGAGATCTTCGCCGCCGCCCGCCAGCACGGCCTCGTCGTCCACGTCCACACCTCCCCGGGCGCCGCCAGCGACGTGGACGAGGTCGGCTTCCTCGTCGACACCTACGCGGCCGAGGTCGCCGTGCACCTGGTGCACCTGGGCGGCGGGATGAGCGGCCACATCAAGCTCATCGGCGGTCGCTTCTTCGACTGGCTCGAGCAGGGCAAGCGCGTCTACACGGACACGAGCTGGGCCATCGGCTTCGCGCCCCGATGGCTGGCCGCCGAGATCGAGCGCCGCGGCATCGGCCACGAAAACCTGATCTTCGCGAGCGACGAGCCCTGGGGGGACGCGCTCGGCGAGCGTGTCCGCCTGGCCGCGGCCGTGGGCGACGGCGAGCTCGGACAGCTCGTGTTCAGCCGCACGTTCGCACGGCTCTACGACTGACCCCGCCCACCGACCGGACGCCGACGTCCCCGATCCCGACCCGCGCACCTTCCCGAAGGAGACCCATGGCCACCATCGCACCCCCCAACCAGATCACCGAGGCCGAGCAGGCCAGCATCGCGGAGATCGCGCACCCCTCGCTGCCCGCGGGCAGCACGCTCTACGGCTCGACGAAGATCTTCCCCGACTACCAGGCCGAGTCCGGCGAGAGCTACCTGACGCTCGTCCACGGCATCGCCCACGAGAGCTCGGTCAGCTTCGTCGCGATCCTGCAGGCCACCCGGGCGCTGCGGAAGGGCTTCGAGTCGGCCCTCTACTTCTACGGCCCGGGCGCCATGAACTGCATGGCCACCCGCGGCTTCCCGACCACCGGGGACAGCGCGTTCCCGGGCGAGCAGAACATCAACAACCAGCTCGCGACCTTCATCAAGGAGGGGGGCAAGGTCTACTGCTGCCGTTTCGGCCTCTCGCTGCACGGCCTGCGGGAGGAGGACCTCATCGAGGGCGTCATCCCGGCGCACCCGCTCGACGTCCAGGACGCCCTGATCCACTACGCACGCAAGGGCGCCATCATCAACAGCACCTACATGGTCTGAGCCGATGAGCCTCGACACCCGCGTGGACGTCGCCATCCGCGGTGTCCGACTGCGCGGCGGCGAGGCCCCGGTGCAGCGGCGCGCCGGGGCGGGGCCGAGCGACGACGGGCACGTGCTGCTCGGCGGCCTCGGCGCCGCCCTGCCCGTCGTCGCCGACAGTCCCTACACGATCTCCGGCGGCCGGCTGCTGTTCGAGGGCACCGACATGGGCCTCGACGTGGAGCCCGTGCGCCGCCCCCGCTTCTACGACCTGGCCACCGCCGACGGCACGCCCTACGAGGCCATCGCAAAGCTGCACGGCACCAGCGTGCTGGCGACGACGGTGGTGCAGACCTGCATCCGCTACCCGGAGGCGGTGCGCTGCCGCTTCTGCTCCATCGAGGCGAGCCTCGCCGCCGGCAGCACCATCGCCGTCAAGACGCCCGCGATGCTCGCCGAGGTCGCCGAGGCCGCGGTCCGCCTCGACGGGATCACCCAGCTGGTGATGACCACCGGCACGAGCAACGGCCGCGACCGGGGGGCGCGCCACCTGGCGCGCTGCGTCCGCGCCGTGAAGGCGGCGGTCCCGCAGCTGCCGATCCAGGTGCAGTGCGAGCCGCCCGAGGACGCGACCGCGCTGCAGGAGCTCCGCGACGCGGGCGCCGACGCCATCGGCATCCACGTCGAGAGCCTCGACGACGCCGTCCGCGCCCGGTGGATGCCGGGCAAGGCGAGCGTGCCGCTCGAGCGGTACTGGGCGGCCTGGCGCGAGGCCGTCGCCGGCTTCGGCCCGAACCGGGTCTCCACCTACCTGCTGGTGGGGCTCGGCGAGGACCCCGACGAGCTGGTCGAGGGCGCCGGGCGGCTCATCGACGCCGGCGTCTACCCCTTCGTCGTCCCCTACCGGCCCATCGCCGGCACGCTCGCCGCCGCCGACGGGACGCCGCCGCCCGACCCGGCCGTCCTGGCCGACGTCACCGCCCGGGTCGCCGCGCTGCTCCGCGCAGCCGGCATGCGCGGCGCCGACCAGCGCGCCGGCTGCGCGGCCTGCGGTGCCTGCAGCGCGCTGTCGACGGCGGGGGGCTGACGTGACGAGCACGCTCCCGGAACTCTGCGAGGTCCTCACCGGCCGGCCCGAGCTCCGGCCCGCCTTCACCGTGCAGGTCGCCGGGACGCCCCGCGAGGTGGCGGCGCACCGCCGGCTGCGCCGCGACGTCTTCGTCGTCGAGCAGGAGCTGTTCCCCAGCTACGCCGCCGAGGCCGACGAGGCCGACGACGACCCCCGCACGGTGCTCCTCGTGGCCCGCGACGCCGAGGGCCGGCTGCTGGGCGGGGTGCGGCTCGGCCCCGCCACCGACCCTGATCTCGGCTGGTGGCGCGGCAGCCGGCTGGCCGTGGTGGCCGGCTGCCGCTCCGGCCCCGGCGTGGGCGCGGCGCTGGTCCGGGCCGCTGCTGCGCACGCCGAACGGGCCGGGGCGCTGCGGTTCGAGGCGACGATCCAGCCCCACGCCCTGCCCCTGTTCGGCCGGCTCGGGTGGGAGCACGTCGGGGACACCGTCGTCGCCGGCGTGCGCCACCGGGTCGTCCGGCACCCGATCGGCCGGGTCCAGCACCTCGTCGCGGCGACCAAGGGCCCGCTGGCGGGGCTGCTCGCCGGGCTGGCCCCGGGCGGGCCCGGCTTCGTCGGCGACGACGGCGCGCCCGTCCCCGGGACCGACGTGGTCGCCGCCTGCGACGCGATCCTGCCGTCGCTCGTCGAGCGCGACCCCGAGTGGGCCGGCTGGTGCGGCGTCCTGGTGAACGTCAACGACCTGGCCGCGATGGGCGCGGTGCCCACCGGCCTGCTCGACGCCGTCGGCGCCCGCGACGCGGAGCACGCCGCCCGGATCCTCGCCGGCCTCCGTGCGGCGGCGGCCGCGTACGGGGTGCCCGTGCTCGGCGGACACACCCAGCTGGGCGTCCCCGCGGCGCTCGCCGTCACCGCCCTGGGGCGCACGCCCCGCCCCGTCCCTGCAGGCGGGGGCCGCGTCGGCGACGTCGTGGCCCTGACCGCCGACCTGGGCGGCTCCTGGCGGCCGGGACAGACCGGCCGGCAATGGGACTCGACCACCACCCGTACCCCGGAGGAGCTGCGAGCCATGATCACTACGCTGCACCGCCACCCCCCGGCGGCCGCGAAGGACGTCAGCATGGCCGGCATCGCCGGGACCCTCGGCATGCTCGCCGAGGCGTCCGGCTGCGGCGCCGAGCTCGACGTGGCCGCCGTGCCGCGGCCCGCGGGCACGACCGTCGGGGACTGGCTCACCTGCTTCCCAGGCTTCGGGCTGCTGACCGCCGACCGGCCGGGCGCCCCGCTGCCCGAGGCTGCGCCCGCCACGACCGCGGCCGTCGGACGGCTGGTGTCCGGCACCGGCGTCCGGCTCCGCTGGCCCGACGGCGTCACCACCCCCGCCGTCGCCGGCGCCGTCACCGGGCTGGGTGCCGCATGACCCGGCTCGCGGCCGTCGGGGCGCCCTTCGGCCGGGACATGGCCGAGACGTTCACCCGCATCGAGGCGCTGCTGGCCGACGCCCGCCGCGACGGCGTCCAGCTGCTCGCCCTGCCGGAGGCGGCCCTCGGCGGGTACCTGTCCGACCTGGGCGGCTCGGCACCGCCACCACCGGCACTGCGGCTGGACTCCCCGGAGATCGCGCGGCTCGTGCGGCTGGCCGGCGACGCGGACGTGGTCGTCACCGCCGGGTTCTGCGAGGACGCGGGCGACGCGACCTACAACTCCGCGGTCTGCGTCAGCGGCGACGGGGTGCTGGGGCTGCACCGCAAGGTGCACCAGCCGCTCTCGGAGGACGCCCACTACGCGGCCGGCCGGGAGTTCACCGCCTTCGACACGCCGCTGGGCCGGATCGGCATGCTGATCTGCTACGACAAGGCCTTCCCCGAGGCCGCCCGCGCGCTGGCGCTGGACGGCGCCGAGATCGTCGTCTGCATGTCCGCGTGGCCCGGCAGCCGGACGGCGGCCGCCGCCGACCTGGCCGAGGACCGGTGGACCCAGCGGTTCGACCTCTTCGACCGGGCGCGGGCGCTCGAGAACCAGGTCGTGTGGGTCTCGGCGAACCAGACCGGGACGTTCGGCAGCCTGAACTTCGTCGGCTCGGCGAAGATCGTCGGCCCCGGCGGGGAGGTGCTCGCGACGACCGGCGTGACCGGCGGCCTCGCCTGCGCCGACGTCGACATCCCCGGTGCCCTGGCCGACGCACGGCGCGTCATGGGGCACCTGCGCGACCGCCGGCCGGATGCGTACGGACCCGCCGCCGGGCCGGCCGAACTGGCCGGGAGCGCGGCGTGACCGCCCGGACGGTCGTCGTCGTCGGAGCGGGCGCGGCGGGGCTGTCGGCCGGGCTGCTGCTGGCCCGGGCCGGGCACACCGTGACGGTCGTGGAGCGCGACGCCACGCCCGTCCCGGCCGACGCCGAGGCGGCCGGTGACTGGGGCCGCAGCGGGACGCCGCAGACCGCCCACTCCCACGCCTTCGTCGCCCGGCTCCGGGCGCTGCTGGCCGAGTACGCGCCCGACGTGCTGGACGGGCTGCTGGCCGCCGGCGTGCGGGAGGTGCCGCTCGCCGTCGAGCCCCCGCCGGAGCTGACGGGGCCGGTCGCGGACCCCGCCGACGAACTGGTCGTGCTGGCCAGCCGGCGGGCGGTGCTCGAGTGGGTGCTCCGCCGGGCCGTCGAGGAGCAGGGCGGCGTCACCGTCGTCCCGGGTGCCACGGTGCGCGGGCTCCTGACGGACGACGCCGGTCCCGCGCCCCGGGTCACCGGGGTGGTGCTGGAGGACGGTTCCTCGCTCCACGCCGACCTGGTGGTGGACGCCGCCGGGCGCGGCTCCCCGGTGCCCGACCTGCTCACGGAGGCGGGCGCCGGGCTGCCCGCCGAAAAGAGCGTGTCGTGCGGCATCACGTACTACTCGCGGTTCTACCGGCTGACCGACCCGACGACGCTCCCGGGGCGGCTGAATCGGGGGTACACCGCCGGCTCCTCCTACGACCGGTACTCGGGCCTCGTGTTCCCCGCCGACAACGGCACCTTCTCGGTCACCTTCGGGGTCTTCCCCGGCGACCGGGAGTTGCGCGGCCTGCACGTGGAGGAGGCGTTCGAGGCCGCAGCGGCGGCCGTCCCCGCGCTCGCCCCCTGGGTCGACCCGGCGGTCGCAACGCCCATCGGCGACGTCGCCGCCATGGCCGGGCTGAGGAACCGCGTCCGCCGCCTCGTCGGCGACGACGGCCGGCCCGCCGCGCTCGGCGTCGCCGTCATCGGTGACGCCGCCGTCATCACCAACCCGGCGCACACCCGCGGGACGACGCTGGCGTTCCTGTCCGCCGTGCTGCTGGCCGAGACCCTCGCGGAGCACGGCGACGACCCCCCGGCGTTCGCGCTGGCCCTGCAGGCCGCCCTGGACCGCGAGCTGCTGCCCTGGTTCACCGACTCCGTGGCGCAGGACGCGGTCCGCGTCGCCCGGTGGGACCCCGCGGAGCCGACGGCCCCGCCCACGCCCGACGGGACCGTCAGCAACGGCGAGTGCTACACCGCCGGGCTGCGCGACCCGCTGGTCTGGGCGGCGTTCACCCGGCTGCAGAACGTGCTCGCGCTGCCGGGGGACGTGCTCGCCGACCCGGCGGTCGTCGCGGCGACCCGCGCCGTGCTGGACAGCGGCTGGCGGCCGGATCCCCTGCCGGGGCCGGACCACGCCATGCTCGCCGCGCTCGTGGCGGACGCGCAGCCCGCGCGCCCGTCGCCTCGGGCACCGCGCGAACCGGTGCCGGCCGCGGCGGGCTGACGTGGCTCCCCCGACGGGCTCCGCCGTGCGCCTGGCGGCAGTGGCGGGTCACTTCGGCCGCGACCTCGCCTTCGACCTCGAGCGCATCGCCACGATCGTCCGGCACGCCCGCCGCGCCGGGGCAGGCCTCGTCGTCTTCCCGGACGGCACGCTCGGCGGCTACCTCGGCGATCTCCGGGAGCCGGACGAGGCCAGCCTCCCGCCGACGCTCGGCCGGGACGACCCCGTCTTCGCGCACCTGGCGGGGCTCGCCGGGCCGACCGCGCTGTGCGTCGGGTACTGCGAGCTCGCCGGCGGGGTCCGGTACAACGCGGCGGTCTGCCTGTCGGGGGATGGCGTGCTGGGGCGGCACCGGAAGGTGCACCAGCCGCCCGGTGAGGCCCTCGTCTACGGGGCCGGCGACCGGTTCCTGGCGTTCGACACCCCGGTCGGGCGCGTCGGCATGATGATCGACCACGACAAGACGTTCCCCGAGTCGGCGCGCTCGCTGGCGCTGGACGGGGCCACGGTGCTGGCCTGCCTGTCCGCCTGGCCGAGCAGCGTGACGCGCCCCGCCCGGCAGCTCCACCGCGACCGGCAGGCCCGGCTGTTCGACCTCTACGACCAGGCCCGCGCCGCGGAGAACCAGGTCGTGCTCGTCTCCTCGAACATGACCGGCATGACCGGCGGCCTGCGGTTCCTCGGCCAGGGGAAGGTGGTCGGCCCCGGCGGCGAGGTGCTCGCGCGCACCCCCGGGCAGGCCGGACTGGCCGTCGCCGACCTCGATGTGCAGGCCGAGATCGACTGCGCGCGGCGGGTGCTGCACCACCTCAAGGAGCGCAAGCCCAGCTGCTACCCGGGGCTCGCATGAGGATCGCGCTGCTCACCTACTCGACCCGCCCCCGCGGCGGCGTCGTCCACACACTGGCGCTGGCCGAGGCGCTGGCCGCGCAGCGGCAGTCGGTCACCGTCTGGACGCTGGGGCGCGGCGGGGACGGCGGGTTCTTCCGGCCGGTCGACCCGGCCGTCGCCGTGCGCGTGGTCCCGTTCCCCGACCCGGAGGGCGACGAGAGCGTCGGCGCCCGCATCGTGCGGTCCATCGCGACGCTCCGGGACGCGCTGGCCGCCGACGGGCACGGCTACGACGTCGTGCACGCGCAGGACTGCATCAGCGCGAACGCGGCCCTCGACGCCGGGCTGCCGGTGCTGCGGACGGTGCACCACCTGGACACGTTCACCACGCCGCAGCTGGCGGCCTGCCACGAGAAGGCGATCGTGCGGCCGCAGGGGCACGTCTGCGTGTCGGCCGCCGTCGCGGCGGAGGTCCGCGCGGGCTGGGGCATCGACGCGACCGTCATCCCCAACGGCGTCGAGGCCGCACGGTTCGCCGCGGCCGCCGGCCCGGCCGCGGAGCCCGCCCGCGACGTGTGGCGGGCGCAGCTCGGGCGGTTCGTCCTCGCAGTCGGCGGCATCGAGCCGCGCAAGGGCACGCTCGACCTGGTCGAGGCGATGGCGCTGGTCCGGCGGGCGGCCCCGGACCTCGCGCTGGTCGTCGCGGGCGGCGAGACGCTGTTCGACTACCGGCCCTACCGCGCCGCCGTCGAGGCCAGGGCGGCGGAGCTCGGGGTCCGGCCGGTGGTCCTGGGCCCGGTGGACCACGCGGCGCTGCCCTCGCTGGTGGCCGCGGCGGACGTGTTCGCCTTCCCGTCCACGAAGGAGGGGTTCGGCCTCGCGGCGATGGAGGCGCTGGCGGCCGGGGTGCCCGTGGTGGCCCGGGACCTGCCGGTGCTGCGGGAGGTGTTCGGTGGCAGCGTCCGGTACGGGTCGGACCCTGCGACCCTCGCGGACGCGCTGCTGGCCGCGCTGGGCGGGCCCGACACCGGGCGGGCGGCCGCCGGCCGGAAGCTGGCCGCGCGGCACACCTGGGAGGCGGCGGCCCGGGCGCACCTGGGGGTGTACGAGAGGTTCGCGGGCTGAGCGGCCCGGGCCCCACGCGACCGGGCGGCTCCTAGTCCGGCGCGCCGGCCTCCAGCGCGGCCGTCCCCGCGACGATGAGCGCGATGCCCGCGATCCGCAGCGGCGTCAGCTTCTCGTCCAGCCAGAGCGTCCCGATCACCGCGACCGCCGTGACCCCGATGGCGGACCAGATCGCGTACGCCACCGCGACGGGCATCCCCCGCTTCAGCACGAACGCGAGGAACGCGAAGGCCGCGGGGTAGCCGGCCAGCACGATGAGCGACGGCACGAGCTTCGAGAAGCCGTCCGAGAGCCGCAGGGACACGGTGGCGGCCACCTCGGACGCGATGGCGCCCGCCAGCAGCAGATACGTGATCACGCCCGCATTGTCGATGAGCGGCCCGCGTCCGCTACGTGCGCCAGACCGTCGCCGCGTCCTCCGCGCCGCCGAAGTACTTCGCGAGCACCGCGCGGAACTCCGGCCGGCCCGGGTCGGCGCGAGCGAACAGCGTCATCGACGAGTGCAGCTTCCGCGCGTCGACCGGGCCGAGGACCGCCACCGGGTCCTCGCCGGGCAGCTCGGCGAGGAGCGTCGCGGACTCCACGAGCCGCGGCCCCAGCACCGGGTGGGCCAGGTAGGCGCGCGCCTCCGGGAGCCCGGCGACCGCGAAGTGCCGCGCCGTGGCGCTGCGGCCGAGCCCGGCCACCTGCGGGAAGACGAACCACATCCAGTGGCTCGTCTTGCGGCCGCGGCGCAGCTCCGCCACCGCGGCGTCGTAGCGGCCGCCGGAGTCCTGCGCCTCGACGAAACGCCGCAGCTCGAACGGGTCGTCCTCCGGAGAAACCGACACACCACGACGATCCCACCGCGCTACCGTCGGCGTCCCCCTCGGACCGACGCGGAGGTAACCCGTGACCGCCCCGCTCGACGTCATCACCAGGCTGCGCGCGGCCGGGTGCGTCTTCGCCGAGGAGGAGGCCGCGCTGCTGGTGGCGGCCGCCGGCAGCCCGGATGAGCTCGCCGCCCTGGTGGAGCGCCGCGCCGGCGGGCTGCCCCTGGAGCAGCTGCTGGGCTGGGCGGAGTTCTGCGGGCTGCGCATCGTGGTCGAGCCGGGCGTCTTCGTGCCCCGGCGCCGCACGGAACTGTTGGTCGGGGAAGCGGCGGCGCTCGCGCCGCCCCGGGCGGTGGTGGTCGACCTGTGTTGCGGCAGCGGGGCGCTGGGCGCGGCGCTGGCGGCGGCGCTGCCCGACGCCCAGGTCTACGCGGCCGACATCGACCCGGCCGCGGTCGCCTGCGCCCGTCGCAACCTCCCGCCCGACCGCGTCTTCGCAGGCGACCTGTTCGGGGCGCTGCCCGCCGAGTTGCGCGGCCGCATCGACGTGCTGGCGGTGAACGCGCCCTACGTCCCCACGGACTCCGTCGCGCTCATGCCGCCGGAGGCCAGGCTGTACGAGGCGCCGGTGGCCCTGGACGGCGGCGCGGACGGGCTCGCCGTGCAGCGCCGGGTCGCGGTCGGCGCGCCCGGCTGGCTCACGCCCCGCGGGCACCTGCTGGTGGAGACCAGCGAGCGGCAGGCCCCGCTGACCGTGGCGGCGTTCGAGGCGGCGGGGCTCGCCGCCCGGGTCGTCCGGGACGAGGAGCTCGACGGCACTGCCGTCGTCGGCCGGCGACCCGGCGCCTGAGTCCGGCCGCCGCCCGTACCCTGCGCGGATGCTCACCGCGACGACGACCACCCTGGCGGACGACCTCGGCTTCCCGGAGGCCCCGCGCTGGCACGACGGGCAGCTCTACTTCTCCGACTTCCACGACCGCCGGGTGCGGGCCGTCACCGAGGACGGCACGGTGACACCGGTCCTGGAGCTGGACGACTCCCCCTCCGGCCTCGGCTGGGCACCGGACGGGGCCCTGCTGGTCGTGTCGATGACCCGTCGCGCCCTGCTGGCGGTCCGCGACGGCGCGCCGCAGCTCCGCGCCGACCTGACGGCGCTCACCCGCTTCCGGGCCAACGACCTGGTCGTCGACGCGGCGGGCGGGGCGTACGTGAGCAGCTTCGGCTTCGACCTACTCGGCGGGGGCTCCCCCGAGCCCACGGTGCTGGTCCGCGTGGACCCCGACGGCGGCGTCTCGGTCGCGGCCGACGACGTGGTCTTCCCGAACGGCATGGTGCTGACGGAGGACGGCCGCACCCTGATCGTGGCCGAGACGTACGCGGCCCGGCTGACCGCCTTCGACGTGGCAGCGGACGGCACCCTGTCGGGCCGGCGGATCTTCGCCGAGACCCCCGGCCTCGCCCCCGACGGCATCAGCCTGGACGCGGCGGGCGACGTCTGGGTGGCCACCGCCCGCACGTCGGAGGTGGTGCGGGTGCGGGAGGGCGGCGAGGTGACGGGCCGGGTGACGGTGGCGTCGGGGTCGCTGTCGTACGCGTGCATGCTGGGCGGCGCGGATGGCCACACGCTCTTCGTGTGCACGGCCCCGACGTGGGCCGAGGGCGGGCCCCGCGCCGGTCGCATCGAGGTGGCCCGCGTGGACGTACCCCGTGCCGGCCGGCCCTGAGGGACCGCCCGGCTACCAGACCCGGTAGGGCAGGAACTTCCCGTTCAGCGTGAGCACCGCCCGGTCGCCCTTCGGGTCCGCGACCCGGGCGAAGTCCACCTCGAAGTCGATCGCGCTGACGATGCCGTCGCCGAACTCCTCGCCGACCAGCTCGCGGATGGCGGCCCCGTAGACCTGCACCATCTCGGTCAGCCGGTAGACGAGCGGGTCGCTGGTGTCGACCGCCGCCGCGGTGCGGTCCGGCGGCAGCTGCAGGGCGGTGACGACCGGCTCCGGCAGGTCGAGCACCTCCCCGACGGTCGCGGCCTGCTCGGCGGTCAGGGGCTGCTGGCCCAGCAGCGCGGACGTCGCCCACACGAGACTGCGGTCGAGCTTCGCGGCGAGGTCCGGCCAGCTGATCCCGGCGGCGCGCTTGGCGGCCAGCACGAACGTGGCGGCCTGCAGCCGCGTAAGGGCGGGTGTGGGTACGGACACGGTGGCTCCTCGGGGACGCGGGGGGTGGACGCTCGAGGGCCAGCGCGACGCTGCACCGGCTACCCCGAGGATCCCCCGTTCCGCGGTGATCCGCACCTCCCGTCGCGGTATTCAGCCAGGTGCTGCACAGCCACGATCCCGGACGTACGGTGCCCAGATGTGGCGATCCGGGGCGCTCCTACGCCCCGGCGCACGGACCCGCTGGGCCCTCGTCCTGGCGGTGGTCGCCGCGCTCTGCGCCACGCCGGCCGTGGTCGCCGCCGTCCCCGCCGGCCGCCCCGCCAGCCCGGACGCCACGACGCTCGCCGCCCGCGTCCGGGCCAGCCCCGGCGTGCCGTTCGCCGGGTACGCGGAGTCCGTCGGCACGCTGGCCGTGCCCGACGTGCCGCAGCTCGGGCGCACCGCCTCCCTGCTCGGGGACCTGACGCGGTTGCGGGTCTGGCACGCCGCCGACGGCACCGAACGCGTCGACCAGCTGACGGGCACCGGGGAGACCGACACCTACCGGCTGCCGGGGGCCTCCTGGCTGTGGGACAGCCAGACCCGGCGCGCCACGCTGACGATCGGCACCACGGGGGTGCGGCTGCCCG
>JAOPWU010000043.1 GCA_025965515.1 Mycobacterium sp.
GGCCGCGGCGCCGGCGCCGCGGTGCAGCGGGAGGGCGCGGCCGAGCGCGCCCAGCAGGAGGCCGACCGCCGTGCCGCCGGCGGCGGACCCGACCAGGTAGGCCGCCACCGTCACGGACCAGCGGCTGCTGCGTCCCCGCTCACCGAGCGGGGTGATGCTCGAGAGCATCGACTCCCCTCAAGGCGACCAGGTCGCCCGCAGGGCGGCGACGGCGGCGACGGGTACCCCCACAGCGAGGGCCCAGACGGACAGGGGCACCTCAGCCCTGGACCCGCGGCTGTGCGGCCGCGTCCTCGGCGGTCAGCTGCAGGCTGGGGTGGCCGGGCGTGATCCCGGCGGCCAGGAGCTCGCGGTCGGCACGGGCCTCGCGGTGCGCACCGTTGCCGGCGTCGGCACCGTGCGCGTGCCGCAGCCGGGCGAGCTTCCGGTCCCCCGCCGCCTCACCGACCAGCCGGCCGACCTGGCCCCAGCTGGTCGCGCTGCCCTCGCCCGCCACCCGGCCGAACTCGCCGTCGACGAGGACGAAGTACGGCGAGCCCGGCACCTCGTACCGCTCCCAGGTCTCGGTGGACATGACCACCGGCAGCCCCGGCGCGGCGAGGCCGGTGATCGCGGTGGCGCTCTCCCGCTCCGGACCCTGGGTGACGACCACGAGCCGCGTGCCCGCGGGCAGGCCCAGGGGCGCGGCCTCGCGGAACCGGTCCCAGAAGCCGTGGCAGGTGAGGCACCCGCTCGACAGGAACGCCAGCAGGGTGTCGGCACCGGCGCTGACGCTGTACTGGACGACGTCGCCCGTCGGGGTCTCCCCCGCGACGTCGGAGGCCACGGCGCCGGTCGTACCGGCGGCGCCGGCGGGCCCGACGACCCCGGTGCCGACGCCGAAGGGCACGTCCACCGGGCCGGGGGTGGACGTGCTCTCCTCCCGGCCGGCGCCCAGCTCGTGGAGCGACCGCAGGATCTCGGCGTGGCTGCGCAGCAGGCCGGCGACCAGCACCGCCAGCAGTGCGACGACGACGGTCAGGGCGACGACGAGGACAGTCACGAGCTGGCACTCCGGGGGCCGGGGGCAGGGGACACGAGGGCGGTCGCCACGGCGAGGCGCGGCAGGCCGGTGAGGACGAGGTAGGCCAGCCAGGTGGTCAGGGCGACGCCGCCGGCGGCGGCCACGGCGGTGCCGGGCCCGAGTGCCCCCAGCGCCGGAAGCCCCGCACCCGGGCCGACCGCGACCGCCACGCCGCACGCAGCGGCCGCCGCGGTGACGACGGCGTGCACGCGGTTGGGCGGCAGGTCGGGCTCACCGAAGCAGCCGCAGGACGACAGCGGGCGGCCGCGCAGCACCGCGAGGAGCACGAAGCCCGTGAACCCCGCGTAGGCGACGGCGAGGAGGGCGGGCGTACCCGGCAGTTGGGCCGCCGCCGCGGCGGCGAGGACGACCTCGGCCGCGCCGAGCGCGCGCACCAGGTGGAGAGAGGAGGGAAGGCCCTGGGTGCGGAGGGCCTGTGCCGTACCGGCGGGCCGGCGGAGCTTCCCCACCCCCGCCCCTGCGAGCAGGACGCACACCGCAAGGAACGGCACGAGCAGGGACGGCATGGCGCCAACCCTGAGCGACGTGGTTCACCAGGTCAAGCGTCCTCGCGGGCAGCCGCGGAAGGGATCGGCGGCCGGGTGCCTCCGCCCGGGGCCGGTAGGGAGGAGGATGCAGGGAGCCGGGAGCACCGGCGACGGACAGCCAGGGAGTGCGCAGCATGCCGCAGGGAACGGTGTCGTGGTTCGACGCCGACAAGGGGTTCGGGTTCCTCAGCCCGGACGAGGGTGGGGACGACGTTTTCGTCCACTTCTCGGAGATCGCCGACGACGGCGGCTTCCGCACCCTCGAAGAGGGACAGCCGGTCACCTTCGAGGTCCGGCAGGGCGACCGTGGGCCGCAGGCGCAGTCCGTCCGCCCGCTCGGCGGCGTCCCACGCCGCACCGCGCGGCCGCCGGAGCGCTCCCGCGATGGTGGTTCCCGGGCACCGGAGCGCGGCCGCGACGCCGGCTCCCGGCCGGCCGAGCGCTCCCGCGACGCCGGCTCCCGGAGCCGCGGCCGCACGGTCGAGGGCACCGTCTCCTGGTTCGACCCGGACAAGGGCTTCGGCTTCGTGGCGCCGGACGACGGGGGCGAGGACATCTTCGTGCACGTCTCGGCCGTCGCCGACAACGGCGGCGGCTTCGCCGACCTGGCCGAGGGCGAGCGCGTCTCCTTCACCGTGAAGCAGGGCGAGCGCGGACCGCAGGCGGACGACGTCCGCTCCCTGGGACGAGGCAGCGACGGCGGGGTCCGGGTGCAGGGAACCCTGACCCGCTTCGACGCCGAGCGCGGGTTCGGCTTCATCACGCCGGACGACGTCTTCGTGCACGTCTCCGCATTCCACGACGGGCGGACGCCGACGGCCGGGCAGCGGGTCGAGTTCACCGTCGCCGAGGGGCAGCGCGGCCCGCAGGCCGAGGGCGTCCTCGGGGTCGGCGGGGCCGACCGGCCGGCCGTCGGGGCGCGGCCGGAGCGCAGCGTCCGGCCGGACCGGAGCGCCCGGCCGGACCGGGCCGAGCGGTCGGAACGGCCCGAGCGGTCGGAACGGCCCGAGCGTGCCGAGCGACCCGAGCGGCCCGACCGCAGCCGGCGGGGCGCCGACGGCCCGTCCTCGGGCCCGCTCACGGGCGAGGTGTCCTGGTTCAACGCGGACAAGGGCTTCGGGTTCGTGGCACCCGACGACGGCAGCGGCGACGTCTTCGTGCACTTCTCGGCGCTCGAGGACGACGGCGGCTACCGCACCCTGGAGCAGGGCGAGCGGATCTCCTTCAGTGTCCGCGACGGTGAGCGCGGCCGGCAAGCCGAGCAGGTCCGCCGGCTGGACTAGTACCGGGCGCCGACGACCTGCTCCCCCAGCGGGTCCAGGACCGCGTACGCGTCGTCGTCCAGGTGGACGTCGAGCGCAGCGACGTTCTCCTCGAGCCAGCGGACGCGCTTGGTCCCGGGGATCGGCACGACGGGGATCCCCAGCCGGGCGGCCTGGCCGTGTACCCAGACCAGCGCCACCTGCGCGGGGGTAGCCCCCAGCCGGGCGGCGACCTGCCGGACGGCGTCGGCGATCGCCGCGTTCGCGTCCCCGGCGAACCGGGGGTTCCGGACGCGGAAGTCCCCGCCGCCCAGCGTCGCGGTGTCCACGGTGCCCGTGAGGAACCCGCGACCCAGCGGCGAGTACGGCACCAGCCCCACGCCCAGCTCCCGCATGACGGGGGCGAGCACCTCGGGGTCCCGCGTCCAGAGCGAGTACTCGCTCTGCAGGGCCGTGATGGGGTGCACCGCGCAGGCCCGCCGCAGCAGCCCCTCGTCGACCTCCGACAGCCCCAGGTGGCGCACCTTGCCCTCGGCGACGAGCTCGGCCATCGCGCCGACCGTCTCCTCGATCTCGGCGTTCTGCGGCGGCCGGTGCAGGTAGTACAGGTCGACGGCCTCGACGCCGAGCCGGAGCAGGGACGACTCGCAGGAGCGCTTCACGTACCCGCGGTCGCCGCGGACCGTCCGGCGGTCGTCCCCGCCCGTCCGGTCGATCCCGAACTTCGTCGCGAGCTGCACCTCGTCCCGGCGGCCGGCGACGGCGCGCCCGACCAGGACCTCGTTGTGGCCGTCGCCGTAGACGTTGGCGGTGTCGAGGAATGTGACGCCCAGCTCCAGGGCCCGGTGGATCGTCCGGACGGACTCGTCCCAGTCCGCCGGTCCGTACCACTCACTCATGCCCATGCAGCCCAGCCCCTGCCGGGAGACCCGCAGCCCACCCAGGTCGACCGTCGTCACGTCGCGCTCCCTCCGTCGCCAGTGCCGTCAGGCCGCCACGCTACGTCGCCGCTTCCCACCCCGGGGGCGGGACTAGGTCAGGTAGGGGGGCGGTTGCGTCAGAGTGACGTCTGACGGAAAGAAGGCATCCATGCCCATTCCCCTGTCCATCCTCGATCTCGCGCCGATCTCCCCGGGCGAGACCGTGAGCAGCAGCATCGCCGCGAGCGTCGCGCTCGCACAGCGCGCCGAGGAGCACGGGTACAAGCGGGTCTGGTACGCAGAGCACCACAACATGGCGAGCATCGCGTCGTCGGCGACGAGCGTGCTCATCGCCCACATCGGCGCGCAGACCCGCGAGATCCGGCTGGGCGCGGGCGGGGTCATGCTCCCCAACCACTCGCCGCTGACCATCGCCGAGCAGTTCGGCACGCTCGAGGCCATGTACCCGGGCCGGATCGACCTGGGGCTCGGCCGCGCGCCGGGCTCGGATCAGAACACCATGTACGCGCTGCGCCGCGACCCGTCCTCCGCCGAGACCTTCCCGCAGGACGTCCTCGAACTGCAGGCCTACCTGGCCGGCAACACGCGGGTACCCGGGGTCGACGCCGTCCCCGGCAAGGGGACGCGCGTGCCGCTGTACATCCTCGGCTCGTCGCTGTTCGGCGCGACCCTCGCCGCCGCCCTCGGCCTGCCGTACGCCTTCGCGTCCCACTTCGCGCCGCAGGCCCTGCAGGTCGCCGTGGCCCGCTACCGCGCCGAGTTCAAGCCGTCGGAGCAGCTCGACCGCCCCTACGTCATCGCCGGCGTCAACGCCATCGCCGCGGACACCACCGAGGCGGCGCGCGAGCAGGTCGAGCAGGCGCGGCGGATCCGTGCGGCGGCCCTGTTCGGGCGCGGCCGCGACCTGTCGGACGCCGACGTCGACGCCCTGTTGCAGTCCGGCGCCGGCCAGCAGGTCGACCAGATGCTCACGTACTCCGCGGTGGGGACGCGCGACGAGGTCCGCGCCTACCTGGAGGAGTTCGCGCGGGTCGCGGACGCCGACGAGCTGATCGTCGCCCACCAGGCGACGACGGTGGAGGGCCGGCTGCGGTCGGTCACGCTGACCGCCGAGGCGATGGACACCGTCCCCGCCTGACGCCCGCCGCGATCGGACGGAGCGACCGGCGTCTGGGCCGTCCTCAGGTGACGGCGGCCCAGACGCCGAGCATGAACCCGAAGATCGTCAGCGCGATGCCGACGACGATCGCGACGATCCGCAGGTCCGTCCCGCGGCCGGGCGGCCGGCGCATGGTCACGACCGCCAGCAGCGCACCGATCGGCGGCAGGATGATCGCGAGGATCAGGGAGACGATCGCCCAGACGTCCCAGTCGGGACGTTGCTCGAGGTGCGTCGCGCCGGATGACGGGGGAGCCACGGGTCCTCCAGGGGAGCGGGCCGCCCGGGAGCGGGCGGATGCGCTGGCTGCTCAACGTCCCGCCGGAACTGTGCCCGGCGGCCCGTTGCCGGAATCGGGCGCGCCCTGACCGCTGAAGCGGGCCTGTGCAGGGGCTGGGGCACGCCTTGGGACGGGCGCGCCCTCCCTTGCCTGGCCGCGCCAGAGGCGGACGGTAGGGGCATGGACCCCCGCTGGACCCCGGTCGTCTACAAGGGCCTCGCCTACCTCTTCGGGCTGGGCGGCCTCGCGCTCATCGGTGCGGTGCACCACCCGTCCTCCGCCGCCGCGAGCCAGCCGGCGGCGCAGGCGGCGCTACCGCGGCTCGCCGTCCCCGCCAGCGCGCAGCCGCTGCTGTCGCCGCACGCGGGCGTCGGGGCGACGGCCCTGGCGCTGTCCGCCACCGCCCCCGTCGCGCAGCTGCAGCTGGCCTGCACGGGCAGCGGCCCGGCGGCGACGGTCACGGCCGGCACCACGACGGTCACCGCGCCCTGCGACGCGGCGACGCACACGTTCGGCGTCCGCACGACGACCCCGACGGTGGCGGTCGCGGCGGCCCCGACGCAGCACTGGCAACTGATGGTGACGACCCGCTGACACCGGCGCGGCCGGTGGATCACCGGGCGAGCGGCAGCCCCACGTAGTTCTCGGCGAGGCTCGCGGCGGCCGCCCGCGACGACGCGGTGTAGCGCAGCTGGGACAGCTGCAGCTCGTGGTCGAACGGGTCGTCCCCAGCCGTGTGCAGCATCGACGTCATCCACCACGAGAAGTGCGTGGAGCGCCAGACACGACGCAGCGCCCGCTCGGAGTAGCTGTCGACGCCGCGCGCGTCGCCCTTGCCGAGCAGGTCGACCAGCGCGTCGCTCAGCAGCGCAACGTCCGCGGCCGCGAGGTTCAGCCCCTTCGCCCCGGTGGGCGGCACGATGTGGGCCGCGTCGCCGGCGAGGAACAGCCGGCCGGAGCGCATCGGGGCGGAGACGAAGCTGCGCATCGGCAGCACGCTCTTCTCGAGGACAGGACCGGTCCGCAGTGTCCAGCCGTCGAGCGCCAGCCGGGTCGACAGCTCGCCCCAGATGCGGTCGTCGGACCACGCCGCGATGTCCTCGGCCGGGTCCACCTGGAGGTAGAAGCGGCTGACGGTCGGCGACCGCATGCTGTGCAGCGCGAAGCCGCGCGGGTGCCAGGCGTAGATCAGCTCGTCCGTCGACGGGGGCACGTCCGCGAGCACGCCGAGCCAGGCGTACGGGTAGGTCCGCTCCCAGGTCCGCGCCGGGCCGGTGGGCAGCGCGGCGCGGCTGATCCCGTGGAAGCCGTCGGCCCCGACAACGACGTCGCAGTCGAGCCGCTGGGGGCGTCCCGCGGCGTCCGTGAAGGTGACGGCCGGCGCCGCGGTCCCGGCGCTGTCGGCGTCGCGCACCGCCGTGTCGCGCGCCTCGAAGTGCAGGGGGAGGTCCGCCGCGAGCCGGGCCGCGATGAGGTCCTTCACGACCTCCGTCTGCCCGTAGATCCACACCGCGCGCCCCGTCAGCTCCGGGAAGTCCAGGCGGTGGCGCTCCCCCGGCCACTGCAGGTGGATGCCGTCGTGCCGCAGCCCCTCCCGCGCCAGCCGGTCCCCCACGCCCGCGTCCCGGAGCAGGTCGACGGTGCCCTGCTCCAGCACCCCCGCCCGGATCCGGGCCTCCACGTACGCGCGGGAGCGGTTCTCGAGGACCACCGCGTCGATGCCCGCCGCGGCGAGCAGCTGCCCGAGCAGCAGGCCCGCGGGCCCGGCGCCGATGATGCCGACCTGGGTGCGCATGCGGCCACTGTGGCCGCGCCGGGTACGGCTCCGCGACCCGCTGCTGCCGCTGGGCGGAAACCGCCTCAGCCGGGCAGGCGGCCCAGCCGCCGGGTGATCCCCGCCGCCGCCACCTGCAGGGCGGGCGCCAGGCGGGGCAGGTCCTTGCGCAGGGTGCCCGTGACGACGCCGAGCGCCGCCACCACGTCCCCGTCGGCGCCCAGCACCGGGACGGCGAGCGAGTTGGCGCCCAGGGTCATCTCCTCGCTGGTCCGGGCGTACCCCCGCCGACGCACCTCGGCCAGCTCCCGCTGCAGCCGCCCCGGCTCCACGACGGTGTGCCGGGTGACCCGCTCGAGCCGCCCGCCCAGCAGCTCCTGCCGCACCTCCTCCGGGGCGTGGGCCAGCAGCACCTTGCCGACGCCCGTGGCGTGCAGCGGGAGCGTGCCGCCGGCGCGGCTCACGACCGGCACCGAGGTCCGGCCCGACACCCGCTCCACGTAGAGGGCGTGCCGCCCGTCCCGCACTGCGAGGTGCACGTTCTCTCGGGTGGCGTCGTAGAGGTCCTGCAGGAACGGCAGGGCGAGTTCGCGCAGCTCCACCTGGACGGGCGCCAGCAGCCCCAGGTGCCAGAGCCACCGCCCGACGACGTAGCTGCCGTCCGCGCGGCGCTGCAGCGCCTCCCCATCGACCAGCTCCGTGACCAGCCGGTGCGCGGTGCTCAGCGGGAGCTCCGCCCGGCGGGCGACCTCCGACAGCGTCAACCGGCGGTGGCGGTCGTCGAAGGCACGCAGGACGGCGAGCGCGCGCGAGGTGACGCTGCGCTGCGGGTTGCGCGCTCCGCCCGACACGGTCCCTCCCTGTCCCCCGCTGTGCCCGGACAATCCCCCGGGCTTTCCCAGTGTCGTCCCAGCCCGGACCACACCTGGCCGACATCTCACCGGCGGAGCATGACCTTCGTGATCGAAGCCACCTCCCTGACCAAGCGGTACGGCGAGAAGACAGCCGTCGACGACCTGACCTTCCGGGTCCGACCCGGCATCGTGACCGGGTTCCTGGGCCCGAACGGCGCCGGCAAGTCGACGACCATGCGGATGATCGTCGGACTGGACGCGCCGACCTCCGGAGCCGTCACGGTGAACGGCCGGCCCTACGCCGAGCACGCCGCGCCGCTGCACGAGGTCGGCACCCTGCTCGAGGCCCGCGCCGTCCACACCTCCCGCTCCGCCTACAACCACCTGCTGGCGCTGGCCGCCACCCACGCGATACCGCGCCGCCGGGTCGACGAGGTCATCGACCTGGTCGGCCTGCGCGAGGTCGCCCGTAAGCGGGCCGGCGGGTTCTCCCTCGGCATGGGGCAGCGCCTGGGCATCGCCTCCGCCCTGCTCGGCGACCCGGCCACCGTGATGCTCGACGAGCCGGTCAACGGCCTCGACCCCGAGGGCATCCGGTGGGTCCGCTCGCTGCTGCGCAGCCTTGCCGCCGAGGGCCGCACCGTCTTCGTCTCCAGCCACCTCATGAGTGAGATGGCCCTGACCGCCGACCACCTCATCGTCATCGGCCGCGGTCGGGTGCTCGCCGACACCAGCACCGAGGACTTCATCCGCGACAACAGCACCGCCGCGGTCCGGGTACGCACCCCGGAGCCGGCGCGGCTGCGCAGCGCGCTCGGCGGACCCGGCATCACGGTCACGGTGGACGCCACCGCGGGCGACGCCCTGCAGGTCGCCGGCCTCACCGCCGCGGAGATCGGGCGCGCGGCCCTGCAGGCAGGTGTCGAACTGCACGAGCTGACGCCCATCCAGGCCTCCCTGGAGGAGGCCTTCATGGCCATGACCGGGGACAGCGTCGAGTACCACGCCCTGGCGGTCGGCGCGACCACCACCGAGCAGAGGACCGCCGCATGACCACCACCGTTGACCGGCCGACCGCCACCGTGTCGCCCGCCGGGACCACCGGTCCCAACCAGGTGCGGGCCTTCGTCTCCGAGTGGATCAAGTTCCGGACGCTGCGGTCCACGTGGCTGACGCTGCTGGCGTCGGTCGCCGGCATGGCCGGCCTGGGGCTGCTGGTCTCCTGGCTCGCCAGCTCCCGGTTCACGCACCTGGACCCCGCGGAGATGGCGCGTTTCGACCCCGTCGGCCGCAGCCTGGCGGGCGTCAACCTCGCCCAGCTGGCCATCGGGGTGCTCGGGGTCCTGCTCATCAGCGGTGAGTACGGCACCGGCATGGTGCGCTCCACCTTCGCCGCCGTCCCCACGCGGCTGCCGGTCCTCTGGGCCAAGGCCGCACTGTTCGCGCTGATCACCTTCGTGATCATGGTCCCGTCGGCGTTCGTCGCCTTCCTCGGCGGGCAGCAACTGCTGGGATCCCACGGCACCACGCTGTCCGCCCCTGGCGCGCTCCGCGCGGTCTTCGGGGTGGCGCTGTACCTGACGGTCATCGCCGTGTTCGCGGTCGCCCTCGGGTTCCTGGTGCGCAGCACCGCCGGCGGGATCGCGACGCTCTTCGGCATCCTCCTGGTGCTACCGGGCATCGGCAGCGCGCTGCCCGCCAGCTGGCAGACATCGGTGCTGCCGTACCTGCCCAGCCGGGCCGGTGGGGCGCTCTACGACCTGCACCCCGAACCGGGCACGCTCGCGCCCTGGACCGGCTTCGGCGTCCTCTGCGCCTGGGCGGCCGCCGCACTCATCGCGGCTGCCATCGTCCTCAAGCGCCGGGACGTCTGACCCTGACGGCTCCGGCCGGGTGTCCTGTCCCCCGGCCGGAGCCGCCGGACCGTCTGGCCTGACTGGTCAGACCTGGAAGGTCCCGACGAGCCGCTCGAGCTCCCCGCTCATGCGGGCGAGGTCGGCACTGGTCCGCCGGCTGCCCGCCACACCGTCCGCGGCGGTCCGCGCGGCCGCGGCCACGCCGTCGATGCTGCCTGCGATGCCCTGCACGCCGCGCGCCGCCTCACTGACGCTGGCGCTCATCTGCTGAGTCGTCGCCGCCTGCTCCTCCACGGCGCTGGCGATGCTGGACTGGTAGGTGTCGATCGCGCCGATGACCTCGGTGACGTGCTGGATCGCGGTGACCGCGCCACCCGTCTCAGCCTGCATCGCGTGGATGCGGGCCGTGATGTCCTCGGTGGCCTTGGCGGTCTCCTGGGCGAGGTCCTTCACCTCACCGGCGACGACCGCGAAGCCCAGACCTGCCTCCCCTGCCCGCGCTGCCTCGATCGTCGCGTTGAGCGCGAGGAGGTTCGTCTGCTGGGCGATGGCCGTGATCAGCTTCACGACCTCGCCGACCTGCTGCGAGGACTCGCCGAGCGCGGCGACGTTGGCGGAGGTGCGCCCCGCGGCGGCCACGGCCTCGGAGGCGACCCGCGCCGCGTCCGCCGCATTGCGGGCGATCTCGCGGATGGCGGCGCCCATCTCCTCGGTGCCCGCGGCGACCGACGACACGTGCTCGGTGACCTGCTGCGACGCGGTGGCCAGGGCCTCGGCCTGGCGGCTCGCCTCGTCGACGCCCCGGGCCACGTCGTCGGTCCCGGCCTCGAGGCCCGTGCTGCTGGCGGCGAGCGCGGCGGCGGCGGTCTTGAGCCGCCCGACCGTCTCCCCGAGCCGCGTACCGACCTGGTTGACCGCGCCGGCGAGCAGGGTGAGCTCGTCGTCGCCGTCGGCGGCGAGACGCCCGGTGAGGTCACCTGCCGCGACCGCGCTGAGGGCGTCCACGGCCGTGCGCAGCGGCCGGGTGATGGAGCGACTGATGAGGAGCCCGGCCAGCAGGGCCACGAGCACCGCGACCGCGCCGACAGCCGCGTCCCAGAGCTTCTGCCGCTGGGCCGACGCCCGCTCGGCGCTCGTGGTCGCGGCCGCCTGGTGGGACACGCTCGAGACGAGCTCCTGCAGCGGCTTCGCCACCTTGCCGTAGGACAGCTGCCCCACGAGGTCGTTCGCGGCGGCGCGGCTGGCAGCGGTGCTGCTGCCCAGGCCGTCATTGATGCGCTGCGACAGCTGCGTGTAGGTGGTGAATGCGTCTCGGGCGGCCGCGAGCTGCGCGGTCTGCGCGGCCGTCAGCGGGAGCGCTGCCAGGGCGGCGAGGTCTTGCGCGGCGGTCTTCGCGTCCTCGGCGTAGGACTGCTGGTCGCCGGCGGGGTCGCTGCCCGAGTTGATGTCGAAGGCGATGCTGTTCTCGTCGAGCGCGACCAGCGCGGCATCCTTGTCCGCCACGCGGGCGAGGTCGACGAGTCGCGCCTGCGCGCGACTGCGGTCGGTCGAGGAGACGGCCGTACCGGCCCCCTGCCAGGCCATACCCACGACGACGGCGAGGAGCACGACGAGAAGGGCGAAGCCGGCGGCGAGCCGACGACCCACAGAGAGCGTGCGCAGCAATCCTGTCATGCGGATCACATCGACGCGCCCGAGCACTGCTTGAAGTGCGATACCCGGAATGTCGTCTTAGGGCTGAATCAATAGCCAAGCGGGTTCGGTGAGCACGGCGGCTGACGTCGATGTCC
>JAOPWU010000136.1 GCA_025965515.1 Mycobacterium sp.
GCCGAGTAGAAGCCGTTGGCCCAGCCGGACGCCGACAGCCCACAGCCGTACAGCAGCGCCGTCGCCGCCAGCAGGACCGCGAGGGAGGGCCGCGCCCAGCGCGGCTGATCGCCCGTGTCGGTGAGCCGCGCCAGCAGTCGCCGGTCCGTCCCGGCCGGCTGCCCGCCGGGAACGTCGCCGGTGCGCCCTCCGGCAGGCGGACGTAGCTCGACAGCGGTCATGCGGAACTCCTCGTCCGGGCGGGCCGCGACGCTGCGGCGCCGCTGCTGCCAGCCTCGGGTGTCCGCGTCGCCAGGAGCTGTCCGGTCGCTGGGCGGCAGCTGGGAAGGCGGCCGCCTACCGCCCGCTGGTGACGGCACGGCGCCCGGCGGGGTCGCGCGGCTGCTCCGCGAGTCCGTTCCAGGTAGCAACCCGCGCCACCAACCCAGGGACGGTGCGGACGCGCACGTAGCCGCCCCGGCGCCGGAGCGACGCGTGGAGGTCGACCAACGGCAGCAGCCCGGTGCAGTCGGCGAAGGTCACGGCGCTCAGGTCCACGACCAGTCGCGTACTCCCGGTGTCGAGGGCACGAATCAGCTGGGCAGCGGTGCGCGGCTGGGAGGCGACGTCCAGCTCCCCCTCCAGGAGGACCACCGCCGGTAGGGTCAGCGGCCCGGTCAGCGTCTCGGCGGGGGCGGGGGTGCGCTGCCGGTGCATGGGGACCTCCGGGGGATGGGGCATCCCTGAGGACTCTCGACCGGGCAGCTCGGACCCGGCTGGCCGTCGCCTGGGAACCGGGTGGGAAGACCGCCGTCAGGCGCCCGGCCGCAGGGCGACCAGCAGGGCCCGGGTGAACCCGGTGAAGGTCTCCACCGGGTAGCGCTCCGGGTCGGCGAGCACCAGCCGGCCCGCTCCCTCGGACAGCGTCAGGACCGCCCGGGCGAACAGGTCCGGGTCGACACCCGGCAGCCCCCGGCCGTGGAGCCCCCAGTCGGTGAGCTCCCGCAGCCGGGCCAGGCTCACCCTGCGGCCGGCGGCGATCGAGGCGCGCAGCTCCGGCGGGGCGCCCTCGGGCGGGAAGAGCACCATCCGCCAGGTGTCGGGATGTGTGGAGATCGCCGACAGGTAGGCCTCCAGGCCGCGCACGAGCAGGGCGTCCGGGTCGATGTCGGAGCCCGGCGGGGGCACGTGCGGCAGCGCCGCGGCGAGCTGGTCGAGGGCGCGCGCCTGCTCCCGCTCCAGCAGGGCGTGGGTGAGGGCCGCCCGGTCGGCGAACACGCCGTAGACGACCGGCCGCGTGACGCCCGCGTGCCGGGCCACGGCGTCGATGGTCACCGCGCCGAACCCGCCCGTCAGCGCCAGCCCCAGCGCCACGTCGAGCAGCTGGTCGCGCCGCTGCGCCGGCGGCAGCCGGGGGGCGTAGGCGCGCCGGCCACGCGGAGCCGCCGTCACGCCCGGGGCCCCCGTCAGCGTCCCGCGTCGGGCGAGGGGGCCTCGGGCGCCCAGTGCCGGCCCTGGAGCCGCCCGGCACGCCGCGTCTTCTCCCCCAGCATGGCGGCGACCTCGTGCTCCATCTCCAGCGCGAAGACGGCCAGGATCGCGCGCTGAGCGCGGGGGCGCAGCTTCTCCACGAGCTCCGCGCTGCGTTGGAGCTCCGACGCCGCCGGAAGACCATCGGGGCTGTCGCCGAACAGCTCCTGCGAGATGAGCGTGACGAAGTTGTGGGCCACCCGGCGCATGTCCTGCACCAGGAGCTCCGCCAGGTCGAGCACGAGGGGCAGCGAGATGCCCGCGCCGAGGAGCACCCGGGCGGTCTCCAGCAGCTGCGGGCTGCGGACCACGAAGTGTGTGCCCTCGCGGGCGATCAGCCCGAGGTTGAGGGCGCGCTTGATCACCCCGGGAGTGACCTCGCTGCCGAGCAGGTCGACGAGCTCCCGCATCGAGATCCGCTCCGCGGCCTCTTCCGACCAGGGCCGGGTGAGCGCGTCCTCCAGGCCCAGCAGGTCGGTGAGGTCACGGCCCTGGGCCCAGGCCTCCAGCAGCTCGGCGATGGTGGCGAACGTGTAGCCACGCTCGAGCAGGCTGCTGATGAGCCGCAGCCGCGCCAGGTGCGCGTCGGAGTACCAGCCGACGCGGCCGCGCCGCTCCGGCGGCGGCAGCAACCCCCGGTCCTGGTAGACGCGCACGTTGCGCACGGTCATGCCGGCCGCCCGGGCGAGGTCGTCGATGCGGTACTCCGCCACCCGTGTCAGCTCCGTCCCTACGTCGTCGGGCGTTGCGCCCGCAGCACATCCTGACAGTGGGCTGACCGGCGCGTCTTGCGTCGGGTTCGGACCGCACGCTGCGGGGATGCCGGGAAGCACCGTCGCGACGAAGGGCCTCCCGTGCACACCCACAGCATCATCAGCGCGATCCTCATCGGCCTCCTGCTCGGCGCCCTCGGCCGGCTGCTGGTCCCGGGTCGCCAGGCGATGGGCATGATCACCACGCTGCTCACGGGCCTCGTCGCGGCCTTCGCGGGCGGGTGGCTCGGCGACCACATCAACGGCGGCCGTTCGTTCCTCCTGACGTTGGTACTGCAGATCGTGGTGGCGGTCATCCTCACCGCGCTGGTCGGCGGCTACGCCCGGGGTCGCACCGGCGCGCACTGAGGGCCGTCACCGGCTCGTCGATCTTGAGCCGATTCACAGCTGTGGACCTCACCCCTACCGGTTGACGCCCGGTCGGCCACGGTAGATACCTGAGGCAGGACGGCGTGGCACGGCCCCGCCCCTTTCCGTGCACCGCCGCCCCCGCTTCCGCCTGCCCGCGCACCCCCGCGCGGCCCGCCTCAGGAGGACCTCATGCTCGTCATCGTCGTGGCTGCTCTGGCCGCCGCGATCCTGCTCGTCCCCGCCCTGCTGCACGACTCCGAGGGCCGCTCCTCGCGCCGCTACCACCGCGCCCTCGAGGCGCTCGCCGCCCTGACCGCACCGGCGGGCACCCTGCCGCAGCAGCCGACGAAGTGCTCCCACGACGTGCGGGTGCTCACGGCCGAGGAGTACGCGGCGCGGCTCGCAGCCACCCCGGCCACGGATGCCCGGGTCGCCGACCTGTCCCGGCAGGCCTCCGCGACACACGATCTCGCGGCCTGACCCCCCGGTATCCTCGCCGCTGAGCGCCCGTAGCTCAGTGGATAGAGCAGGTGCCTTCTAAGCACTTGGTCGCAGGTTCGATCCCTGCCGGGCGCACGGGGTCGACCCCCCGACTCAGTGGTCGTCGGCCGCACGGACGGCCTGGGCGACCCCATGCTGGGTGGGCGGTGCCAGCGAAGACCGGAGCCCCAGGACGCCGGCCGCGAGGTCCTGCTGGACGGCGAACAGGCCCGCCGGGTCGGCGAACGTGTCCGGGCCGTACTGACCGAAGACCTCGAAACTCACCGCCCCGAAGAGCGCCACCCACGCCAGTACCGCGGCGCACAACATGCGGTCCGAGACTGCGAGGTCGAACTCCTGCCGCACCCGCTCGGCATCCGCCGCGAGCGACGCCGGCACGCCGCAGGGAGGCGCGGCCGCCTGCCGGCCGGCGGCCTCCGCGTCCGCCACCAGCGTGAGGATCAGCGCGATGACGCGGGTCCCGGGGCCGGTCGTCCGCTCGGCCGGCGCGGCGTACCCGGGGACCGGGGTTCCGAACAGCAGCGCGTACCGGCTGGGCTCGGCCAGGGCCCAGCTCCGCACGGCGCCGCCCAGCGCGCGCCAGCGCCCGGCGAAATCCTGGCGGGACTGCGCGGCTTCCGCGGCGGCGACCGCCTCCCCCAGCTCGGCGTAGGCGTCGACCACCAGCAGGGTCAGCAGCTCGTCGCGGCTCGGCACGTACCGGTAGACGGCCGACGAGACCACACCGAGGTCGCGGGCGACGGCCCGAAGCGACAGCTGGGCCGGGCCGACGGCGGCGAGGTGCTCCCGGCCGATCCGGACGATGTCCGCCATCGTCCGGGCACGCGCCTGCTCGCGGGGGGTGGGCATGGCCCCAGGGTAGCGACATTCGAGAGCGGTGCCAGCTTTCGAGAGCACTGCTCTTGACTCGTGGACGAAGGCGGTGCCACGCTGGTCCCGAACGAGAGCACCGCTCTCTCTTTCTGACAGGAGTTCGCCATGGGCGCTCTGCACGTCGTCACCGGCGCCGGCCCCGTCGGCAGCACGGTCGCCTCCCAGCTCGCGGGCGCCGGTCAGCGCGTCCGCCTCCTCACCCGGTCCGGATCGGGGCCCGACGACCCGGCGATCGAGCGCCGGGCCGTGGATGTCCGCGACGCGCGGGCGCTGCGGGCGGCGGTCGAGGGTGCCGTGGCCGTCTACCACTGCACGCACGCCGCCTACACCGCGCAGGCGTGGCGGGCGGAGCTGCCGGCCGCGGAGCAGACCGTCCTGCAGGCCGCGCCACCCGGCGCCGTCGTGGTCTTCCCGGAGAGCCTGTACGCCTACACGGCCACCGGGACCCCGTTCACCGAGGACGGACCGCGCGACGCCCGCGGCGGCAAGCGCGGCGTACGGACCGCGCTGCTGGCGGCCCGCGCCGCGTCGCCCACCCCCACAGTGAGCGTCGTCGCGTCGGACCTGTTCGGCCCCGCGGTCCGCAACGCGCACGCCGGCGAACGGATGGTCCCCCGGGTCCTGGCCGACCGGCGGGTGAACGTCGTCGGCAGCGCGGATCAGCCGCACTCGTTCACCTACGCGCCCGACTACGCCGGGGCCATGATCGCGGCCGCGGCCCGCCCGGACCTGTGGAACACCGTCCTGCACGCGCCCACGGGCGCGCCGGTCACCCAGCGGCAGCTCGTCGCGGCCTTCGCCACTGCCGCCGGCACCCGGCCACGGGTGGGCACGGTGCCCTCGTGGCTGTTCCGCGCCGGCCGCGCCGCCCGTGTGGGCGCGCTGGCGGAGCTCGCCGAGACGCTGTACCAGTTCGAGGGGCCGTTCGTGCTCGACTCCGTCAAGAGCGAGGCGCTGCTCGGGCTCTCCCCCACGCCGCTGCCCGAGGCCGTCGTGGCGACGGTCGCCTGGTGGCGCACGCAGCCGGTGGCGTGACCGCTCAGCTGCGGCGGCCGGTCGCCTTCGCCGCGTACATCGCCCGGTCCGCGTGCGACAGCAGGCCCTCCAGATCCGTGGCGTCGCGGGGGTGCAGCGCCGTCCCGGTGCTGGCCCGGACCGGCAGTCGCGCGGTGCCCGCAGCGCGGACGGCCTGCTCGATGCGGGCCGCGGCGCGATCCAGCGCGGACTGCGCCGCCTCCCCCACGACCCGCACCTCGGCCAGCACCACGGCGAACTCGTCCCCGCCGAGCCGGGCGACCAGGTCGCCGGGCCGCGCGACGCCGCGCAGCCGCTCCGCCACCTCGGCGAGCAGGGCGTCCCCGGCTGCGTGCCCCGCGGCGTCGTTGACCTCCTTGAAGCCGTCGAGGTCCAGGAAGACCAGCCCGGTGGCCATCCCGTGCCGCGTCCCGCGCACCAGCAGCTGCTCCAGCCCCTGGTAGAAGCCCGCCCGGTTCAGCGCCCCGGTCAGCGCGTCGTGCGTCGCGAGGTGGGTGAGCTGCCGCTCGGCCGCCACCCGCGCCGTGACGTCGTTCTGTATCCCGATGAAGTGCGTGAGCCGGCCGTCCGGAGCGTGCACGGGGCTGATGGACAGCTGGTTCCACCAGCTCGTGCCGTCGAGCCGCCGGTTGAGCAGCGTGGTGGTCACGGCGCGACCGGCCCGCAGCTGCTCCCCGACCACCCGGACGGCGTCGGGGTCGGTGTGCTCACCCTGGAGGAAGCGGCAGTTGCGCCCCAGCACCTGCTCGGCGCTGTACCCCGAGAGCCGCTCGAACGCCGGGTTCACGAAGACGAGCGGCTGGTCCGGCTCCTGGGCGTCGGCGATGGTGACGCCGGCCCCCGTCGCGCAGACCGCGCGGCGCAGCAGCCGGTCCAGGTCCGCGTCGACCAGTGCCGCGACGAGGTGCCGGTCCGCGGTCGCCGCGCGGCGCTGCACGGGCAACTGCGGCGACGGTGACGGCTCCTCGGCGACCCGGCCCAGCAGCGACGCCGCGACGGACAGCGCCACGTCCCGGTCGTAGGTGAGCGCGTAGTCGAACCGCCGCTCCGCGTCCGGGCCGGTGTCGCCCAGATCGTGCGCGACGAGCGCGGCCGCGAAGTGCGGGCCGACCACGGCGAGGTCCCACTCGGCGGTCAGCGGGTCGTCGACCGGCAGGTGGGTGCCCCGCACTCCGGCCGCCGGCTCGTCCGGCAGGCCGGTGGCGAGGGCCGCGACGAACGCCGCGGTCGAGGCCAGGGTGGCGTAGCGAGCGGCGGACAGCGGAGTGAAGAACCGCGCCTGCTGGAAGGTCCCGATGACGACCGCCGCGTCGCCGCTCACCAGCGCCTGCCGCTCGATCGTCTTGCTCATCGCGACCAGCAGCGGCTTGGTGGCCTGGTGGATCGGGAGGTTCGGCTGCGTGCCCGCCCACAGCGTGCGCAGCGCGGGCGGGGGCTGGCAGCCCGGGAGCGCGAGCTGGTGCACGTCCCGCGACCGGTCTGCGGCCGGCGCGGGCCGGCCGAACAGCCAGCCCTGCCCGAACTGGGCGCCCATGGCGGTCGCCAGAGTGGCGTGCTCCTCGGTCTCGATGCCCTCCGCGAGCAGCAGCGCGCCGGTGCGTTCCGCCTGCGCCCGGACGGCGTTCACGATCTCCGCGACCTGGACGGTGGTGCGCTGCTGCACCAGCCGCAGGTCGAGCTTGATGACGTCGGGCGCCAGGAACGGCATCAGGGCGAGGGAGGCCCGCTCCGCGCCCACGTCGTCGACCGCCACGTGCCAGCCCCACGTCCGCGCCTGGCCGACGGCGGCGAGCAGGTCCGCGGGCCGCGTCGTCAGGGCCCGCTCCGTGATCTCGAGGACGACGGCCACCCCCCGGTCGGCCATCGCCTGCCGCAGCTCGTCGAACCCGGCGGGCGGGGCGGCGCCGAGCCCCTCCGGCTCGGCGTTGAGGAACAGCGTCATCGGAGCCGCGGCATCCGCGGCGAGCACGTCCCGCATCGCCTGCAGCCGCGCTGCCCAGTCCACGGCCGCCGTGACGCCTTCTCGGGCAGCTGCGGCGAAGAGCAGGTCGGGCCGCTCCAGCGGGTGGCCGTGCGGCCCGCGGCAGAGCGCCTCGAAGGCCACCACCCGGCGCGTGCTGAGGTCCACCAGTGGCTGCAGGACCGTACGGAGCTGCCCACCGTCGAGCAGGGCCGCGACCGCCGGGGCGAGGACCGGGGCCGCGCCGAGGTCGGCGGCGGGGACAGGGGCGGACGACACAGGCACGACTCCGGAGGCTGGTGGACCGGTCGGAAAGTCATCGGTGCGTGCCCCGGGATTCCTTAGTCGCCCGGAAGGGGATCACACCGCCAGGAGGCTCCGCACCGCCGCCGCGAGACCACCGGGGGGCTCCGGACATGACGGACCAGCAGGCGCCGGACCAGATGCCGGCCGAGGTCGGCGACGGCATCGCGCTCGGCCACGCCGGGCTGGACCGGCTCGACCA
The DNA here is from genome assembly GCA_025965515.1 of Mycobacterium sp. GTDB lineage: Bacteria > Actinomycetota > Actinomycetes > RYN-182 > RYN-182 > RYN-182. The sequence continues at coordinate 7,508 of JAOPWU010000136.1, forward strand.
GCGCCTCAGCGACCCCGCGCGCTGAGAGCGGCCTCGGCCAGGTCGAGCTCGTGCAGCACCCGTCGCAGCACCGGCTCCTCCACCTCCCCCGCGCGGCGCAGCCGCAACAGTTCGTCGCGCTCGGCCTGCAGCACGGCACGGCGCAGCTCCGCCAGCCCGGCCCGCCCGCCGCCGGCGGCCGGCTCGGCGTCCGGTCGCGATGCCACGGCGGCTGCGGCCGCAGCGACGCGGTGCTGCTCGGCCCGGTCCTGCAGCTCGGCCCGCAACCGGTCCACCGCCCCCGCCGGCAGGTCTGCGTCCCCGCCCACCAGCGTCTCGAGCGCCGCCAGCCCCGCCTGCGCCGTCCGGTACCGGGCCAGGGCGGCCTGGCCCTGCTCCTCCGCCGGGTCCAGCGCGACACCCAGGCTGCGCGTCAGCGGAACCAGGGTGAGGCCCTGCACCACGAGGCTGACGAGGACCACGAGGCCAGCGGTGACGACCAGCAGCTCGCGGCCGGGGAAGGCGCCCCCGGTGCTGGTCGCGACGGGGATGCTGAGCGCGCCGATCAGCGCGACAACCCCCCGCGTCCCGCTCCACGCGAGGACCAGCTGTGTCCGCCACGGCGCCCGGCCCCCGCGGCCGCGCAGCACCGGCAGCGACGTCGCGGCCACGACGAGGGCCAGCCGGACCACCAGCACGGCAACCGCCAGGACCGCGGTCTGCGCCACCAGGCGGGGCACGTCGAGCCCCTGCGGGCTCGCCGCCAGGTCCCGCAGCTCGCCGGGCAGCGTCAGCCCCACCAGCAGGAACACGCCGCCCTCGAGCAGGAGCACGGTCACCTCGCGGACCGACGCGGCCTGCACCCGCGCCGCGGGGTCGTCGTGCGCGATGTGTGCGGTGTGCGACGACAGGGCGACGCCGCAGACCACGACGGCGACCGCGCCGCTGGCGCCCAGCCGGTCCGCCACCACGTAGGGCACGAAGGGGGTGAGCAGCGCGAAGGCGGTGGCGAGCGCCGGGTCGCCCAGGCGGCGCCGCAGGGGCCGGGCCACCACCGCGACCGCGAGCCCGACCGCGAGACCGCCCCCGGCCGCCCGCAGCAGCGACAGCCCCGTGTGGCCCGAGACCAGGGCTGCGCCGGTGACCGCCGCCGCGAGGCACGTCTGGTAGAGCACGAGCGCGGTCGCGTCGTTGAAGAGGCTCTCCGCCTGCACCAGCGTGAACAAGCGACGCGGCAGCGCGAGCCCGCGCGACAGCGCCGCCACCGCGACCGGGTCGGTGGCGGACAGCAACGCGCCCAGCACCAGCGCGGCGGACAGCGGGACCCCCGGAAGCAGGTCGTGCGCCACGACGCCGACCGCCAGCGTGGCGAGCACGACGACCACGGTGGTGAGCACGGCCAGCGGGGCACGCTGCCGCCGCATCTCCGCGCCGGTGAGGTCGAGGGTTGCGGCGTACAGCAGCGGGGGCAGTGCCACCGTGGCGATGAGGTCCGGCGCCACGCGCACCGGCGGCACGCCCGGCAGCACGGCGACGACGATGCCGGCGAGGGGCAGCAGGACGGGGGCGGGCAGGCCCCACCGGTGCGCCACCACGGTCCCCGCGAGGACCAGGAGCAGGGCACCGACGACGGCGAGGGACACACGGCCTCCGGGACTGCGGGCCCTCGCGGGCACGGCGGACTGCATGCCGACCAGGCTTCCCGGCGCTCCGCAGACAGCGTACCGAGCGGGCCGCCCGCGCGCCGGGGCACCGGAAAGGTACGGTCGCGGGGTGCAGGACCGACTCGTGTGGATCGATTGTGAGATGACCGGCCTCCGGCTCGACAGCGACCGGCTGATCGAGGTGGCCGTGGTCGTCACCGACGGGGAACTCGCCGTGTTGGACGAGGGCATCGACCTCGTCATCGGCGCACCCGAGGAGGCGCTGACGGCCATGGTGCCCGTGGTGCAGGACATGCACGCGGCGTCCGGGCTGACGGAGGCCGTACGGGCCAGCACGCTGACCCTGGCCGAGGCGGAGCAGCAGGTGCTCGCCTACATCCGCCGGCACGTGCCCGAGCCGCGCAAGGCGCCGCTGTGCGGCAACTCCATCGCGACGGACCGCGGCTTCCTGGCCCGGGACATGCCGGAGCTGGACGACTACCTGCACTACCGGATGATCGACGTGTCGAGCATCAAGGAGCTCGCGCGCCGCTGGTACCCGCGGGCGTACTACCACGCGCCGGCCAAGGCGGGGGGCCACCGGGCGCTCGCCGACATCCTGGAGAGTATCCGCGAGCTGCGGTACTACCGCGCCGCGCTCTTCGTGCCGCAGCCGGGGCCGACCAGTGAGCAGGCCCAGCGCCTCGCCGAGGCCGAGCTGCAGCGCTAGAGGACTAGAGCGGCCGGGTCACCGCACCCACACCGGGTTCGCCAGGACCAGGGACGGCAGCTCCCGCCGGATGGGCTGCCGGGCAGCCAGGTGCACCACGTCGATCCCGCTCTCCGTACCGGGCGTCGTGGCCAGCGCCGTCCGGCCGTCCGGCGACGCCCCCACCGGGCCCGCCACGCCGAGATCGGTCGTGGCCGCGGCGCCCGGGCTCCAGAGCACGGTCTGCGGGCCGGCGTCCCCGTCATAGGTGACGAGCAGCTGTGCGCCGGCGACGGCCAGCCGCACCGGTCCCTTCGGCGCGCTGGGCACCGGGGCGGCCGTGCCCGAGCGGAGGTCGATCAGCCGCAGCACCGACGCGCCGTCCTGCGCCACCACCACGTAGATCCCGTCGGCCAGGACCACCGGCGTGGCGAGCGTGCTGCCCGGCGGCACGTGCAGCACCGTGCGGTGCGTGGTCCCGGTCAGTTCCACCAGCGCGTCGCCCGAGTCCCCGCGCTGCACGGCCAGCACCGCTCCCCCGGGCAGGTACACGCCATCGGCCAGCTCCCCGAGGCCCGCCCCGAGCCGGCGGGCCGACCCGTCCTGGAGCGACACCTCCCAGACCTGGCCGGTGCTGTCACGCACCGGGGTGGAGGCGTTGACGAGCACGTGCGTGCCGTCCGCCGAGGCGGAGGTCGGCGCGAGGTAGTGGCCCGGGGCGCCGGTGACCAGGCGGCTGGCCGACAGCGTCGAGGGATCGGCGCCCGAGAGCACCGTGAGGCTGCCGGCGCGGTCGGCCAGCTCCGTGGCCACCACCACGTGGGCCGCGGCGAGCCACGTGGCCGGATTCTTCGACGGCCAGCCCAGCGTGCCGCCGCCCGTCCCGCCCGAGCCCCCGGCGGAACAGCCGGTGGCCAGCGCCAGGACTCCCCCGGCCAGCGTCAGGACCGCACGCCGGTAGGTGCTGCGTCGCACGCCGTTCCTCCTCGTCCTGAGCCGCTGACCCTCACCAGCAACTTCGGGACGGAACGGACACGGTACGTAGCCGCCACCGGCCCAATCCGGGGTGACGCAAGCGGCGCAGCGGACGGGCCCGCGTGGCAGCGGGCCGCTGGGCCGTCCGGGTGAGCGGCGGCGTTGCGTCGGCGGTCAGGCCGCCGGGGTCGCCCCGGTGGCGGCGAGGTGGCTGTCCAGCACGTCGACGCCGGCCGCCCGCAGCGCCTCGACAGCCGCGCGGCCCGACTCCTCGGACACCGGCACCGTCAGGTCGCGCAGCACCCGGCCGGTGAAGCCCTCCCGCACGCCGTCCAGGGCGGTCTCCTTCACGCAGTGGGACAGCGCGATCCCGACGTAGTCGACGTCGGTGACGCCCGCGGCCCGCAGCACGTGTGCGAGGGGGCGGCCGTCGTCGGTGGTCCCCTGGAACCCCGAGTACGCCGCGGCGTGCTCGCCCTTGCGGACCCCGACGTCGACCAGCTCGGGAAACGGCCGGCCGGCGCCCTCGGACAGCAGCGGGTCCAGCTCCGCGCCGGGGGTCCCGGCCCGGCAGTGGGCGGGCCAGGTGTCGACGAAGTCCGGCTCGCCCGCGGCGAAGTGCGCCCCCGGGTCGACGTGCCAGTCCTGGGTGGTCACCAGCAGGTGGTACCGGTCGCGGTGCTGCGCGACGAACACGCCGACCGCGCGGGCCGTGGCGTCGCCGCCCGCGACGGGCAGCTCCCCCGACCCCTCGGTGAACCCGTTCTGGACGTCCACGACGACGAGCGCGCGACGGGGCTCTCGGGGCTGCGACACGGGCACCTCCAGGGCGGTCCGGCAGGGCGTCCCCCGCACGCTACCGAGGCGCCCACCCGGGCGCCCGGCGCCCCGCTAGGGTCGCTGCGTCGGGAGGGGGTCGGATGCGGCTGCGGCTGCTCGCGGCGGCCGTGCTCACCGGGGTGGCCGCAGGGCTCGGCGGCGCCGCCCTGACGGAGCTGCTGCACGCGGTGCAACACCTCGCCTTCGGCTACACCGAGAACACCTTCCTGGTAGGGGTGGAGCGCGCTGCGCCGCTGCGCCGGGTCCTGGCGGTCGGGATCGGTGGCGCCGTCGTGGCCCTCGGTTGGTGGGCGCAGCGCCGCAGCCGCCGGGTCGACGAGGTCGCCGCCCGCGTGTCGGTGCCGCGGGCGCTGACCGCCGACGCGCCGCACCTGGCCGTAGGCGCCACGGTCGTCGACGCGGTGCTGCAGATCGCCGCCGTCGGCGTCGGGGGCAGCCTCGGGCGGGAGGGCGCTCCCCGGCAGGTCGGTGCGGCGCTGGGTGGCTGGCTCGCCGCGCGACTGGGGCTGCCGGCGGCGCAGCAACGGACGCTGCTGGCCTGCGGCGCCGGCGCCGGACTGGCCGCGGTCTACAACGTGCCGCTCGGCGGGGCGCTGTTCACGCTGGAGCTGCTGCTGGCGTCGCGGGCGCTGCGGGACGTGGTCCCGGCGCTGGTCACGTCCGGGGTCGCGACGGTCGTCGCGTGGCCGGCCCTCTCCGACGCACCCACCTACCAGGTCGGCCGGCTGCCGGCCGGCGGGGCGGTCACCGTGGGGGCGTTGCTGCTGGGGCCCGTGGCCGGGCTCGCCGGGGTGGCCTTCGCCCGGCTGACCCGGGCGGCGCACCACCGCGCGCCCGCGGGCGGTCGGGGCGCACTGGCCGTCACCGTGGTCTTCACCGCGCTCGGGGCGATGGCCATCCCCTACCCGCAGCTGCTCGGCAACGGCAGGGGGCTGGCGGAGCTGGCGTTCACCGGTGCCCTGCCGCTGGGGCTCGCGGCCGTCCTGATGCTGCTCAAGCCGCTGGCCACGGCCGCGTGCCTCGCAGGCGGCGCGGCGGGCGGGCTGCTCACACCCTCGCTGGCGACCGGGGCGGCCCTCGGCGCCGCGGCCGGGGGCGCCTGGACCCTGTTGTGGCCCGGGGCGCCGCTGGGCGCGTACGCGGTGGTGGGCGCCGCCGCGCTGCTGGCGGTCACCCAGCGGGCGCCCGTCACCGCGGTGGTGCTGGTGCTGGAGTTCCTGCAGGGCGGGGGGTCGCTGCTGGGGCCGATCGTGCTCGCCGTGCTCGGCGCGACCGCGACGGCGAGCGTGCTGGACCGGCGTCAGGTCCCGGCCGTCGTCAGGCCGCTGCTCCGGGGGTCGCGGTTCCCGCACCGCCGTCGGCTCGCGCCGGCGGCGGCACCACCAGGACCGGGCGGGTCTCGTGGTGCACGAGGTGCGCCGACACGGACCCGCCCACGAGACGGCGGAGGGTGACGCCGACCCCGCAGCCCCGGCTGCCGACGACGACCAGGGCGGCGTCGCACTGTTCGGCGAGGCGGCGCAGCGCGGGGCCCGCCTCCCCGTCGGCGAGGGCCAGGCGCCAGGGCACGCCGAACGGGTCGAGCGCCGCGGCGGCCTGCAGCAGCACCGCGACCTCGAGGTCGTCGCGCAGGTCGGCGGCCGCCTCCCCGACCGGCACCGCCGGCGGCAGGGCCTGCGCGTGCCCGACGACCACCGCTGCGCCCAGGCGCGCGGCGAGCCGTCCCGCGGCCGCGAGGGCGGACCCGCCGCCCGGCCCGCCGTCTGCCCCCACGAGGATGACCGGGGCGCCCGGCGCGGCAGTGCCGGGCCGCGGTTCGTCCCGCCGGGAGGGCGAGCTGTCGAGCACGGCCGGTGCCTTACTGGGCCGCGGGGACGTGCTCGACCACGGCGCCCGACACCTCGCCCGCGGCGCCGCCGCGCTCGAGCTCGGCGGACAGCTCGGTGCCGCTCTGCTCGCGCAGCGGGACCTCCTTGATGAACAGGATGGCCACCAGCGCGAGGGCGAGCAGCGGCGCCCCGACGAGGAACAGCCGGGCGACGCCCGAGGCGTACGCGGCCTCCACCACCCCGGCGACGGCGTGGGGCAGCGTCCGCACGTCCGGGATGGAGCTGCCGGAGCCGCTGATACCGGCCGACGGCACGCCGAGCCGGGCGAGGCCGGCCGTCACCTCGTGCGTCACCCGCGACGACAGGATGGCGCCCAGGGCCGAGACGCCGACCGCCCCGCCCAGGGAGCGGAAAAACGCGACGGTGGCGGTGGCGGCGCCCAGCTCGGTCACCGGCACGCTGTTCTGCACGGACAGCACGAGGTTCTGCATGGACATGCCGAGGCCGATCCCCAGCAGGGCCATGTAGATGGAGATCAGCCCGAAGCTCGTGTGCGCGTCGATCGTGGCGAGGAGTGCGAACCCCACCGTGGCGAGGGCCGCCCCGATGACGAGGTACCGCTTCCACCGGCCGGTCGAGGAGACCAGCCGCCCGACCACCAGCGACGCGACGGCCAGCCCCAGGATCATCGGCATCGTGCGCAGCCCGGACGCGGTCGGGCTCTGCGCCCGAGAGATCTGGAAATACTGCGACAGGAAGATCGTGGCGCCGTACATCGCGACACCGATGAGCAGCCCGGCGCCGGTGGCGAGCGCGACGGTGCGCTGCCGGAACAGCCGCAGGGGGACGATCGGTTCGACCGTCCGGAGCTCGACGACCACGGCCAACGCCAGCAGCAGCACGCCGATGCCGACGTACACGGCCGTGCTCACGGACGCCCAGCCGAACTGCTGCCCGGCGAGCGAGACCCACACGAGCACGACGCTGACGCCGCCGGTCAGCAGCGCGGCGCCCAGGTAGTCCACCCGGACCTCCCGGCGGACCGGCGGCAGGTGCAGGGTCCGCTGCAGGACCACGAGCGCGGCCGCGGCGAACGGCACGCCCACGTAGAAGCACCAGCGCCAGCCCAGCCACGACGTGTCCACGATGACCCCGCCGATGAGCGGCCCGGCGATCGTGGCGACCGCGAACGTGGCCCCGAGGTAGCCGCTGTAGCGGCCTCGCTCGCGCGGCGACACCATGGCCGCCATGATCACCTGGGTCATCGCGAGGATGCCGCCGGCACCGATGCCCTGGACGGCGCGGCAGCCGATGAGCATCCCGACCGACGGCGAGAGCCCGGCGACGACGGAGCCCGCGATGTAGACGATGATCGCCAGCTGCATCAGCAGCTTCTTGCTGATGAGGTCTGCGAGCTTGCCCCACAGGGGCGTGGACGCGGTCGTCGTCAGGAGCGTGGCCGTCACGACCCAGGTGTAGGCGGACTCCCCGCCGTGCAGGTCGTGCAGGATCCGGGGCAGCGCGTTGCTCACGACGGTGGAGCTGAGCATCGCCACGAACATGCTCAGCATCAGGCCGGTCATCGACTCGAGCACCTGGCGGTGCGTCATGCCGGAGCTGTTCCGGACAGCGGGCGGCCGCGCGGCGGCGACGGTCATGGGTCTCCTCGGGTGGCAGGCGGCGGTCACCCTGCGCAACAAGTTGTCGGCATCAACCATTCCCCCCTTGAGCTTCTCCTCAGGGTGGACTCAGCTCTGGGCCCGGCCGGGCCGACGCGGCGGTCCAGGTCCGGCGGGCCCACGACTCGGCCCCGCCGGGCGTGCGGCTGTAGGCGATCTCCACCGCCCCGGGTCGGGCCTCGATGAGTTGCCCGAACACCGTCGCGAACACCCGGTCGCCGTGCCGGTGCCGCACCAGCAGGGCGGCCGGGTCGTCGGCGGGCGCGCTCCCCCGGACCATCGCGAGCCACCCGCCGGGCGGGTCCGCGGCGGCGAACCCGGCCAGGTAACGCTGCTCGCGGCCGTCCTCGGGGCCGCCCGACGTCGTCATGGAAGTCCCCGGCGGGAGCGCCTCCGCGCGCAGGTCCCGGCCGTCGAACGTCCAGCGGGTGACAGCGTCGGGCGTCACCAGCAGCAGCGTGAAGCTCGCCATCCCGGCCAGGGGGACGTGCTCCGCCCAGTCCGGCCCGTACCGCGTGGCCAGCAGCGGGAGGACCCCCCGGCTGGGAGCACCGGGGGCGGCCTCGCGGCGCTCCGGCCGGTTCAGCACCAGCCCCGCCACACCCGTCGCCACGTCCGTGACGCACCAGCTACCGCCCGCGAGGCGGTCCCGGCCGCCGACGGCGTCCGGCTGGTCGGGCCAGTGCCGATCCGGGTCGTCGAACGGGCGGCCGACGAGCTCGTCACGCAGCGCCAGCAGCCGGCTCGGGCCGCCGGGGGCCCAGCGGAGCACCACGGTGCACAGCCGAACCACCTCCTCCCCGCTCGGGCGCCGGAGCAGATCTACCGCGCCCGCCCGGCGGCCAACCCCGCGGCCCGGGCTTCATCCCGGCTTCATGGAGGATCCGTACGGTCGCGACGAGAGCCCCGAGCACGCTGCTCACGGACACCGACGAAAGCGACACCGACCGCCGATGAACTACGACCTGCTCCACACCATCAACGGGCTGTCCGGGCATTCCGCCTTCCTGGACAACCTCATGACCTTCTCGGCGAAGTACCTGATCTTCGCCCTCTTCGCGCTGCTCGTCGTCGTGTGCGTCCCCTACGTGCAGCGCCGGGACTGGGCCACGCTCGTCGCCGCGGGTGCCGCCCTGGTGCTGGCGTTCGCCCTGGGCCTGGTGGCGGGCAAGCTCATCCACGAGGTGCGGCCGTTCCAGACGCACCCCAACCTGCACGTCGTGGTGCAGCACGCCCCCGGTCAGTCCTTCCCGAGCGACCACGCCACCGCGTCCTTCGCGATCGCCTTCGTGCTGCTCCTGCTGCTCGCCAGCCGCTGGGGGTGGCTGGCCCTCGCCGGCGCGCTGCTGATCGGCTTCGCGCGGGTCTACGACGACATCCACTACCCGGGCGACATCCTGGGCTCGGCGATCGTCGCGGCCATCGCCGTGGGCATCGTGTACGCGCTGCGCGGGCCGCTGCTGGCGCGCATCGCGCCGCGGCAGGCGGCCCTGGCGGGGCACCGCCGGACCGGCGGCTGACCGCTCCCGGAGGGAACGACCGTGGCCCCCGCTCTCCCCGACAGGGAGGGAGCGGGGGCCGCGTCGTCGCAGCGGCACCTCGAGCCGGGCACTCAGCGCGCCGACGGCGGCGCCGGGCACCGACCGGACGACACTGTCGCTGTGGTCGCCGTCGGACCGGAAGGAGCGGGATGAAGGGCTGGAAGTGGGTGGGCCTGGCCGGGCTGGCCGGGGTGACCGCGACCGGCGTGGCCGTGGCCCGCGCCGAACGGCGCCGGGCGGCGTACACCCCCGAACAGGTGCGGGAACGGCTGCACGCCCGCCTCGCCGAGACCGGCGAGGCTGATCCCGGCACCGACGCGTCGGTGGCTGCGACGCACCTGCGCCCCGCGGACCGCTGGCGCGCGTGGCGCGAGCACGGCGCCGGCCGGGGCCGGGAGGGGAACCACGGTGCCGAGAACCGCTGACGCGCTCCCGCCGCTGCGCCTGGACGAGGCGGCTGCCACGACCAGGACCGGCGACCTGTGGCTGTTCCGCGGGCACAGCGCCGCCGACCAGGCCATCCGCGCGCTCACCAACGCCCCGGTGAACCACGTCGGGATGGCCGTGGTCCTCGACGACCTGCCGCCGCTGATGTGGCACGCCGAGCTCGGGCAGTCACTGCCGGACGTGTGGACCGGCAGCCGGCACCGTGGCGTGCAGCTGCACGATCTGCAGGACGCGGTGCGCGTGTGGGCGCTGCGGTACGGGCAGCGGCCGTGGCTCCGGCAGCTCGACACCGACATCACGCCGGCGATGGAGGACGGGCTGCTGCGGACCATCGCCCGGCTGGACGGGGTCCCCTTCCCGCACACCGCCGCACTCGCCGCCCGCTGGGCCCGCGGCAGGCTGCGCCGGCAGGCGTCCCTGGAGGTGGCCTACTGCGCCGAGGTCGTCGCCAGCACCTACGCCGCGATGGGGCTGCTCGCCGACGACAAGCCGGCCAACTACTACGACCCCGGCAGGTTCTGGAGCGGGGACCGGCTGCCCCTGCTGCGGGGCGCGCAGCTGAGCGACGAGATCGCCGTCGCCGTGCCCCCGGTCGCCGCGCAGGGCTGAGGCGCGTCCGGGTCCGTGCGGTGGGTGCTTGCCGTCCCCCGGCCGTTTCTGTCGGACCCACCCGCAACGCTCTGCACAGACCGACAGGGCAGGGAGAACCGCATGGGGCTCAACACCGACTTCTACGGCGTGCCGCAGCGCCGGGCGGCAGCACGCGACACCCCGGCCCAAGCCTGGGCGGAACGCTTCCCCGAGGAGCTGTTCTGGGCCGACCGCTTCGTGCGGCTCGCCGCCCAGCGGGACGAGCGGCAGCACCGTCTCGGCCTGATCAACGCCCACATCGCCCAGGGCATGACCATCGAGCGGGCCACGCAGACGGTCGACACCCACCTCGCGGCGCAGGCGCTGCCGCCCCGGCGCCGGCGGCTGCTGGCCGGCCTCTTCGGCGACGGCTGAGCGTCGGCGCCGCCGCGCAGCCGGCCCGGACGACCGCGACCCCCGCTCCCTCCCGACAGGGAGGAACGGGGGCCACGGGCTTGCTTGGGGTGAGTGACGGGACTCGAACCCGCGA
>JAOPWU010000137.1 GCA_025965515.1 Mycobacterium sp.
CCGGCGCAGGCGCTCATTGCGCTGCGCTACGTGCTGGAGCTGACGGGGCGCGGCCGCACCGCCGCGGCGGCCCACCCGGCGCTCGCCGCCCTGTCGCCGGAGGACCGCGCGGACCTGCTGGCGTCCCTGGTCGCTCCGCTGCACGAACACGCGCAGGAGGCACTGGCCGCCACCCGGCGGATCATGGGCGCCACCCGGTCCCGCCCGGACCCCACCGACCTCGCGGCCTCGCTCGCGAGCCTGCGGGACACCTGGGGCGTGCCCGACCCGGACACCGTGGCGCTGCCACCCGTGGGGGCCGCCGTCGGCGTCGTCGCCTACCGCCTCCTGCAGGCCCTCGTGCCGGACCCGGCGCTCCCGGTCGAGCTGACCGTCGAGCCCGGCGTCGGCGAGGTGCGCATCGCACTCGGCGGTGCGGGCCACGACCCGACCTCCGCCGCCGCGGTGCGCTGGCGGACGCGCGCGTCGGCCGTCGGCATCATGGTCAGCGGTGGATCAAAGCCGGTGGAACCACCCGAACGGCTCATGACAACCCTGATTCTGCCGACACAGATGCCAGGAACCAACGGCGCCGCCCGCGCCCCGCACTCCGCCGCTTGCCCTGAGGAGCTCTTGTGACGACCGTTCTGATCGTGGACGACCACCGCATCGTGCGGGAGGGGTTGCGGCAGTTCGTCCGCGAGGTCCCCGGTGTCGACCGCGTCGAGACCGCCGCCAGCGGCGAGGAGGTCCTCGCGCGGTACGCCATGGAGCGCCCCGACCTGGTCCTCATGGACATCCAGATGCCGGGCCTCGGCGGCCTCGAGACGACCCGCCGGCTCGTCCGCCAGCACCCCGAGGCCAAGGTCATCATGCTGACCGCGGCCGACGACCGGGACCACGTCGCCACCGCCGTCGCGAACGGCGCCCGCGGCTACCTGCTCAAGGACGTCAGCCACGAGGAGCTGTGCGCGGCCGTCGCCCACGCCCTCGACGGCGAGGACCTCGTCGGCGCCTCCATGCGCCGCGCGATGACCGAGCGCGTCGGCTCCGGCCGTGTCGCCGACCCCGCCATGACGCTCACCGAGCGCGAGCTGCAGGTGCTCACCGGCATGAGCCAGGGCAAGAGCAACGCCGAGATCGGCCGCTCGCTGTACCTGTCCGAGGACACCATCAAGACCCACGCCCGGCGGCTGTTCCGCAAGCTCGGCGTCAACGACCGGGCGCAGGCCGTGGCCCTCGGCTTCCGCCGCGGGCTCGTCCACTAGCTCCGTGCCTCGCAGCGGCCCGTCGACCACCCGGTCGGCGGGCTGCTGCCGTTCCCGGGGAGGCGGGCCGTACCCGCGGATGCGCGGCCCGGGCCGTGCCGGCCCCACCGCAGCGGGGGCTCAGCCCTGGCCGTCGTCCCCGGACATCGACTCCAGCGCCTCCAGCACCCCGTCGGCGTACCCCCGGGCGTAGTCCCACGGCACGTAGTCGTCGGGATCCGGGGCGAACGCCGGCTCGTGCACCCGAGGGGTGCCGAGGTCCAGCAGGTGCCGCAGGTTCGCCTGCAGCAGGTCCCAGCTGAAGTAGTGCGGCTCGTTGCAGTCGGCGCAGTCGACGACCAGGCCGAGGGTGCCGCGCGGCTCCAGCAGCGTCCGGAAGACGTCCAGGTCCTCGAGGTCGGACAGCAGCTCGGAGCGCTCCCCGGGCGTCAGCGGGGGGACCGGCTCCTCGTCGTCGTCCCCCCGCTCGGCGTCGAGACGCGCGAAGGCCTCCGCCAGCTCGGCGGTCGGGTCGTCGGGCCCACCGTCGAACGGGTCCGCGGGGTGGTCGTGGCCGTCCATTCGCGCAACGGTACGCCGGACGACTCCGCGCGGCCGGTACCATCGGGAGATGGCAGGCACCGCCCGTGAGACGGCTTCCGAGAGCACCCTGGCCCCGCTGCACGGCTTCGAGCAGGACCCGGTCGCGTTGGCCGCTTTCGCCCGCAAGTTCGTGGGGACGGGGCTCACCTACGACGACGTGCTGCTGCTGCCGGCGGCCTCCGACCTGCTGCCCAGCAGCGTCGACACCCGGGCGCGCCTGACGCGCGACATCGAGGTCGCCATCCCGCTGCTCTCGTCGGCGATGGACACCGTCACCGAGGCCCGCATGGCCATCGCGATGGCCCGGCAGGGCGGCATCGGGGTCCTGCACCGCAACCTGCCGATCGAGGAGCAAGCCGCGCAGGTCGACCTCGTGAAGCGGTCCGAGGCCGGGATGGTGACGAGCCCCATCACGTGCGCGCCGGAGACCTCGATCGGCGACGCGGACCGGCTCATGGGCCACTTCCGCATCTCCGGCGTCCCGGTGACGGCGCCCGACGGCACGCTCCTCGGCATCGTCACCAACCGGGACATCCGCTTCGAGCGCGACCACAGCCGCGCGGTCTCCGCCGTGATGACCCCGATGCCGCTGGTCACGGCGCCCGTCGGCACGTCCCCCGAGGACGCCATCGCGCTGCTGGCCAAGCACAAGATCGAGAAACTCCCGCTCGTCGACGCCGCCGGCAAGCTGCGCGGCCTCGTCACGGTCAAGGACTTCGTCAAGAGCGAGCAGTACCCCGACGCCACGAAGGACCCGGCGGGTCGGCTGCGGGTCGCCGCCGCGGTCGGCGTCGGCGAGGAGGGCATGAAGCGTGCCCAGGCGCTCATCGACGCGGGCGTGGACGTCGTCGTCGTCGACACCGCGCACGGCCACAACAAGGCCGTCGCCGACCTGGTCCGCTGGCTCAAGACCGAGACGCGCGTGCAGGCCATCGCCGGCAACATCGCCACCGCCGCCGCGGCGCACGCCCTGGTCGAGGCGGGCGCCGACGCCGTCAAGGTCGGCATCGGGCCCGGCTCCATCTGCACCACGCGCGTCGTCGCCGGCGTGGGCGTCCCGCAGCTGTCGGCCATCTGGGAGTGCGCCCGCATCACCCGGGCCGCCGGCGTCCCGCTGATCGCCGACGGCGGGCTGCAGTACTCCGGCGACATCGCGAAGGCGATCGCCACCGGCGCGGACACCGTGATGCTCGGCAGCCTGCTCGCGGGCGTCGACGAGAGCCCGGGCGAGCTCGTGTTCATCAACGGCAAGCAGTACAAGCAGTACCGCGGCATGGGCAGCCTCGGGGCCATGCAGTCCCGCGGCACCCGCGCGAGCTACTCCAAGGACCGCTACTTCCAGGCGGACGTCGCGACGGACGACAAGCTGGTCCCGGAGGGCATCGAGGGGCAGGTGCCCTACCGTGGTGCGCTGGCCGCCGTCGCGCACCAGCTCGTCGGGGGCCTGCGGCAGGCCATGTTCTACTGCGGGGCCGCCACGTTGGCGGAGCTGCAGGAGCACAGTCAGCTCATCCGGATCACTCCGGCCGGGCTGAAGGAGAGCCACCCGCACGACATCCAGATGACCGTCGAGGCGCCGAACTACCAGGCTCGCTGAGCCGGGCGGCGCCGCGACCTAGCAGGAAGCGGAGCCGCAGTGGCGGAGGTCGAGATCGGGATCGGCAAGGGCGGGCGGCGGGCCTACGCCCTGGAGGACGTCGTCATCGTCCCGAGCCGGCGGGCGCGCGACCCCCAGGACGTGAGCACCTCCTGGGAGATCGACGCCTACCGCTTCGAGCTCCCCATCATGGCCGCGGCCATGGACTCGGTCAGCTCGCCGGCATTCGTCATCGCGATGGGCCGCCTCGGCGGGCTGGGGGTGCTCAACCTCGAGGGCCTCTGGTGCCGGTACGACGACCCGGAGCCGCTGCTCGCGGAGCTCGCCGACACGCCCGCCGCGCAGGCCACCGCCAAGCTGCAGCAGGTCTACGCCGCCGCCCCGGTCCGCGAGGACCTCATCCGCGCGCGCATCGCCGAGGTGAAGGCCGCCGGCGTCACCGTCGCTGCCGCGCTCACCCCGCAGCGCACCGTCGAGTTCCACAAGGCGGTGCTCGACGCCGGGGTGGACCTGTTCGTCATCCAGGGGACGGTCGTCTCGGCGGAGTACAAGTCCAGCCGGGTGGAGCCACTCAACCTCAAGCAGTTCATCGCCGACCTCGACGCCCCGGTCATCGTGGGTGGGGTCGCGTCCTTCTCGACGGCGCTGCACTGCATGCGGACCGGCGCGGCCGGCGTGCTCGTGGGCGTCGGGCCCGGCAGCTCCGACACCACCCGCTCCGTCCTGGGCGTCGGCGTCCCCATGGCGACGGCGCTGGCCGACGCCGCCGGGGCGCGGATGCGCTACCTCGACGAGTCCGGCGGCCGGTACGTCCACGTGATCGCGGACGGCGGGATGCGCACCGGCGGCGACATGGCGAAGGCCATCGCCTGCGGCGCGGACGCCGTCATGCTCGGGATGCCGCTGGCCCACGCGGCCGAGGCCCCCGGCGCGGGCTGGCACTGGGGCAACGAGGTGTTCCACGCGGAGCTGCCGCGCGGCGCCCGGGTGGCGACCCCCGCGGTGGGGACCCTGGAGCAGGTGCTGCTGGGGCCGTCCGCGCGCTCCGACGGGGCCGGGAACCTGGTCGGCGCGCTGCGCCGGGCCATGGCCGTCACGGGCTACGAGTCGGTCAAGCACTTCCAGAAGGCCGAGCTCATGGTGGCGCCGGCCCGCTGACCCGTCAGTCGGCGTAGCGGACGAAGCCGCCCAGAGCGCGCAGCCCCGTCTGCAGGTACAGCGCGGTGTCGGTCGGCGGCACGGCGGCGGCGGCCATGACGGGGACGTCGGCCGGGTCGCCGCCGGCCCCGGCGAGGCCGCAGAGCGCCGTCGACGCCAGGGCGGTGCCGATCCCGCGACCGCGCCAGGCCGGCAGGACCCCGACGCCGTCGAGCAGCGCCACCACCCCGTAGGACGTGCTGATCCGCTCCACAGCGGCGACGCCCACGAGCTCGTGGCCCTGCTCGGCGCCCAGCAGGGTGCGGCCGGTGCGCAGCCGCAGCGGCAGCGCCCGCACCTCCAGCTCCACGGTGGTCCCGGACGTCTCCGCCCGGACCGCGGCGTGGCGGCGCTGGATGCCCGGGTCGGCCGCCTCCGCCGCAGGGCGGATGCGGATGGCGACGCCCTCCACCGGCCCGGCGGCCGGCAGCTCCGTCACGGCCGCGCACAGCACCCGGTCGTCCGGCTGGGCGGTGAGCCCGGCGGCCTGCGCGGCGGCGGCGACCGCGTCGTCGTCCTCGGGCACGAGCAGCGCGGCAGGCCGGCCGAACGCCCGCTGCGCCCGGGCCAGCGCGGCGACCGCGGCCGTGTCGACGGCGGCGGCGTCGCAGACCCGGGCCGGGACGGGACGGTCCCGCAGCAGCGGGGCGACGAGCCCGCCGGAGCGCCACACCGTGCCGCCGGCGGCGCGGACGAGGCGCACCGAGCTCTCGAGCAGTGCCGCCCGAGCGGCCCCGAGCAGGGCGACGTCGTCCATGGAACTCCTCGGGTCGGCGGGTCGGGGACGGCTCGTCGGGGAGAGGATCGCGCGCCGCGCGTGATCCTGCGCTACCCATGATGACCGCCTGCACGATCGCGGCGCGCCCGGGTATGGACCGCCCGCCGCGGCGGTTGTACCGGACGTGGCCGCGCCGGGCGGCCGGATGGAGGGGCCACCATGGCCACTGCACGCTGGAACGGCACCGTGCTCGCGAAGAGCGACGACACGGTCGTCGTCGAGGGCAACCACTACTTCCCGCGGGACGCCGTGACGGCCACCCTGCTGCCGAGCGACACGCACTCGGTCTGTCCGTGGAAGGGCACCGCGAGCTACTTCACCGTCGAGGTGGACGGCGAGCGCAACCCCGATGCGGCCTGGTACTACCCGGAGCCGAAGAGCGCCGCCGCCGAGATCAAGGACCGCGTCGCGTTCTGGAAGGGCGTCGAGGTCAGCGACTGACCTAGCCACCGATCCCGGCGGGTTCGGGGGCGGGCTCGCCCCCGAACACCGCGTCCCGTGCCTCCTGCCCGACGGCCGCCAGCACGGCCACGACCAGCAGCACAGGGATGATCGTGACGGTCAGCGCGAACGGGTAGCCGTGCGAGGCGGCGAGCCGCTCCTGGATCGGCAGGTTGAACGCCGCGAGCAGGTTCCCCAGCTGGTAGGTCACGCCCGGGTAGAAACCCCGGATCGCGTCGGGGGAGAGTTCGGTGAGGTGCGCCGGGATGACGCCCCAGCCGCCCTGCACGAAGAACTGCATGAGGAACGACCCGAGGCAGACCAGTCCCAGCGACCGCGAGTAGGCGAACAGCGGGACCACCGGCAGCGCCAGCAGGGCCGCGCCGACGATCGTCACCCGCCGGCCGATGCGCTGCGACAGCGCGCCCAGCAGAGTGCCGCCGAGCAGCGCGCCGCAGTTGTAGACGATCGCCACGCCCAGCGCCGTGTCGGGGGACAGCCCGATCCCCTTCTTGAGGGCGTTCGGGTAGATGTCCTGCGTGCCGTGGCTCATCCAGTTGAACGCCGTCATGAGCAGGACGAGGTAGATGAATCGCCGGACGATGGCGCGGTTCGCCAGCAGGTCCCGCACCCGATACCGGGTGATGCCGGCCCGGTGCGCCTTCTCCCAGACCTCCGACTCACCGATCCGCGTGCGGATGATGAGGCTGACGATGGCCGGGATGATCGACAGGCCGAACAGCAGCCGCCACGGGGTGATGCCGACGTCGATCGACCGGACGATCAGGAAGGCCACCGCGGCGAGCAGGTAGCCGAGGGCGTACCCCTGCTGCAGCACCCCGGAGAAGAAGCCACGCCGCTCGGCCGGCAGCTTCTCCATGGCGAGCGCCGCGCCGAGGCCCCACTCGCCGCCCATCCCGATGCCGTACAGCAGGCGCAGCAGGAGCAGCACCGTGTAGTTGGGCGCGAAGGCGCAGAGGAAGCCGACGATGCTGTAGAAGATCACGTCGACGATCAGCGGGCGGCGGCGGCCGACCCGGTCGGCCCAGAGCCCGAACAGCAGGGCGCCGACCGGCCGCATGATCAGGGTCGCCGTCGTCAGGAACGCCATCCGCGCCAGCGAGACGCCGAAGTCCTTGCCGATGTCCGCGTAGACCAGCACGACGAGGAAGTAGTCGAAGGCGTCCATCGTCCAGCCGATGAGGGCCGCGAGAAACGCGTTCCGCTGTTCGCGGGTCAGGGGCGCCGCGCTCATGGGACCTCCTCGTCCGCACGGTTCCGTGCTGCAGGGATGGTTGCGCCGCGGGCCCCCGGTTTACACCTCCTAGACTTCCTGGGGTGAGCGTTCCCCGCGTCGATCCCTCAGTCTCCGAGCCCGATGGCGGCTCGCCCGCCGATGCCTTCGACACCGTCCTGGTCGTCGACTACGGCGCGCAGTACGCCCAGCTGATCGCCCGCCGGGTCCGCGAGTGCAACGTCTACTCGGAGATCGTGGGGCACGACCAGGCGGTGGAGGCGATCCGCACCCGCCGGCCGAAGGCCGTGATCCTCTCCGGCGGCCCGTCCAGCGTGTACGCCGACGGCGCCCCACAGGCGCCGGCCGCACTGTTCACCACGGGCGTCCCGACGTTCGGCATCTGCTACGGCTTCCAGGCCATGGCGCTGGCGCTCGGCGGCACGGTCGCCCACACCGGCGCGCGCGAGTACGGCGGTACGCCGCTGGACGTGGTCCGGCCCGGGCGGCTGCTGGCCGGTCTGCCGGAGCAGCAGTCGGTCTGGATGAGCCACGGCGACTCGGTGACGCAGGCGCCGGCCGGGTTCGAGGTCCTGGCGAGTTCGCCGGGTGCCCCCGTCGCCGCGTTCGAGGACCCCGCCCGGGGGCTCTACGGCGTGCAGTTCCACCCCGAGGTGCTGCACAGCACCCACGGGAAGGAGGTGCTGCGGCGTTTCCTGATCGAGGAGGCCGGCTGCCGTCCCACGTGGACCGCCAGCAACATCGTCGACGAGCAGGTCGCGCTGATCCGCGCGGCCGTCGGGGACAAGCGGGCCATCTGCGGGCTCTCGGGCGGGGTCGACTCCGCCGTGGCCGCCGCGCTGGTCCAGCGGGCGATCGGCGACCAGCTCACGTGCGTGTTCGTCGACCACGGGCTGCTGCGGGCGGGGGAGGCCGAGCAGGTCGAGCGGGACTTCGTCGCCGCGACGGGCGTCTCGCTGAAGGTCGCCTCGGTGGCCGACCGGTTCCTGGAGGCGCTGGCGGGGGTCACCGACCCGGAGGCCAAGCGGAAGATCATCGGCCGAGAGTTCATCCGCGTGTTCGAGCAGGCCGCCCGCGAGGTGGTCGCCGACGCGGGTGCGCACGGCGAGTCCGTCGACTTCCTGGTGCAGGGGACGCTCTACCCCGACGTGGTGGAGTCCGGCGGCGGCACGGGCACCGCGAACATCAAGAGCCACCACAACGTGGGCGGCCTTCCGGACGACCTGCAGTTCTCGCTCATCGAGCCGCTACGCGCGCTGTTCAAGGACGAGGTCCGCGCGGTGGGGGAGCAGCTCGGCCTCCCCGCGGAGATCGTGTGGCGGCAGCCGTTCCCGGGTCCGGGGCTGGGCATCCGGATCATCGGCGAGGTGACCCACGACCGGCTGGAGACGCTGCGTGCCGCGGACGCCATCGCGCGCGCGGAGCTGTCGGCCGCCGGGCTGGACCGCGACATCTGGCAGTGCCCCGTCGTGCTGCTGGCGGACGTCCGCTCGGTCGGCGTGCAGGGCGACGGCCGCACCTACGGCCACCCGGTCGTGCTGCGGCCGGTGAGCAGCGAGGACGCCATGACGGCCGACTGGTCCCGGGTGCCCTACGACGTGCTGGCCCGGATCTCGACGCGGATCACCAACGAGGTGGCCGAGGTGAACCGGGTGACGCTCGACATCACGAGCAAGCCGCCCGGCACCATCGAGTGGGAGTAGCGGGCCCGGTAGGGCGCTCAGTCCAGGCGGGCGGCCGCGGTCACCGCGGCGGGCACGTCGTCGTCGACCAGCGGGTCCATGCCGACGACCTCCAGCACCCGCCGGCTGGCCGTCCCCGGCGGCGCCACCACCCGGAAACCGGCGCCGGCGCCGCGGGCGACACGCGCCAGCCGGTCGACCAGCCGCACCCCC
>JAOPWU010000160.1 GCA_025965515.1 Mycobacterium sp.
GCCGCGGCAGCGGTGCCGGGCGATGAGGAGGGGACAGCCTGATGGCGCTGTTCGGACGACGCGGGCGCTCCGGCGCTGACGACGCGAACGACGAGGTCGACGAGGTGGACGAGGTCGCGGGCGTCGAGCTCGACGCGGAGGACGAGGACGCCGACGAGGCAGCCCTCGGGGCGGGTGGGCCCGCCGACGAACGGGTGTCGCTCCCGACCACCGGGCCCTACGACGTGGCCGACGTGCCCGCGGACGACGCCGTCCCGCGCATCGATCTGGGTGGCATGCGGGTCCCCGTCGCCGACGAGCTCGAGGTCCGGGTGGACGTGGACGGCCAGCAGGTGGTGGCCGCGACGCTGGCCACCCCGGCGTCCGCCATGCAGATCGGCGTGTTCGCAGCGCCGCGCACCACCGGCATCTGGGGCGAGATCCGTGCGGAGATCAGCGAGCAGGTCACCGGCTCGGGCGGCCGGGTCCGCGAGGAGCAGGGCCCGTTCGGCGTGGAGCTGGTGGCCCATGTGCCCACGGCGACGCCGGGCATCGTGGCCCCGACCCGGTTCGTGGGCGTGAACGGGCCGCGGTGGTTCCTCCGGGCCCTGCTGCAGGGCCGGGCCGCGGTGGAAGGGCTCGCCGCCGAGCCCGCCCTCGAGGCGGCGTTGCGGCGGGTCGTGATCGTGCGCGGCGGCGAGGCCATGCCGTCCCGGGAGGCGTTGGCGCTGCAGATGCCGAAGGAGGCCCTGGCTGCCCTGGCCGAGGCCGGCACGCCCCTTCCGGACGGGCAGGGCACCGCGCCGGCGGCCCCGCCGGCCGGCTGACGGTCGCCCACGTGGCCCCTGCCGACGAACCGACCCCCGAGGCCGGGCCGCCCCAGCTGCCCCAGCTCTCCGAGCTGATCGGCGGCGTCCGCGGGGTCGTCGACGGCGGTCTCCCCGGCGTCCTGTTCGTCGGGGTGTACTCGCTCGCCGGACTGCGTGCCGCGCTGGCGACGGCCGTGGCGACGGCGCTGGTCCTGCTGGGCGAGCGCCTCGCCCGCCGCCGCTCGACCCGGCAGGCGCTGTCCGGCTTCGCCGGCATCGCCCTGGCGGTGCTGGTGGCGCGGGCGACGCACTCGGCCCGCGGCTACTTCCTGCCCGGCATGGTGATGACGGGCGGCTACGGCCTCGCCTGCCTGCTGTCGCTGGCGGTCCGGCGGCCGCTCCTCGGGGTGATCGCCGGTGCCTTCGACAGCCGGTTCGCCGAGTGGCGCGAGCCGGGCCCCGTCCGCCGCGCGGCGGTACGGTCGACGGTCCTGTGGGCCGCCGTCTTCGGCCTCCGGGTGGCGGTGCAGACGGCGTTCTACCTCGCGGACCTGCCGACCGGCCTCGCCGCCGCCAAGCTGGTGCTCGGCTGGCCGCTGACGGCCCTCGCCGCCTGGTACACGGTGGCCGCGTTCCGCCGCGCGGCCCCTGTCTCGGGTGACGTTGGGCCGCCGGCTCCCCTCCCGGAGCCGCCGACCCCCGACCCGTCGGCGGCCTGAGACCCGCCGTCTCAGGCCGGCTGTTCACCGTTCAGCAGGGCGGCGAGCTTCCCCTCCACCTCGGGCGTCGTGGTGACGGCGAGGACCTCGTCCCCGCCGGCCAGCGGGGTCTGCGGGGTCGGGAGGATGACCCGCCCGGACCGCAGGATCGCCACGAGCGCGCAGTCCTCCGGCAGCGGGAGGTCGCCCACGGCCTTGCCCACGACCGGGGCGTCGGTGGGCAGCGTGACCTCGACGAGGGACGCCTGCCCCTGCATGAAGCGCATGAGCCGGACGAGATCCCCGACGGAGACCGCCTCCTCCACGAGCGCCGTGAGCATCCGGGGGGAGCTGACGGCCACGTCCACGCCCCAGGCCTCGTTGAACAACCACTCGTTCTTGGGGTGGTTCACGCGGGCGACCACGCGCGGCACGCCGAACTCGGTCTTCGCGAGCAGGCTGACGACGAGGTTCGCCTTGTCGTCGCCGGTGGCGGCGACGACGACGGCGCACTCCTCCAGCCGGGCCTGCGTCAGCGAGGACACCTCGCAGGCGTCCGCCTCCAGCCACTCGGCGCGGGGCGCGCTACGCACCTTCATGGCCCGGGGCTCCCGCTCGATGAGCAGCACCGAGTGTCCGTGGTCCAGCAGTTCGTTGGCGATCGACCGGCCCACGTTGCCGGCCCCGATGACGGCGACCCGCATCAGCGGCCGCCCTCGGGCACGGCTGTCACGACGTGCTCCACCGTGCCGCGCCGGTCCACCCGGACCATGAGGTGCACCACGTCGCCCTCCTGGAGCGCCAGCCCGTCGTGCGGGGTCACGAAGTCGCGGGAACGGGTCAGCGCCGACACGCGGCTGCCCGTGGCGCGCTCCAGGTCCCCAACGCTCCGGCCGGTCCATGCCGTGCCCAGGGGCAGCCGCGTCAGCAGTAGCCGACCTGACGGGTCGACCCACGCCGGGTCCGCGCTGTGCGGCAGCAGCTTGCGCATCATCTGGTCGGCGGTCCAGCGGACCGTCGCGACGGTGGGGATGCCGAGGCGCTCGTAGACCTCGGCGCGGCCCGGGTCGTAGATCCGGGCGGCCACCCGCTGGACGCCGAACGTCTCTCGAGCCACCCGCGCGGCGATGATGTTGGAGTTGTCGCCGCTCGAGACGGCGGCGAACGCGTCGGCCTGCTCGATGCCCGCCTCGACGAGCACCTCCCGGTCGAAGCCCACCCCGGCCACCGTCCGGCCGCGGAAGTCGGCGCCGAGGCGGCGGAACGCGCTCGGGTCCTGATCCACGACCGCCACCGCGTGGCCCACGTCGAGGAGGCCCTTCGCCAGCGCGGTGCCGACGCGGCCGCAGCCGAGAATGACGATGTACACGCGGGCGGTCCTCAGGGTCGACGGCGCAGAGTGGCGGGTGGAGAACCCGTAGCGTCTGCGGATGCTACGCACGTCGCCCGCCCACGGCCCCCCATGGCCCGCCGGGTGGCACCCCTAGCATGAGGCCGTGTCCGCCGCCGTCGCAGCCGGTCCCGCGAGGGCCGGCGAACCGCCCGAGCAACGTGGCGCCTCGTTGGAGCTGGAGATCGGGGAACCCGCCTACGGCGGGGCCTGCCTCGCCCGCCTCCCATCGGGGCGGGTCTGCTTCGTCCGGCACAGCCTGCCGGGCGAGCGGGTGGTCGCGCGCCTGACGGAGGTGCGCTCCGACTTCGCCCGCGCCGATGCGGTGGAGGTGCTGCGGGCGTCCCCGGACCGCCGCGAGCCGCCCTGTCCCGTCGCGCGGCCCGGGATGTGCGGCGGGTGCGACTGGCAGCACGCCGTGCCGGCGGCCTCGCGTGCCATCAAGGCGGCGGTGGTGGCCGAGCAGTTCCGGCGCGTCGGGCACGAGGCGTTCGACGCCGGGGACCTGGTGGTGGAGGCGCTTCCCGGCGCGGGTGCGGAGGACGCCGGGACCGACGCCGAGGGTCTCGGCTGGCGCACCCGCGTGCAGTTCGCGACCACCGAGACCGGCCGGCTGGGGCTCCGCCGCCACCGTTCCCACACCGTCCAGCCCGTCGAACGCTGCTACATCGCTGCGCCGGGCGTCGAGGCGGTCGGGGCCGAGTCGCGGCGCTGGCCGCCGGGCGCGTCCGTCGAGGTGATCGCCGGGTCGGACGACCCCGCGGCGACCGTCGTGGTGGACCCGGTGGCCACGCCCGGGCGGGATCGTCGCTCCCCGGCGCAGCGTGGGCGGCCCCGGCGGCCCGCCGCGCCGGCGGGGCGCGCGGCGGAGCAGTCGCTGCTGCCGACCCCCGACCTGCCCCCGGACGTGGCCCTCGTCGTGCTCGAACGGCAGGGGCTGCGGGCCCTGCGTGGGGACACGGTTGTCCACGAGCGGGCCGCGGGCCGCTCCTGGCAGGTGACGGGGTCGGGCTTCTGGCAGGTGCACCCGCGGGCGGCGGACACGCTCGCGGCCGTCGTGGTAGCGGCGGCAGGGCTGCGTGACGGGGACCGGGTCCTGGACCTGTACAGCGGGGTGGGCCTGTTCACGGGCGCCCTGGCCGACGCCGCGCCGGGGGCAGGGCTCGTGGCCGTGGAGGCCTCCCGGCAGGCCTGCGCGGACGCGCGGGTCAACCTCGCCGACCTGATGGCGGCCGGTCGGGCCGCCATCGAGCACGCCGACGTGCTGGCGGCGCTGCGGGCACGGGACCCGGAGCAGGACGGTCGGGTCGACGTCGTCGTGCTCGACCCGCCCCGCGCCGGCGCCGGCGCGGCGGTGGTGGCGGAGCTGGTGCGGCTACGGCCCCGCCG
This sequence comes from Mycobacterium sp., assembly GCA_025965515.1. Classification (GTDB taxonomy): domain Bacteria; phylum Actinomycetota; class Actinomycetes; order RYN-182; family RYN-182; genus RYN-182. The sequence goes on from JAOPWU010000160.1 coordinate 4,266, forward strand.
CATCGTCTACGTCGCCTGCGAGCCGGCTCCCTTGGCCCGCGACGCGGCCGCGCTGCAGGCGGCCGGGTACGCGCGCACGGCGCTGCGGGCCTTCGACCTGTTCCCCATGACGCACCACGTGGAGTGCGTCGCCACGTTCGAGGACCGCTCGGGTGCGCCGGCCGCGTGACCGCACGCCTGCCCCACGCCTGATCGCCCACCTGGCCATCGCCCGACCGGGGCTTGAGTGGGGCCGTCGGCTGCCGATGTGCTCGTAGTGACGACAGTAGGGGAAGGCCGGCCGCCTCGGTCGGCTGCAGCGCCCCCGGCGTCGTCCGGCGCATCGCCCGTCCCCGGCGCACCGGCGGCCCCCGCCGGGACGCGCCGGCCCGCCGCCGCACGGCGTGCCCCCGCCAAGGCACCCCCGCAGCGCGGCGCCCTGCCGGGCCGCCGGTTCTCCGTCCCCGAGCTCACCGCCCTCGCCCATGGCGAGGGCCTTGTCGTCCTGCTGCAGCCGATCGTGTCCGCCACCGGCGCACGCATCGGCAGCGTCGAGGCGCTCGTCCGCTGGCAGCACCCCCGCGCCGGGCTGCTGGGGCCGGGGGAGTTCCTGCCCGAGGCGGAACGGCTGGGCCTCATGGACACGCTGACGCTGTCGGTGCTCAGCACCGCGCTCGAGCACCGGCGCGCCATCGCGGCGGCCGGTCACACCCTGAACCTGACGGTGAACGTCCCGCCCGACCTGATCATGCAGGAGCGCTTCACGTCCGCCCTGCTCGAACGGCTCTCCGAGGGGGATGCCGAGCACCTTTTCCTGGAGGTGACCGAGGCCCGGCTCGAGGACGTCGTCCTGGCGCACGGCCCCGGCATCGACCGGCTGCTCGGGACCGGCATCCGGCTGGCGCTGGACGACTTCGCCGCGGGCGCGGCCTCCCTCATCCGGCTGGGGCAGCTGCCGTTCTCGCTCGTGAAGCTCGACCGCCAGCTCGTGCAGGCGCTGCTGGCCGCGCCGAGCTACATGACCATCGTCCGGGCGATCATCGAGCTCGCCCACAAGCTCGACATGCGGGTGGTCGCCGAGGGCGTCGAGCAACCGTTGCTGCGCGCGCGCCTGCAGGGACTGGGCTGCGACTCCATCCAGGGCTTCCTCTTCAGCCCGCCGGTCGACCGCGAAGCGCTCCTGGGGCTGCTGACCGACGGGTTCCGCGACATCCCGCAGCCGCTGGTGTCCCACTGGTCCGGCACGGTGACCGAGGCGCCCGCCCATGCCCCGGTGCGGGGCAGGCTGCTCGGGGACGCGCTGGGCGGTGCGGCCGGGCTGGCGCTGACCTCCCTGGCGGTGGCCCCCGAGATGCTGCCGGGCGACCATGCGGGGCTCGCCGGCGGCCTCCTCGGGGCGGCCCTGGTGCTCCTCTCGGCTGTGCGCCTCCTCCGGAGCGCCCGCCGGCCGCAGCGGCGCACCGCCCGCTGATGGCACCCGGGGCGTCGGTGCCCTGTGCCACGCTCGACGGCATGACCGCGGCAGGCAGGGGAGACGGGCGGGGTGGCCGCTTCTCCGGTGGCAGGCCCGGCGTCAGTCCCGCCGGGTGGCCGCCCGGTGTGCCGCCGCCCGACGCGCCCGGATGGGTGCGCGGTGCCGTCGGCTTCCTGCTCGACCACTGCCCGCCGGAGGTGCGGGAGTACGCCGTGGTGACCCGCCACCCCGTCGTCCTGGCCACGGTCGCGGCGCGGTACGCGACGGGCCAGCAGTCCTCGGCCGTCGCCCTGCTGCGCGACGCGCGCGCCGACCTGGGTGACCTCGTGGACCCGCCGACGATCGCCGCGGTCCTCGAGGCCTGCGAGCGGGAGGTGCGCCGTACGCGGCAGCTGGTCAGGCAGGTCGAACTGGTCGCCGCCGCGCTGCAGGGACGGCGCTTCGCCCCCGAGCTGTGACGGCTGCGCCCCGGCGCTTCCCACGGCGCTCGCTCCTCCCGGGGCGGATGGCGCCGACCGGACATAGACTCTGGTTTCCGTCGTCCACCGAGGAGCCTGCCTGGTGAGCCTTCTTGCGTCCCTGACCGGGCCTGCCGATCTGCGGCGGCTGCCCGCGTCGGTGCTGCCGGAGCTGGCGGCCGAGATCCGCGACCGGCTGGTCTCCGCGGTCGCCCGGACGGGCGGTCACCTGGGCCCCAACCTCGGTGTCGTGGAGCTGACCATCGCGCTCCACCGCGTCTTCGATTCACCGTCGGATCCCATCGTCTGGGACACCGGCCACCAGAGCTACGTGCACAAGATGCTCACGGGGCGCGTCGACGCGTTCGACTCGCTGCGCCAGCCCGGCGGTCTCTCGGGATACCCGAGCCGCGCGGAGTCCGAGCACGACCTGGTCGAGAACAGCCACGCCTCCACCGCGCTGTCGTACGCCGACGGGCTGTCCAAGGCGCTGCGGCTGCGCGGCGAGACCGGGCGCAGCGTCGTCGCGGTGGTCGGGGACGGCGCGCTCACCGGCGGCATGTGCTGGGAGGCGCTGAACAACATCGCGGCCGCCAAGAACCGCGTGGTGATGGTCGTCAACGACAACGGGCGCAGCTACGCCCCCACGATCGGCGGCCTGGCCGAGCACCTCGCGAGCCTGCGGATGAGCCAGGGGTACGAGCGGGCGCTCGACCTCATCAAGACGTTGTGCGAGCGGACGCCGCTGCTCGGGGAGCAGCTCTACGAGGCCCTCCACGGCATGAAGCGCGGGATGAAGGACTTCCTGCAGCCCCAGGTGCTCTTCGAGGATCTGGGCCTCAAGTACGTCGGCCCCATCGACGGCCACGACATCGGCGCGGTGGAGTTCGCCCTCTCCAGGGCGCGGGACTTCGCGGGCCCGGTGATCGTCCACGTGGTGACCCGCAAGGGGAACGGCTTCGGCCCGGCCGAGGAGGACGTCGACGACTGCCTGCACGCGGTCGGGACGTTCGACGGCGTCGCGCCCGTCATCGACGTGCACGCCCGCCCGGACTGGACGTCGGTGTTCGCGGACGAGATCTGCGCGATCGGCGAGCGGGACCGCTCCGTCGTCGCGCTGACCGCCGCCATGCTCGCCCCGGTCGGGCTCAAGCGGTTCGCCGCGGCCCACCCGGACCGCGTCTTCGACGTCGGCATCGCCGAGCAGCACGCGGTCACGTCCGCGGCCGGCATGGCGCTCGGCGGCCTGCACCCCTTCGTCTGCATCTACGCGACGTTCCTGAACCGGGCGTTCGACCAGGTGCTCCTGGACGTAGCGCTGCACGGGCTGCCGGTGACCTTCGTCCTGGACCGCGCCGGCGTGACCGGCTCGGACGGGCCCAGCCACAACGGGATGTGGGACCTGTCGTGGGGCCAGCTGGTCCCGGGGCTGCGCATCGCCGCGCCCCGCGACGCGGGCACCCTGCGGCAGGCACTGCGGGAGGCCGCCGCCGTGACGGACGGTCCGACCCTCGTCCGCTACAACGGCAAGCAGGTCGTCTCGGCCGACCTCCCGGTGGTCCGGCGCGTCGGGGCCGTCGACGTGCTGCACGAGGGGTCGCGGCCCGAGGTGCTGCTGGTCGGCGTCGGACCGCTCGCGGCGACGGCCGTCGAGGTGGCCCGGCAGTGCGCGGCCGAGGGCGTCGAGGTCACCGTCGTCGACCCGCGCTGGGTGACGCCGGTGTCCCCGGACCTGCTGGAGCTGGGTGCCGGGCACGCGCTGGTGGTCACGGCGGAGGACGGCGGCGTGGTCGGGGGCGTGGGTGCCCGGCTCGCCCAGGCGCTCGCCGAGGCGGGCATCGAGGTGCCGGTGCGCAGCTACGGGCTGCGCCAGGAGTTCCTCGAGCAGGGCACCCGGGCGGGGATCCTGGCCGACCACGGGCTCGACGCCGCGTCGCTGACGCGCGCCGTCCTGGCGGCGGCCGCGCCTGCACGGGCGCTGCTGGATCCGTCCCCCGCAGCGTGACTCTTGCGGGCCGCTGCCCGGGTCCGCAGACAGGAGTCAGCGGCGCGCGTCGGCCCCCGAGGCCACGGCCGGGGTTGTCGCCCCGGGTGCGCCCACCGGCAGCGCCAGGGTCCCGGCCGCCGTCGGCGCCGCAGGGCGGGACCGGCGGAAGAAGAAGTACAGCACCGGCGGCAGGTACAGCAGGTAGCTCACGGCCTGCAGGACCGTGGTGTCAGGGGAGAAGTTGAAGATCCCCTTGAGCAGCGTGCCGTACCAGCTGCTCGGCGGGATCGCGCCGGTCACGTTCCAGGCGTAGGTCGCGACGCCCGGGAGGGCGCCCCCCTCCTGCAGGTCGTGCAGCCCGTAGCCGAGGACCCCGCCGGCGACCACGATCAGCAGGCCGCCGGTCCAGGTGAAGAACGTGGCCAGGTTCAACGTGACCGCGCGGCGGTACAGCAGCCAGGCGAGCGCCACGCCGGTCAGCAGGCCGAGCCCCGCGCCCAGCAGCGGCTGCACGCCGGACCCGGCGGACTGGACGGCGGACCAGAGGAACAGCGCCGTCTCGAGTCCCTCCCGGCCGACGGCGAAGAACGCCGTGAGGGCGACGGCGAACGAGCCGGCGGCGATCGCGCTGTCCAGCCGGCCCTGCAGCTCGCTGCGCATGGTGCGGGCGGTGCGCCGCATCCAGAAGATCATCGCGGTGACCAGGGCCACGGCGAGCAGCGACAGGCTCCCGCCGAACTTCTCCTGGGCGGGCGTCGTGGCCAGCAGCGTCGTGGACGTGAAGGTCAGCAGCGCGCCGAACCCCGCGGCGACCACCACGGCGGTCCCGACGCCACCCCAGACCGGGACGAGCTGGCGGCGCCGGCCGGTGCGCACGAGGTACGCGATCAGGATGCTGACCACGAGGGAGGCCTCGAGGCCCTCCCGCAGCCCGATCAGGTAGTTGCTGAGCACGCGTCCTCCTGCACCGACGGTGGTAAGGCATGCCTTACCAGGTCTGGTGAGGGTACCCATACCTAGCGCGCGGGCGCAATCTGCTTGCCGGGCGGCGCCGGCTCAGCCGGCAGTGGCGGCATCCTCCGCGTCGTTCTCCGCCGCCGGGGGCTCGGCCAGCGCAGCCGCCACGCCGTCGGCCACGAGGGAGACCTGCCAGGGGCGTGCCCCGTGCCGCGCCAGCGCGGTCGCCACGCTGGTGGCATCGGTCGAGGTCGGGGGTGCCCAGGCGAGGCGGCGCAGCACCGCCGGCTCGCAGAGGTTCTCGGTGGGCAGGTCCAGCCGCTCCGCCAGCGCCGCGACGGCGGCCCGCACCCGGTTCAGCCGCCCGGCCGCGACCGGGTCCCGGTCGGCCCAGCGGTTGCCGGGCGGTGGGGCGTCTCCCGTGCCGCGGGGCTGCTGGGGCAGCTCGGCCGCGTCGAGCGCGCCCGCCGCCCGCAGGGCCCCGAACCAGGTCCCCGCGCTGCGCCGCATGCGCGGGCCCGAGAAGACGGGCAGCGCCGCCAGCTCCTCCACGGTCGCGGGCGCGGCGAGCACCGCCGCGATGATCGCGCTGTCGGGCAGCACACGGCCCGGCGCGACGTCCCGCCGCCGGGCGATGGCGTCGCGCGCCTGCCACAGCGCCCGGACCGCGGCGAGCTGCCGGGTGGACCGCAGCCGGTGGATTCCCGAGGTACGGCGCCACGGCTCCTCGCGCGGCGGCGGCGGGGGCGCGGCGACGATGGCCGCGAATTCCTCGTGCGCCCACTCGAGCTTCCCCTGCGCCGCGAGCGTCGCCTCCAGGGCGTCCCGGAGCTCCACCAGCAGCTCGACGTCCAGTGCTGCGTACCGCAGCCAGGGCTCGGGCAGCGGGCGGGTGCTCCAGTCGGCGGCGCTGTGCCCCTTCTCGAGGCGGTAGCCGAGCACCCGCTCCACCAGCGGCCCGAGCCCCACCCGCTCGTAGTGGGCGAGCCGTCCGGCGAGCTCGGTGTCGAACAGCCGCGTGGGCCGCAGGCCGATCTCGGCCAGGCAGGGCAGATCCTGGTTGGCCGCGTGCAGCACCCACTCGGCGTCCGCGATCACCGCGTTGACGGACGACAGGTCCGGGCAGGCGATCGGGTCGATGAGGAAGGTGCCGGCGCCCTGCCGGCGCAGCTGCACCAGGTAGGCCCGCTGGCTGAAGCGGTAGCCGGAGGCCCGCTCGGCGTCGACCGCGACCGGGCCTGTCCCGGCCGCGAGGGCGGCCACGGCCTCGGCCAGGGCCGCGCCGCTCGCGATCACCGCGGGCACGCCGTCCCGCGGGACGAGCAGGGGGACCGGTTCCCGGTCGGCCTCCTCGGCGGGCGGCGCCGCGGAGTCGTGCGGCGTCTGGCCCATGGGTGGAGCTTACGACCCGTAGAAACGCCGCTGCCCCCGAACGCGGGGCGTCGGGGGCAGTGGCGGTGAGCCGGGTGGGGTCAGCGGATGACGCCGGCCCGCATGGCGAGCGCCACCATCTCGGCGCGGTCGCCCGTGCCGAGCTTGCGGCTGATGCGGGCGAGGTGGCTCTTCACCGTGAGCGCCGACAGGCCGAGGGCCACGCCGACCTCCTTGTTGCTCTTGCCGTCGGCGACGAGCTGCAGCACCTCGATCTCCCGGTGCGAGAGCTCGGAGATCCCGGCAGCCTCGGTCGCGGGGCCCCGCAGCCCCGCGGCCAGCAGGGAGGCGACGGACGGGTCGGCGTAGACCCCGCCGTCGAGGACGCGACGGACGCCGTCCGCGACGATCGACGACGACGCCGACTTGAGCAGGTACCCCTGCGCCCCGGCGACGAAGGCCGCGCGGACCGAGTAGGGGTCGTCAGCGGCCGACAGGACGACGACGCGGCCCCAGCCGGCCTCGCGCAGGTCGGCCACGAGCTCCAGGCCGCTGCCGTCCGGGAGGCCCAGGTCCAGGATCGCCAGGTCGCGCGGCCCCGACCGGGCACGAGCGCGGGCCTCGGCGGCCGTGGCCGCCTCGACCACATCGCCCGCGCCCATGGCGCGCAGCCGTCGAACCATCGACTCCCGCACGAGCGGGTGGTCGTCCACGACCAGCGCGGTGAAGCCGGGCGGCCGTCCCATGCTGCCGAGGGAGTGCGACTCCGTCACGGTTGTCACGCGATCTCTCCTGCCGTCGCGGCGAACGGGCGTCCGCCGGTGGTGCTTCCCGAAGGTGGGCACCCGAGGTGCCGTTGAGAGATGTGTCGGCAGGCAGAGGGGGGTGCTGTAACCGCGGCGTGTCACCCGGTCGGGCGTACCGTCCGCTGCCCCCGGGGGTGCCCGGCGCGTCCCTTCGGCCCCACGGTGTGTCGGGAGGGTGAACCCGCTGCGCCGAACGGAGGAGTGGGGGTGTGGCGTCTGCAGGAGCGCCCGCCGCCCGCCGAGGAACAGCGCATGACCACCACCGCCCCGCGTCGCGCCGGCATGCCGCGCCCGCCGGCCGGTGTGCGGGCCGCCGGTGTCCGCCGTCCGGTGGCCGCCCGTGGCCGCGGGCGCCGCGTGGCCTGGACCGTGGGCGTCGCGCTGCCCGCCGCCGTCGTCCTGGCCCTCCAGCTTCCCGGCCGGTCGCCCTCGCTGGCGGCGTGGCTGCTGCTGCCGCTGGTCGCCGTGGCGGTGGCCGCCGCCCAGCGGTGGCCCGTCGCCCTCCCCGTCGCCGGCCGCACGCTGCGCCTGGGCACGGTCGACGGGATCATCGCCGCCTTCCTCCTTGCGGGGGTGGGGGCGTGCGTGGTTCCCGGGGCGCTCCTCGGCGCCCTGCTGGTCCGTCGCGCCCACCCCGAACTCCGCCGCCGCGCGGGCACCGGCATCGCGGCGCGCGCCATCGGCGCCGCCTGGGCGGTCGTGGTCGCGGACCGGGTCGACGCCGTGCTGACGCCGGGCGCCTGGCCGGGTACGTCGGTCGTCGGCGCCGCCGTGGGTGCGCTGGCCGGTGCGCTGGCCGTACATCTCCTGGTGTCGGCGGCCGTGGCGACCACCGCGGCCAGGCGGGTGCTCCGCGTGGCCGCGGCAGCCTTCCCCACCTGGTGCGTCGGGGCGTGCGCCGGCATCTCCGTCGGGGCCCTCGTGGGGTACCTCGCTGTCGCGTCGCCCTGGGGGCTGCTGGGGCTCGCCGTCCCGACCATCGCGGTCGTCTCGTCGCGCGGCGAGTCCGCGCGGCTCGCGACCGAGCAGCACATGTTCAGCGAGTTCGTGCTGGCCCGGCAGGTGTGGACCGCGCGGACGCTCGACGACGTCGCGCGCGACGTCGTGACCACGGCTGCCCGGCTGCTCGGCGGCGCGGACGTCTTCCTCCTCGTCGTCGGGGAGCAGGGGGCGACCCGCTACGAAGGGGACGAGTTCGGCCTGACGCACCGCACGGTGATGGGCGGCGCAGCCCAGGGCGACGAGTGGGCGCTGCGGGCGCTGCGGACGGGCGCGGTCACGCGCCGGCGTGACGGCGGCCTGGCGGGCACCGAAGCGGGGCGCCCCGTCCTCGCGGTTCCGCTGGGCGCCGCGGAGGCTCGCGTCGGCGCGTTCGTCGCCCGTCGGCCGGTGGGCAGCGCGCGGTTCCGGGCGGAGGACCTCCGCCTGGCGGCCTCGCTGGGGCGGCTCGCCGGCGTGCTGCTGCTCGCGGCGGGCGTCCTGCCCTGGGACGCGTCGGCCCGGGCGAGCGACCCGGAGGACGCGGCCCGGTGGGCCGCTTCCCGCCACGCCGAGCTGCGCGAGGCGACCGCCCGGCTGGCCCGCGAAGCGGCCGCCTGGGCGTCCGACGCGGAGGTCGGCGAGCCCGGCTTCACGAGCCGGTTCGAGGACCTCACCCAAGAGCTGCTCGCCGTGCAGCAGGCGGTTGCCTGCCTGCTGGGCACGACGGACGAGCCGTCCGCCGGCCCCGGCCGCCGCGCCAGCGACGCCGTCATCCCCGCGCAGCGCGTCGCGCGCGAGGACGACTGGACCTCGACGGGGGTGCTGCGATGAGGGGCGGCACGCGCGGCACCTGGGCGCCCCCGCTGACGGTGCTCGTCGCCGCGGCCGTGGCGTGCGGCTGCCTGGTGAGTGCCGCCGCTGCCGTCGGTGTCCAGCTGCTCGCCGAGGCCCTCGGCGCGGGCGGCGCCGCCGTGCCGGCCGCCCTCGTGGCCGGGACGCTGTGCGCCGCCGG
>JAOPWU010000172.1 GCA_025965515.1 Mycobacterium sp.
GGTGACCCGACGGCGGTCGACACCGCGGGCGGCACCGAGGAGGCCTCCGCCCAGCCCAGCACCCAGGACGGTGCGGGCGGCACCGAGGGAGGCAGCACGGAGGACACCACGGACGACGAGCAGTGAGCGGCGCGGCGCGGTCGGCACACGAGCCGAGCGCGCCGCGGACGCCTAGGCTCGGCGAGGTGGAACGACGGATCTTCGGCATCGAGACCGAGTACGGCGTCACGTGCACCTTCAAGGGCCAACGGCGTCTCTCACCGGACGAGGTGGCCCGCTACCTGTTCCGCCGGGTGGTGTCCTGGGGCCGCAGCTCCAACGTCTTCCTGCGCAACGGCTCCCGGCTGTACCTCGACGTCGGCAGCCACCCCGAGTACGCCACCGCCGAGTGCGACGACCTCACCGAGCTGGTCGTCCACGACAAGGCCGGTGAGCGGATCCTCGAGGGGCTGATGGTCGACGCCGAGCAGCGCCTGAACGAGGAGGGCGTCACCGGCGACATCTACCTGTTCAAGAACAACACCGACTCGGCCGGCAACAGCTACGGCTGCCACGAGAACTACCTCGTCGGGCGAGGCGGGGAGTTCGGCCGGCTCGCCGACATCCTGGTGCCGTTCCTGGTGACGCGGCAGATCATCTGCGGCGCCGGCAAGGTGCTCGCCACGCCGCGGGGGACCGTCTACTGCCTCAGCCAGCGCGCCGAGCACATCTGGGAGTCGGTGAGCTCCGCGACCACGCGGTCCCGGCCGATCATCAACACCCGCGACGAGCCGCACGCCGACGCCGAGCGCTACCGGCGGCTGCATGTGATCGTCGGCGACTCCAACATGTCCGAGACGACCACCATGCTGAAGGTCGGTTCGACGGACCTGGTGCTCCGGATGATCGAGGCCGGGGTGCTGTTCCGGGACATGACGCTGGAGAACCCCATCCGGGCCATCCGCGAGATCAGCCACGACCTGACCTGCCGCCGCCGGGTGCGGCTGGCGAACGGCCGGGAGCTCTCCGCGCTGGAGATCCAGAAGGAGTACTACGCGAAGGCGGTCAGCTTCGTGGACCGCCGCGGCGCCTCTGCGGCCACGAAGCGGGTGGTCGAGCTGTGGGGCCGGACCCTGCTGGCCGTCGAGACGGGTGACTTCTCGATGGTCGACCGCGAGATCGACTGGATCACCAAGTACACGCTCATCGAGCGGTACCGCGCCAAGCACGACCTGCCGCTCGGCAGCGCCCGGGTCGCGCAGCTGGACCTCGCGTACCACGACATCCACCGCGATCGCGGGCTCTACTACCAGCTGCTGCGCAAGGGTCTGGTCGAACGGGTCACGACGGACCTGGCGGTCTTCGAGGCCAAGTCGGTGCCGCCGCAGACCACCCGGGCGAAGCTGCGCGGCGAGTTCATCAAGCGGGCGCAGGAGAAGCGGCGGGACTTCACCGTCGACTGGGTGCACCTGAAGCTGAACGACCAGGCGCAGCGGACCGTGTTGTGCAAGGACCCGTTCCGGTCGTCGGACGAGCGTGTGGACAAGCTGATCGCCAGCATGTAGCCGGCGTCAGCCGGCGAGCCGTGCCGCGTGCCGGCCGGCCGCCGCGGCGGCGAGGAAGTACCCGAGCTCGGTGTCCAGGTCCCGCCCCATCGTACGAAGCGGGACGGGGCTGGCGACGAGGGCCTCGCGCAGCCCGTCGACGGCCACGTCCACCCGGCGGTGCCGCCCGGCGAGCGCCGCGACGTCGGCGTCCACGCGCGCGACCAGGCCGTCGGGCACGAGGCCCGCCCACCGCGGGACGACGACGTCCGCCTCGGCCGTCGCCACCTGCCCGTAGGCCAGGAGGCTGTGGTGGGAGACGCCGCGGTGCCGCTCCCGCGGGTCGGCCTGGGAGATCCGCAGGCTCGCGACCGGGCGACCGCCGAGCAGCGCAGCCGCATTGACGGCCTCCCCGACGGCGACCCCCGAGAAGCTCCACGGCAGGCCGGTGCCCAGGTTGCCGGGTCCCTGCGTCACCACGGCCACGTCGGCGTGCAGCACCGCGCGGGCCGCCAGCAGGCCGGCGTGCAGGGTCACCGCCTCGAGGTCCCCGCCGAACGACTGCCCGGTGGTCACCGAGCCGGCGAGCCACCCCGCCGCTGCGAGGCCCGCCACCGTCCGGGAGTACCAGAGCGGGAGCGCCCCACCGTCGGTCATCACGTAGGCCACGCGGGCGTCCGGCCGCTCCGCCCGCACCCCGGCCACGATCGCGGGCAGCGCCGAGTGCAGGTCGGCCAGGACCACGGGCATGCCGTCCAGCCCGGTGGCCGCGGCCATCGCCGCACGGTGGGGGGAGTCCGCCTCGTCGACGCCGAGGACCGTGGCCTGCAGCGGCGTGTACCGGGCCTTCACGAGGTGTCCGGCACCGGCCCGGTGGTCCTCGGGCGCGCGGCCGAGCACCGCGATGACCAGGTGGTGCCCGCCCGTGCCGAGGCCGAGTGCCACGGCGGTGGTGTTGAGGACGACTGCGTCGCCGACCTCGGGCGCCCCGACGAGCGCCGGGTACGCCAGCGCCCGCGCGGGGTCCGCACCCGGGGCACCGTCCAGCACGACGTCGAGCTCCTGGCAGCCCTGCCACGCCCGGCCCAGCGCGGTGACCCGGCCGGTGCGCGTCCGGATCACCGTGCGCCCCCGGCCCGGCGGGCGTGACGGGGACGGCAGGAGGGCATCGCCGCACTGTAATGACCCGCCGGCGACCACCCCGCCGGAGCGGCGGCCCGCACGGCGGCGCGCTGCGGCCCTCACCCTGGCTAGGCTGGGCCGGTGGTCGCCCGGAAGCTCGAACGCCTGGTCAACCTCGTGCTGTGTCTCATGTCCACCCGGCGGTTCCTGTCGGTGGCCGAGATCGGCGCGATGGTCGACGGCTACGACCCGGGGGAGTCGCCCGCCGATCAGGAGGCCTTCCGCCGGATGTTCGAGCGGGACAAGGAGGACCTCCGCTCGCTCGGCATCCCGCTGGCCACCGGCCGGTGGTCCACCTGGGAGGACGAGGTCGGCTACCGCATCCCGCGCGCGGACTACGTCCTGCCGGAGATCACGCTGGACGCCGCGGAGGCCTCGGCCCTGGCACTCGCGCTGCGGATGTGGTCCAGCGGCGGCCTCATGGAGGCGAGCCGCGGCGCCCGCCTGAAGCTGCAGGCCGCCGGCGTGCCGACGCTGCCGCCGCCGCCCGGGGTCGAGCCGCGGCTCGACGCCGACGACCCGGCGCTGGAGCCCGCGCTGGAGGCGATCCGGCAGGGCTGCGCGGTCCGGTTCGACTACCGGGGCGCGGGTGCGACCACGGCGGCCCGCCGCACGGTCGACCCGTGGGGGGTCGTCAGCTGGCGCGGCCGCTGGTACCTGGTCGGCCACGACCACGACCGCGACGCCGCCCGGGTGTTCCGGCTGTCCCGCGTGCGGGGCTCGCTGCGCCCTGTGACCGCCCTGCCCATCCGGGTGCCGCGGCCGCCGGAGACGGACCTGCGGACGCTCGTGAGCGCCAGCCAGCGGGAGTCCGGGACGGCGACCCCCGTCGTGCTGCTGCTGCGCGCCGGGGCGGGCAACGCGCTGCGCCGCCGGGCCCGGCCGGTGCCGGGCGGCAGCGCCGGCTGGGACCGCGTGGAACTGGACGCCGGGCCCCTGCCGTGGCTCGCGGCGGAGGTGGCCTCGCTGGGCCCGTCGGCCGTCGTCGTCTCGCCCCCGGCGCTCGCCGCAGCTGTCGCCGGGCTCCTCGCCGCGGCGCTCGCGGCGCACGGCGGCGAGCCGGTGCCGGTGGGGGCGCAGGAGACGGGGGAGACGCCATGAGCACCGCACTCGACCGCTTGCCGCGGCTGTTGTCGCTGCTGCCGTGGTTCCTCGCCCACCCCGGGGTCTCGCTGTCGCAGGCCGCAGCGGAGCTGCAGCTGCCGGAGCGCGAGCTCGAACGGGACCTCGAGCTGCTGTTCCTCTGCGGCCTGCCCGGCGGCGGACCGGGCGAGCTCATCGACGTCGTCGTCGACGCCGACCGGGTGGAGGTCCGCGACGCCCAGGGGCTGGAGCGGCCGCTGCGGCTGTCGGCCGACGAGGCCCTGGCCCTGATCGTGGCGGTGCAGGCGCTGTCCCAGGTTCCCGGGCTGACGGAGCGGCAGGCCCTCGACCGCGTGGCGGCCAAGTTGGCCGCGGCCGCGGGCGGGGGGGCCCCGGCGGCGCTGCAGGCCGCGGACGCCGTCGCCGTCGCGGAACCGGACGCGGGAGCCGCCGGGGAGCTGCTGGCGGGCGCGCGCGACGCGCTCACCCAGCAGCGCCGGGTGCACCTGCGCTACCTGGTGGAGGCCCGCGACGAGGTGACCGAGCGCGACGTCGACCCGATGCGGCTGCACCAGCGGCAGGGGCACTGGTACCTCGAGGGCTGGTGCCACCGCGCCCAGGGGGTGCGGCTGTTCCGGCTCGACCGCATCGAGGAGTTGCAGCTGCTGGACGAGCCCGCGACCGTCCCGGAGGGCGTCCACCCGCTCGACCGGCCGGGGACGCTGTTCCAGGCCTCCGCCACCGACGTCCGGGTGGAGCTGGTGCTCGACCCCGCGGCGCGCTGGGTCGTCGAGCACTACCCGACCGAGACCGTCACCGAGGCGCCGGACGGCACGCTGCGGGCGTCCCTGCGGACCCCGGACACCAGCTGGGTCGTGCGGCTGGCGCTGCGGCTTGGCGGCGCCGCGCGGGTGGTTGCCCCGCCGTCGGTGGCGCGCGAGGTGCAGGACGCCGCACGCCGCGCGCTGGCCCTCGTGCAGGGCACCCCGGAGCCCGGGGCGCCCCCGCTCCCGCGGGGAACGGCCCTCCCGGGGGAGCCCGCACCGCGCTGATCCGGCCCGCCGGTTCTGCGCAGGTTCGCCCAGTCAGGTGACGTGTTCCTCATCAAGAAATCGGACGGTTCTGCCGAACCCTTCTGTGACGCCTCGACGACGGGGACGACGGGAGGAGATGCATCGTGACGACCATCAAGGCCAGTTGCCCCACCTGCGGCGAGGTGGAGCTCACCAACGCCGACGTCCGACTGCGGGTCTGCTCCCACGCCTCCCTCTCGTACTACGCCTTCGACTGCCCCGGGTGCCACGACGAGGTCCGCAAGCCCGCGGACGACCACGTCATCTCGCTGCTCATGAGCGGTGGCGTGAAGGCGGAGGTCTGGGACGTCCCGGCCGAGGCCCTCGAGCAGAAGACCGGCGCCCTGCTGTCCTACGACGACCTGCTCGACTTCGCCCTGCAGCTGCAGGGCGACGACTTCCTCGCCGCGGTCGCCGGCTCGCCCGCCTCCCGCTGAGAGCGGGAGGGGGCCGTCGGCCCGGGCGTGGGCCCGCGGCGCGGTCCCCACTAGGCTGAGCCCGTGCTCTGGATCGTGCTGGCTGTCGACCTCCTCGCCGTGGTGGCGGGGCTGGCCGCCCTCGTGCTCACCGGCCGGGCGGTCTGGCGGCGCGCGGTCTCCGCCGGCCGCGCGCTCGGTGAGGTGCAGTCCGACCTCGCCGAACTGCAGCACCACGTCACGGTCCTCCTGGCCGCCCAGCCGGCTACGGCGGACGAACTGACCCCCGTGCCCGGTGGCGGCTTCGGCATCGGTTACGAGGCCGGGTACCGCGCCGGGGTGCGCGACCAGCGCCGGGCCGCGGCCGCGCTGCGCAGCGCCTGAGGCATGACCGCCACGTTGCGCGGCGATGACCACGGTGCTGCGGTGTGGCCCTCTGGCGTCCGACGCGTATCGTCAGGTTTCGTCGGGGTCCGCCCGGCGTCCGAGCGAGAGGACCTACCGTGGGTGAGTTCAGCCCGTGGCACCTGCTGATCCTGGCCGGCATTTTCGTCGTGCTGTTCGGGGCCAAGCGCCTGCCCGACGCCGCCCGGTCGCTGGGGCAGTCTGCCCGCATCTTCAAGTCCGAGACCCGTGCCCTGCACGACAACGGATCCGCCACTCCCGCCCCGGCCGTCCCTGCGGCGCCGCCCGTGGCCACGCCCGCTCCGGTGGCCCCCGGCGGGGCGGCAGCTGCTGCCGCGGCACCGGTCGCCCCGCAGCCGGCCGCCGCACCGCCGGCGCAGGCTCCGCAGGCCTGAGCGTCGGTTCCGCAGCGGTGCCCGGTCCGCCGAGCGCCGCTGCGGTGACGAGCACGAAGAGGGTTCGTAGATGAGCGGGCGTTCCGCCGCCAGCGCCGACGACGGCCGGATGACCCTGCTCGAGCACGTGCTCGAGCTGCGGGCCCGGCTGGCGAAGGCGCTGTTGGGCCTTGCGGCCGTCACCATCGTCTGCTTCATCTTCTTCGGGCCCATCTTCAGCGTCCTGACGCAGCCGTACTGCGGGCTGCCGATCGCGCACCGGCTGGGCGGCGGCTCCTGCAACCTGGTGGTGCTCGGCGTCTTCGACTCCTTCGTCATCCGGCTCAAGACGTCGCTGATCGCAGGCGCCATCGGGTCCTCGCCCATCTGGCTCTACCAGCTCTGGGCGTTCATCACCCCGGGCCTGTACCGCAACGAGCGGCGCATGGCCATCGCGTTCGTGGCCTCGTCGGTGACGCTGTTCGCCGCAGGGTGCGCGATCGCCTTCTACTCCCTGCCGACGGCGCTGAACTTCCTGCTCGGCTTCGCGCACGGCGGCATCACCCCGCTGCTCGAGGTGACGCGCTACCTCAGCTTCGTCGTGTCCATCCTGCTGATCTTCGGGGTCTCCTTCGAATTCCCGCTGCTCGTGGTGATGCTGAACGTCGCGGGCGTGATCTCGTCGGCGAAGCTGCGCCAGGTCCGCCGCATCGTCATGTTCGGCCTGTTCGCGTTCGCGGCCGTCGCCACGCCGACGCAGGACCCCTTCACGATGCTCGGCCTCGCGGTGCCGCTCGTGTTGCTCTACGAGGTGGCGATCCTCGTCGCCCGCTGGAACGACCGCCGGCGCGCCCGGCTCGCCGCGGCCTCGCCGTACGCGGGGCTCGACCCCGACCAGCCGTCCTCGCTGCCGGAGACGCTGCCCGAGCCCCCACGGCACGACTACCTGGTCGACGACACCACCTGACGCCCGGCGCGCGTCCGTCACATCGGTCCGCGCCTGACGATCACTCCGGCACCCCGTCGCTAGCCTCCGCGCCGGAGGTGCACGCGTGGACTCAGGGGGACCGGCGGACCCGGACGGGCCGCTGGCGCTCGTCGTGAACCCGACGGCCGGCCGCGGCCGTGCCGGACGCGCCGCTGCCGAGGTGGCGGACCGGGTCCGCGACCGCAGCGTGGCCGTCACGGTCCTCGCGGGACGCGACGCCGCCGAAGCAGGCGACCTGCTGGCGGCGGCGGTGGCCGACGGGACCCGCGGCGTGCTGGCGCTCGGCGGCGACGGCATGGTGAACCTCGCGCTGCAGGCCGTCGCCGGCACACCGGTGCCGCTGGGCATCCTCCCGGCCGGAACCGGCAACGACTTCGCGGCCAGCCTGGAGCTCCCCGGGGACCTGCGGGCGGCCACCGACCTGGCGCTGGACGCGCTGGCGACGGGGACCCGCCGGACGGTCGACGCGGTGCGGTCCGGGGACCGGTGGTGGGGCTGCGTGCTGGGCGCCGGTTTCGACAGCGCCGTGACGGAACGCGCCAACCGCATGACCTGGCCGCGCGGCCCCCGCCGCTACGACCTCGCCATCCTCGCGGAGCTCCGCGTGTTCCGACCCCGGCCGTTCCGCATCGTCCTCGACGGGGAGCCGTGGGACACCGAGGCGATGCTCGTCGCCGTCGGCAACGGCCGGTCCTACGGGGCCGGCATGCGGGTCACGCCCGCCGCGCAGCTCGACGACGGCCTGCTCGACGTGATGGTGCTGCACCCGGTCAGCAAGCCGCGGTTCGCGCGGTCGTTCCCGAGCGTCTACCGCGGCACCCACGTCGACCTGCCCTTCGTCTCGACGCGGCGCGCCCGGGTCGTGGAGCTGATCTCCGACGGGATGGTCGCCTACGCCGACGGCGAACGCCTGGGGGAGCTGCCCGTCCGCAGCGAGGTGGTCCCGGGCGCCCTGCACCTGCTGGCGCCTCCGCTCCCGTAGCCTGGATGGGTGAGCGCATCCCCGGCTCCGCGGCCCGACGACGCGGCCGACACCCCCGACGCCCCGGACCCGGAGGCGTCCGCCACGGCACGGGGCCGCGACCGGCCGGCGACCGGGACCGGCGAGGCGGCCCGCCGCGCCGCCGCGAACCCCGGCGGCCAGTCGCCCGCGGAGCGGTACGCCGCGTTCCGCCGGGCGGAGCGGCACAGCGCGGTCACCGCCTTCGCTGACACGTACCCGTTCGGGCTGGACCCGTTCCAGCTGGAAGCCTGCGAGGCGCTCGAGGAGGGGCAGGGCGTCCTCGT
The DNA here is from genome assembly GCA_025965515.1 of Mycobacterium sp. Lineage (GTDB taxonomy): Bacteria > Actinomycetota > Actinomycetes > RYN-182 > RYN-182 > RYN-182. Next base: position 8,332 of record JAOPWU010000172.1, read on the forward strand.
CGCCGCCCCAACCGGCGCCGGCAAGACCGTGGTCGGCGAGTTCGCGGCGCACCTCGCGCTGACCCAGGGCCGCAAGTGCTTCTACACGACACCCATCAAGGCGCTGTCGAACCAGAAGTTCCACGACCTGGCGGATCGCTTCGGCGCGGAGAACGTCGGCCTGCTGACGGGGGACGTCTCGCGCAACGGGGACGCCCCCGTGGTGGTCATGACGACCGAGGTCCTCCGCAACATGCTCTACGCGCACTCCGACGCGCTGGCCGGGCTCGGGTACGTCGTCATGGACGAGGTGCACTACCTGTCCGACCGGTTCCGCGGCGCGGTCTGGGAAGAGGTGATCATCCACCTCCCCAGCACGGTCACGGTCGTCGGCCTCTCGGCCACCGTCAGCAACGCGGAGGAGTTCGCCGAGTGGCTCGGCACCGTCCGCGGCGACACGCGCACGGTCGTGCACGAGACCCGGCCGGTGCCGCTCTGGCAGCACGTCCTGCTCGGCTCCACGCTGTTCGACCTGTTCACGGGGCCCGCCCGCGTCGAGGTCGCCCCCGGCCGGGAGGACGAGCTGGACCGGGTGAACCCGGAGCTCATGCGACGGGCGCGCGACGGTGTGGCGCTGCCCGGCCGGGGCGGTCGCGTCGCGCGTCCCCAGCAGTTCAGCGCCGACCGGCCCGACGTGATCCGGCGGCTGGACTCGGCCGAGCTGCTCCCGGCCATCTTCTTCATCTTCAGCCGGGCGGGGTGCGAGGCGGCGGTCGCCACCTGCCTGCGCCGCGGGGTCCGGCTCACCACCCCGGAGCAGGCGACGGAGATCCGCACCCTCGTCGAGGAGCGGACCGCCAGCCTGCCCCCCGGCGACCTCGGCGTGCTGGGCTACTTCCCCTGGCTCGAGGGGCTCCAGCGGGGGATCGCCGCGCACCACGCCGGCCTGCTGCCCGCGTTCAAGGAGGTCGTCGAGGAGCTCTTCGCCCGCGGCCTCATCAAGGTCGTCTTCGCCACGGAGACGCTGGCGCTCGGCATCAACATGCCGGCCCGCACCGTGGTGCTGGAGAAGCTGTCCAAGTGGAACGGCGAGACCCACGCCGACATCACGCCAGGGGAGTACACCCAGCTCACCGGACGGGCCGGGCGCCGCGGCATCGACGTCGAGGGGCACGCGGTGGTCCTCTGGTCGCCCGGCCTGGACCCCGTCGCCCTCGCCGGACTCGCGTCGACCCGCACCTACCCGCTGCGGTCGAGCTTCCGGCCGTCGTACAACATGGCCGCCAACCTCGTCGGCCAGCTGGGGCGCGACCGGACGCGCCAGCTCCTGGAGCAGTCCTTCGCCCAGTTCCAGGCCGACCGGGCGGTCGTCGGACTGGCCCGGCAGGTGACCCGCAACGAGGAAGCCGTCGCGGCGCTGACCGCCCAGCTGACCTGCCACCTCGGCGACATCGAGTCCTACGACCGGCTCCGCCGCAGCCTGAAGGCCCGGGAGAACCTGCTGTCCCGGGAGGCCGCCGCGAGCCGGCGGGCCGAGACCGCGGCCGCGCTCGCCGGGTTCAGCGCGGGGGACGTCATCGCCGTACCTGCAGGTCGGCACTCGGGCGTGGCCGTCGTCCTGGACCAGCGGCAGGCGGCTCGGTTCGACGGGCCGGAGCTCACGGTCCTCACGGAGGACCGGCAGGTCCGCCAGGTCGCGGCCGACGACCTGACCGGCACGCCCACCTCGCTGGGCCGGGTGCGCATCCCGCCGCGGTTCAACCGGCGGTCCGCCCAGGACCGGCGCGACCTGCTCGCCACCCTGCGGGCCAAGGGGTACGTCGGCGCGGGGAAGGGCCGGCCGCACCGGAAGCGGTCCCGGGCCGCGGACGACCCGCAGCTGGTCCGGCTGCGCAAGGACCTGCGGTCCCACCCCGTGCACGGCTGCACCGACCGTGACAGCCACCTGCGGCAGCTGGAGCGCCGCGACGCCCAGGAACGGGAGACGGAGGCGCTCCGGCAGCGGGTCGCCGCGCGGACCGGCTCGATCACCCGCATGTTCGACCGGGTGCTGGCCGTGCTGACGGAGCTGGGGTACCTGGACGGCGACACCGTCACCCCCGCGGGGCAGATGCTGGCCCGGGTCTACTCCGAGTCGGATCTCGTGGTCACCGAGTGCATCCGCACCGGCGCGTGGGAGGGGCTGGACGGCCCGGAGCTCGCGGCCGTGGTCTCGGCGCTGGTCTACGAGGCGCGCCGGCCCGACGAGCCGCTCGCGACGCAGCCGCCGGCGACCGTCCGGCACGCGCTCGCCAACGTGATGACGACGTGGGGCCGGCTGCACGAGCACGAGGCTCGGCACCACCTCACGACGCTGCGGGCGCCCGACCCCGGCTTCGCCGCCGCGGTCTACCGCTGGGCCGGCGGGGGCACGCTGACGGACGTGCTGCACGACGTGGACCTCACGGCCGGCGACTTCGTCCGGTGGTGCAAGCAGCTGGTCGACCTGCTCGGCCAGATCGCGGACCTCGCCGGGGCGGCGGAGCAGGCGGCCCTGGCGGCGGCGCGGCGACCCACGGACCTCGGCGTCACCGCCTGGGACGACCCGGCGCTGGACGACACCGGCCCCGCCGAGCCGCCCCCTGCCGCGCGGGCGGCGGGGGAGCTCCGGCGCACGGCGCGCGCGGCGCGCTCCGCCGTGCTCCGGGGGGTCGTCGCCTACAGCGCCTCCTGAGCCCCCCGGGGCGGCCCACCGGCGAGGGCGTCGGCGGTCCCCTGCGGCAGCAGCGCCCGCAGCAGCCGCGCGACACTGGAGCCAAGGCCCCAGCGCTCCGTCAGGGCTGCTACGCGGTCGGGATCGGCCGGCACCCGCGTCAGGGCCAGGCCGCTGCCGTCGACCACGTCCGCGGGCAGGTCCAGGTCGGTGCGGGTCCAGACGACCTCCCGCGCGGCGGTGACGTACTCCGCCGCGTCGAGCAGCCGCCGCCGCGCGCCGGCGGGGAACCCCGCGTCGCCCTCGCCGAGCGCCCCGAGGATGCCGTCGATGTCGCCGAAGCGTCGGAGCAGGGCCGCCGCCGTCTTGGCGCCGATGCCGGCCACCCCGGGGAGGCCGTCCGACGCGTCGCCGCGCAGCAGCGCGTAGCTCGCGTACGCGCGGCCGGGGATCTCGTACTTCTCGGTGATGGCGGCCTCGTCGATCAGCCGGTACCGCTCCACCGCGTACGCCACGACGACCGGCTTGTCGTCCCGCACCAGCTGGAACAGGTCCCGGTCGCCGGTGACCACGACAACGTGCCCCGCGGCCCGCTCCGCGGCAGCGGCGATCACGTCGTCGGCCTCGAACCCGTCCACGCCCAGCGTGCGGATGCCCAGCGCGTCGAGCAGCTCCAGCAGCACCTCGACCTGGGGCGCCAGTCCGGGTGGGCCCGGCTCGTCCCCCTCGGGCCCCACGCGGTGGGCCTTGTACGACGGCAGCGCGGCGACCCGGAAGTCCGGCCGCCAGGACGCGTCGAGGCAGACCAGCAGGTGGTCCGCCCCCACGTTCGTGATCTGCCTGGCCAGGACGTCGACGAAGCCGCGGACGGCGTTCACCGGCGAGCCGTCCGGCGCCACGACCGAGGTGGGGACGCCGTGGAAGGCGCGGAACCAGGCGGACGGGCCGTCCACCAGCAGCAGGGTCACCGGCACAGCCTGGCACGACCCGGCGCCCGGCGGCACCGCCGGCGCCCGGGAGAGGATGACGGGGTGAGCAGCCCCCAGCCCCCCGCCGTGTCCCTGCGCAGTGGCCGCGTGGACCCGCCGTGGGCCGCGGCCACGGGACGCACCCTGTACCGCAACGGCCGCGTGCGCACGCCCGTCGACCCCTTCGCCACGGCGCTGCTCGTCGACGGCGACAGCATCGCCTGGGTCGGCAACGAGCAGGCCGCCGCGGGGATGGCGGCCGACACCGTCGTCGACCTCCAGGACGCGGTCGTCCTCCCGGCGTTCGTCGACGCCCATGTGCACACGCTGCTCACCGCCGTCGCGGCCGACAGCCTGGACCTGTCCGGGGCGCCCACCCTGCGGGCGGCCCTGGACCTGCTGGCGGCCGAGGCCCGGCGCCGCCCGGACGGGGTGCTGCTCGCGGCGGGGTACGACGAGAGCGGCTGGCCGGAAGGGCGCCCTCCGACGCCCGCGGAGATCGACGCCGCCACGGGGGGGCGGGCCGTCTACCTGTCCCGCATCGACCTGCACGCCGGCGTGGTGTCCGCGGCGCTCGCCCGGCGGACGGGGCTCGCGGTCCCCGCCGACGGGCTGGTGCGGGAGCAGGAGCATGGCGCCGTACGGCGGGCGCTGCTCGCGGGGCTGGACCCGGCGCACCGCCGACAGGCCCACGCGGCGGTCCGCCGCCAGGCGGCGGCCCTCGGCATCGGGACGCTGCACGAGATGGCGGGGGAGGGCATCGGGGAGCCCGAGGACCTCGCGGCGCTGCTGGCCCTCGCCGCCGAGGAGCCCGGGCCGCTGATCGTCGGCTACTGGGCCGCGCTGGGCGACGTGGCGACCTCCCTCGCGCTGGGGCTGCACGCCGCCGGCGGCGACCTGTTCTGCGACGGCTCGCTGGGCAGCCACACCGCCGCCCTCGCCGAGCCCTACGCCGACGCCCCGGACACGCACGGCGTGCTGCACCACGACCGGGAGGAGCTGCGGGACCACATCGAGGCGTGCGTCCGCGCGGGGCTGCAGACCGGCTTCCACGTCATCGGGGACGCCGCCGTGGACCGGGTGCTGTCCGCGTTCGAGGACGCCGCCGGGAACGTCGGCCGGGCGGCGGTCGTGGCCGGGCGACACCGGCTGGAGCACGCCGAACTGCTGTCCCCGGACGCGATCCGCCGGATGGCGTCCCTGGGCCTGGTGGCCAGCGTGCAGCCCGCGTTCGACGCGGCCTGGGGCGGCCCCGACGGCATGTACGCGGAGCGGCTCGGGGACCGGGCCGCCGGGGCGAACCCGTACGCCGCCCTGGCGGCCGCCGGGGTGCCCCTGGCGCTGTCGTCGGACGCGCCGGTGACCCCGCTGGACCCCTGGGGGACCGTCCGGGCGGCCGTGGAGCACCGGACGCGGGGTGCGGGGCTCAGCGCCCGCGCCGCCTTCTCGGCGGCCACCCGCGGCGGGCACCGGGCGGCCCGCGACGACGAGGGCGGCGTCCTCGCCCCCGGTGCGCCGGCCACCTTCGCCGTCTGGGAGGTCGCGGAGGAGCTGGTGGTGGAGGCGGTCGACGGCCGGGTCTCCGCGTGGTCGACCGATCCGCGGGCAGGCACGCCGGGGCTGCCCTCGCTGCAGCCGGGCGCGACACCACCGCTGTGCCGCCAGACCGTCGTCGCCGGACGCACCGTCCACGAGCTGATGTGACGTCACCCAGTGTTCACCCGGAAATTTGCCGACAATTTGGTGATGCCTCTGACCTGCGCAAAGGGGCGTTTCCGCAGGTCAGCGCAGGATTGACAGCGTGGGGACGGGGTCGGGTAATCTGCCGGACGTCCACCTACCAGACCCCGGACGTTTCCCTGCTCCGGATGATCCCGGGGCGCACGGGGACGTCGCCTGATCGTCAGCAGTAACCGCCCGGGCACCGCCCTACCAGACCGTCTGCGCCCGGGGGGAGCTCTGCGGGGCCGTAGGTCGGTGACGGTGTGGTCGACACGCCGGTGAGCGGGGGGAGGGGGTTGCGGAGCCGCCAGTAGACAACGGTGCGTGAGCTCGCGGCCAGCGAGCAGGGCACCGGACCGAAGACGGCTCGCACCTCCTCCCCTCGACCACCTCTTCC
>JAOPWU010000207.1 GCA_025965515.1 Mycobacterium sp.
CGCCGGGGACCCGCCCGCCGCGCCCGCCCGCCGGCCCCGCACGCCCGCCGACGACACGCCCCCCGCTGTCCCGGCCGACGCCGGCCGGCCCCGGGTGGCCCGGACCCCTCCCGCCCGGGGTGCCGCACCGCGTTCCGCGCCACCGAAGTCCGCAGGGCCGGCAGAGCCGGGCCCGGCCGGCGAGGGTCCGGCCGCAGCTCGGCCCGCCGCCAAGCGTCCGCCCCAGAAGGCGGCACCGCGGGTCGCGCGCCAGGTGCCTGGGGAGACACCCGTCCGCCGGGCCGCGCGTCCGCCGGCCGACGACCGCTGACCGGGCGGGCCGCCCCGACCCGCGGGCGGCCCGCTAGCTGCCGGACACCCGCAGCCAGAACGTGACGCCGAGGTCCGCGTCCGTGTGCCCCTCGACGGGCGCGGCCGGGCGGCCCTCCTGCACGCTCAGGGCCAGGACCTCGCCCGCGAGGTACTCGCCCCGCTCCCGCAGCGCAGTGGCGGCCTCGCCGCTCGCCGTCCACCAGAGGTCGATCCGGTCGGTCACGTCGAGCCCCTGCGCCTTGCGCTGCTCCTGGATCAGCCGCACGACGTCCCGGACGGTGCCGTCACGCCGCAGCTCGTCGGTCAGCTCCAGGTCCAGCGCCACGGACACCCCGCCGTCGCTCGCCGCCGCGAAGCCCTCCGGCGCGGAGCGCTGCTCCAGCAGCACGGCGGCCGTGAGCGGCAGGGCGGCGAGCTCCGCGTCGTCGGTGCGCAGGGTCAGGCGCCGCTCCCCGCCGTCGGTCGTCTCGGCGAGGACGAAGGCGCCCTCGGTGATGAGCGCGGCGACGTCCTTCGTCCGCTTGCCCGCCACCTTGCCCAGCACCCGGAAGGCGGGCTTGTAGCTGACGGACGCGAGCTCGGAGTCCACGGTCTCCACCGTGACCACGTTCAGCTCCTCGGCCACCTGCGCCACCAGGTCGCGGTGCAGGCGGTCGAAGCCGGGCGCCGCCACCAGCAGCCGCCGGAGCGGCTGGCGGGTCTTCACGCCCGAGTCGGCGCGCGCGGCGCGGCCCAGCTCCACGACCCGCCGGACCAGCGCCATCTGGTCGACGAGGGCGGCGTCGCTGGGACCCGCCCCCACGGTTGGCCAGTCGGTCAGGTGCACGGAGTCGGCGGCCCCGGGGTCGACGGGGCGGACCGCGGCCTCCCAGACCGCGTCCGTCACGAACGGTACGAAGGGGGCTAGCAGCTTCGTGAGCGTCACGACGACCTGGTGCAGCGTCGCGAGGGCGCCCGGGTCGCCGGCCCAGAACCGCCGGCGGGAGCGGCGGACGTACCAGTTGGACGTCTCGTCCAGCAGCCGCGTGAGCGCCCGGCCGGCGCGGGTGGTGTCGAAGGCGTCGAGTGCCTCCGTCACCTCGGCGACGGTCTCGTCGAGCCGCTGCAGCAGCCAGCGGTCGAGGACGTGCCGCTGGTCCGGCGCCGGAGCCCCGGCGGTGGGCTCCCAGTCGTTGGCGCGCGCGTAGAGCAGCAGGAAGCTCACGGTGTTCCAGTACGTCAGCAGGACCTGCCGCACCACTTCCTGCACCGGCTCGTGCCCGACCCGGCGGGCGGACCAGGGGCTGCCCTGGGCGAGCATGAGCCAGCGCACGGCGTCGGCGCCGTAGGTCTCGAACAGCTGGAACGGGTCGAGGACGTTGCCGAGGTGCTTGCTCATCTTGCGGCCGTCGGCGTCCACGATGTGCCCGAGGCAGAGCACCGTGCGGTACGGGGACTGGTCGAAGACCAGCGTCCCGATGGCCATGAGCGTGTAGAACCAGCCGCGGGTCTGGTCCACCGCCTCGCAGATGAAGTCCGCCGGGTAGGCGGCGCGCAGCGCCGCGTCGTCGGCGCGGTGCGGGTAGCCGAGCTGCGCGAACGGCATGGACCCGGAGTCGTACCAGCCGTCGATCACCTCGGGCACCCGGTGGGCGGCGCCGCCGCAGCCCGGCTCCCGGCAGGCGAGCACCACGTCGTCGACGTAGGGCCGGTGCGGGTCGAGCGCGGACAGGTCCTGCCCGGCGTGCGCGCCGAGCTCGGCCAGCGAGCCGACGACGGTGAGGTGCGCCGGGTCGGCGTCGCAGCGCCAGATCGGCAGCGGCGTGCCCCAGTAACGCTTGCGGGACAGCGCCCAGTCGACGTTCCCGCGCAGCCACTCGCCGTAGCGGCCGTCCCGGATCGTCTCCGGGTGCCAGTCGGTGGCGGCGTTCTGGGCGAGCAGCTGCTCCTTGCGCGCGGTGGTGCGGATGTACCAGGAGGGCTGCGCGTAGTACAGCAGCGCCGTGTCGCACCGCCAGCACAGCGGGTAGCTGTGCGTGTAGGGCAGGTAGCGCCAGAGCAGCCCCGTCCGGCGGAGCTCCGCCACGAGCGCCGCGTCGGCGGCCTTGAAGAACACGCCGCCGATGAGCGGCACGTCGGGCGCGAAGGTGCCGTCGGGCTCGATCGGGTTCACGACGGGCAGGTCGTTGGCGCGGGCGACGGCCATGTCCTCGGCCCCGAAAGCGGGGGACTGGTGGACGAGCCCGGTGCCGTCCTCGGTGGTGACGTAGTCGGCCAGGACGACGCGGTGGGCGTTCGGCGTCAGCTCCGCGGGCAGCAGGTCGAGCGGCCGGCGGTAGCGCGTGCCGGCCAGCTCCCGGCCGGTCAGCCGGGCGTGGACCGTGGCGCCCTCGCCCACGGCGCTCGCGACCAGCGGCTCGGCCACCACCACCCGCAGGCCGGCGTGCTCGCCCTCCGTCGCCTCGGCCACGACGTACACGACGTCGGGATGGGCGGCGACCGCCACGTTCGAGACGAGGGTCCACGGGGTCGTGGTCCAGACCAGCAGGCTCGCGTCCTGCACGGCTTCCGGGCCCTCGATGACAGGCAGCCGGACGTAGACGCTCGGGTCGGTGACCTCCGTGTACCCCTGCGCCACCTCGTGGTCGGACAGGCCCGTCTGGCAGCGTGGGCAGTAGGGGGCGACGCGGTAGTCCTCGACCAGCAGCCCCTCGCGGTAGATCTGCTGCAGCGACCACCAGACGCTCTCGATGTACGACGGGTCCATGGTCCGGTAGGCCTGGGACATGTCGACCCAGTAGCCCATGCGCTCGGTGAGCCGCCCGAACTCGTCCACGTGCCGGCCGACCGACTCGCGGCACCGCTCGTTGAACGCGGCGATGCCGAAGACCTCGATGTCGTGCTTGTTCGTGAAGCCGAGTTCCTTCTCCACCGCGAGCTCGACGGGAAGGCCGTGGCAGTCCCAGCCGGCGCGGCGGGGCACGTGGCGGCCGCGCATGGTCTGGTAGCGGGGGAACAGGTCCTTGAAGGCGCGGGCCTCGACGTGGTGCGTGCCCGGCTTGCCGTTCGCGGTGGGCGGACCCTCGTAGAAGATCCACGGCTCGCCGTCGGCGGTGCGCTCGAGGCTGCGGGGGAACACCGCCCGCTCGTGCCACCGGCGCAGCACCTCGTGCTCGAGCGCGGGCAGGTCGACCTGGGCGGGCAGGAGCGGGAACGGCACGACGAGACCTCCACGACACGAGCGCCCGGGGGCCGGGGGACGGCCGGGCAGGCCGCGGTACCACCCCCGTTGGCGACGGCCGTGCCGTCGCCCGCTCTGGTCGTCCTGCCGGTTCTACTGAGCCGGTCGCCCGGCCGTTCTTCCGACTGCTCGAGGGTGATCAGTGCGTCGGACGTGTCCCCGGGCTCACACCAACCCCGGCTCGCTCGTGACCGTTCCCGACGCCCGGTGTCCCTGTCGTCGCGTGACCCACTCTACCCGTCGGGCACACTGACCCCGCCGGGCACGCCGCCGCGCCGTCCGGCCTCCGCTCACGGAAGGGGACCGCCCTGAGGCGCCCGATCGCCCTGCTCGCCGCCGCCGCCGTAGCGGTGCTGCTCACCGACGTGGTCAGCAAGCTCGTCGTCGTCGCGACCCTGTCCGAGGTGCGGCCCACGGTCCTCGTGCCGCACGTGCTCGACCTGCTGCTCACCCGCAACCCGGGGGCGGCGTTCGGGATCGCGACGGGCGCGACGATCGTGTTCACCGTCGTCGCCGTGATGGTCGTGGTGGCCATCGTGCGGTTGGCCAGCCGGCTGCGCCGTCCCGCCTGGGGGATCGTGCTGGGCGCGTTGCTCGGCGGGGCCCTCGGTAACCTGTCCGACCGGCTGTTCCGGGCGCCGGGCTTCGGCCGCGGGCACGTCGTCGACTGGATCCACCTGCACCACTGGCCGATCTTCAACGTCGCCGACGCTGCCATCGTGCTCGGCGGGGTGGCGGCGCTGCTGCTCGTGCTGCGCGGGATCAGCTTCGACGACCCGCCGGCATCGGACGGCACCGCGCCCACCGCCGCGGACGCCGCCGCCGGGACCAGCGAGCGCCCCTGACACGGGCGGTGCCCGCCGCACTCCCGGCGGTACGGATACTGGAGCGGTGACGACCCCAGCCCGCGATGTGCGCTCCCTGCCGGTGCCGGAAGGGCTCGAGGGCATGCGGGTGGATGCCGCGCTGGCCCGCCTGTTCGGTTTCAGCCGGACCGTGGCCGCCACGCTCGTCGACGAGGGCGCCGTCCGGCTCGACGGCCGCGAACCGTCCCGGTCGGACCGCGTCGCCGCCGACACCTGGCTCGAGGTGACGATGCCGGCGGTGCGGGACGCGGTGCTGCCGCCGCCGGTCTCCGTCTCCGGCATGACGATCGTCCACGACGACGCGGACATCGTCGTCGTGGACAAGCCCGCCGGGGTGGCCGCGCACCCCAGCCCGGGCTGGGAGGGGCCCACGGTCACGCAGGGGCTCGCCGCGCTGGGCCTGACCGTCGCGACGAGCGGGGCCGCGGAGCGGCAGGGCGTGGTGCACCGCCTGGACGCCGGCACCACGGGCCTCATGGTGGTCGCCAAGTCGGAGCGCGCCTACAGCCTGCTCAAGCAGGCCTTCCGCGAGCGGACCGTCGAGAAGCGGTACCGCACGCTCGTGCAGGGCCACCCCGACCCCACCTCGGGCACCATCGACGCGCCGATCGACCGTCACCCCGGTGCGCAGCACAAGTTCGCCGTGGTCGGCGGCGGGCGGCCGAGCGTCACGCACTACACGACGCTCGAGGCCTTCCGCGCCGCCACGCTGCTGGACGTGAAGCTGGAGACGGGCCGCACGCACCAGATCCGGGTGCACATGGCCGCCGTCCGGCACCCGTGCTGCGGCGACACCATGTACGGCGCGGATCCCGTGCTGGCCGCCCGGCTGCACCTGACCCGGCAGTGGCTGCACGCGGCGACGCTCGGGTTCGAGCACCCCGCCACCGAGGACTGGGTGACGTTCGTCAGCCCCGACCCCCCCGACCTGGTGCGGGCCCTTGCGGTCGTGGCGGAGGAGTCGTGACGCCGGCCGGCCTGGACGACGCCCTGCTGCCCGGCGCGGCCGACGTGCTGCGGCGGGCGGTCGCGGCAGCCACCGGGCTGATGCACCGCATCCCCGCGCAGGAGCCGTGGCGGCGGCTCGACGCCCGCTGGGGGACCGGCCCCGCGTTGCCCGCCTGGGTCGCGGCGACCTGCTTGGTGGTCGTCGCGGTCGCCCTGGGGCGGGTCGGGTGACGGGCGGGTACCGCGCCGAGCCCGTGACCGACCCGGTGGTGGCCGCGCAGGCCGTCGCACTGCGGCGGCGGGTGTTCGTCGACGGGCAGGGCGTGCCCGCCGGGCTGGAGTACGACGGGCTGGACGAGGCGGCCGAACACGTGGTGGTGCGGGACGCCGCAGGCGTCGTGGTGGCCACCGGCCGGCTCCTGGCGGAGGGCGGCCGCGCGCGGCTGGGCCGCATCTGCTCGGCCCCGGAGGTGCGTGGCACGGGCGCCGGGGCGGCGCTCCTCGCCGGGTTGGAGCGGGCTGCGCTGCTGCGAGGCCTGCCCCGCGGGGTGCTGCACGCGCAGCGGAGCGCGGCGGAGTTCTATGCCCGTGCCGGCTGGACGGCGACGGGGGAGCCCGACGTCGAGGCCGGCATCGAGCACGTCTGGATGACCAAGGACCTGCTGCCGGGGCTGCGCGAGGCGACCGACGCCGACGCCGACGGGCTGCAGCGGCTCATCGGGGCCTGCTGGTCGGAGTACCCGAACTGCATCCTCGACGTGGACGCCGAGGAGCCCTGGCTGCGCGCCCCGGCGACGGCGGTCGCGGGGTACGGGGGCGCGCTGTGGGTGGTTGCGCCCGATGGCGGCCCGCTGGTGGCCAGCGTGGCCGTGCGCCCGGCCGCACCCGGGGACCGGGTCACCGCGGAGCTGAAGTCGCTCTACGTGGGGGCGCCGGCGCGCCGGCACGGCTGGGGGGCCGCGCTGGTGGGGCTGGCTCGGCGGTGGGCGGCCGACGCCGGTTTCGTGGCCGTCGAGCTGTGGACGGACAGCCGGTTCGCCGACGCGCACCGGCTCTACGAGCGGCTCGGTTTCACGTTCACGGGCGGGTCGCGGGAGCTGCACGACCTGTCCGGCACCACGGAGTTCCACGCCACGGCCCCGCCGCTGCCCGGCCGGGCCTGGCGCTGGCCGGACCCGGTCCCCGCGTAGGGGCCGGCGCCGACACGCCGGGTGCGGGCCGCTGCCTGCGACGACGCGAAGAGCCTCGCCGGGTGGGGGTCGGATGTCGGACCCGGATGCGAGACTGCACGTCGAGGGCGAGGGTTAGGAGCACCACCTGTGTCGGATTCGTTCGTGCATCTGCACACGCACACCGAATACTCGATGCTGGACGGTGCGGCCCGGCTGACGGACCTGTTCGCCGCGGCGGGCGAGATGGGCATGCCGGCGCTGGCGATGACCGACCACGGCAACGTGTTCGGGGCGTACGACTTCTACACGAAGGCCCGCGCCGCCGGCATCAAGCCGATCATCGGCATGGAGGGGTACGTCGCGCCGGGCAGCCGGCACGACCGCACGCGCGTGCAGGTGGGCGGCGGTGGGGCCGGCGACGAGTCCAACCCCGGTGAGATGTACACGCACATGACCCTGCTGTCGGAGACGACCCAGGGCATGCACAACCTGTTCCGGCTCTCCAGCCTGGCCAGCCTCGAGGGGCAGTACTACAAGCCGCGCATGGACCGGGAGCTGCTCGAGAAGTACGGCACCGGGCTGATCGCGACCACGGGCTGCCCGTCGGGCGAGGTGAACCGGCTGCTGCAGCAGGGCCGCTACGACAGCGCCCGCCAGACGGCCGCCGACTACCGGGACATCTTCGGCGACGGCAACTTCTTCTGCGAGTTGATGGACCACGGCATCGACATCGAGAAGCAGACCCGCGACGACCTCATCAAGCTGGCCCGCGACCTGAAGCTGCCGTTCGTCGCGACCAACGACCTGCACTACACGCACGCCGGGGACGCGCGGGCGCACGAGGTGCTCCTCTGTGTGCAGACCGGCAAGACGATGGCCGACCCGAAGCGCTTCAAGTTCAACGCCGACGACTTCTACCTGAAGAGCGCCGCCGAGATGCGGCACCTGTGGCGGGACTTCCCGGACGCCTGCGACAACACCCTGGCCATCGCGGAGCGCTGTGAGGTCGCGTTCAACGAGGGCGCGGACCTGATGCCGCGGTTCCCCGTGCCGGAGGGTGAGACCGAGGAGTCCTGGCTGATCAAGGAGGTCGCGCGGGGCCTCGCGAAGCGGTTCCCGAACGGCGTCCCCGAGGGCCACCGCAAGCAGGCCGAGTACGAGGTCGGCGTCATCATGAAGATGGGGTTCCCGGGCTACTTCCTGGTGACCGCGGACCTGGTGCGCTACGCCCACGAGGCCGGCATCCGCGTCGGCCCCGGCCGCGGCAGCGCGGCGGGGTGCCTCGTCGCCTACGCGATGGGCATCACGGAGCTGGACCCCATCCAGCACAAGCTGCTGTTCGAGCGCTTCCTCAACCCCGAGCGCATCTCCATGCCCGACATCGACATGGACTTCGACGAACGACGGCGCGGCGACATGATCCGGTACGCCACCGAGAAGTACGGCGAGGACCGCGTCAGCCAGATCATCACGTACGGGACGATCAAGGCGAAGCAGGCCGTCAAGGACTCGGCCCGCGTGCTGGGCTTCCCGTTCGCCGTCGGTGACCGGATCACCAAGGCCATGCCACCCGCGGTCATGGGCAAGGACGTCCCCCTCGCCGGGATCTTCGACCCGTCACACAAGCGCTACGGCGAGGCCGGCGAGTTCCGGGCGCTGTACGAGGCCGACCCCGAGGTGCGGCAGGTCGTCGACACGGCGCGCGGGCTCGAGGGGCTGAAGCGCCAGTGGGGCGTCCACGCGGCCGGCGTCATCCTGTGCCGCGAGCCGCTGCTCGACGTCATCCCGATCATCCGGCGGGAGCAGGACGGCGCGATCATCACCCAGTTCGACATGGGTGCCTGCGAAACGCTCGGCCTGCTCAAGATGGACTTCCTGGGGCTGCGCAACCTCACCGTCCTCGACGACACGCTCAAGCACATCGAGGCCAACCGCGGCGAGACGATCGTGCTCGAGGAGCTGCCCCTCGACGACACGGCCGCGTACGAGCTGCTGGCGCGCGGCGACACGCTGGGGGTTTTCCAGCTCGACGGCGGGCCGATGCGCTCGCTGCTGCGGCAGATGGCGCCCACCTCGTTCGAGGACATCTCCGCCGTGCTGGCGCTCTACCGGCCGGGCCCGATGGGCGCCAACGCGCACATCGACTACGCGGACCGCAAGAACGGCCGCAAGCCCGTCGTGCCCATCCACCCGGAGCTCGCCGAGCCGCTGGCCGAGATCCTGGACGAGACGTTCGGCCTGATCGTCTACCAGGAGCAGGTCATGGCGATCGCCCAGAAACTGGGTGGCTACACGCTCGGCCAGGCCGACCTGCTCCGCCGCGCCATGGGCAAGAAGAAGAAGGAGATCCTCGACAAGGAGTTCGTCCCGTTCTCCGAGGGGATGCGCAAGAACGGCTACAGCGACGCCGCGATCAAGACGCTGTGGGACATCCTCGTCCCGTTCTCCGACTACGCCTTCAACAAGGCGCACACCGCGGGCTACGGCCTGGTCAGCTACTGGACGGCGTTCCTCAAGGCCAACTACCCGGCCGAGTACATGGCCGGTCTCCTCACGTCCGTGAAGGACGACAAGGACAAGATGGCGCCGTACCTCAACGAGTGCCGCCGCATGGGCATCAAGGTCCTGCCGCCGGACGTGAACGAGTCGGACGCCAACTTCACGCCGCGGGGCTCGGACATCCGCTTCGGGCTGTCCGCCATCCGGAACGTCGGCGACAACGTCGTCACCAGCATCGTCGCCGCCCGCCGGGACAAGGGCCGCTTCGCGGACTTCCTCGACTACCTGGCGAAGGTCGACGCGGTGGCCTGCAACAAGCGCACGGTCGAGTCGCTCATCAAGGCGGGAGCCTTCGACTCCCTGGGGCACACCCGCCGCGGCCTCTACGGCGTGCACGCCGAGGCCATCGACGCCTGCCTGGACACCAAGCGCGCGGAGGCGGTCGGGCAGTTCGACCTGTTCGCCGGCCTGGACGGCGGGGACACCGGCGGCGCGCCGGGGGCCGACGACGGCTTCGGCCTGCGGGTGCAGATTCCGGTGGGGGAGTGGGACAAGAGCACGGTGCTCACGTTCGAGCGGGAGATGCTCGGGCTCTACGTGAGCGACCACCCGCTGCTCGGCATCGAGCACGTGCTGGCCGCCGCCGCCGACACCAGCATCGCCGCGCTCGCCGACGCGGGCCGCAGCGACGGGGAGATCGTCACCATCGCCGGGATCGTCTCCGCCCTGCAGCGGAAGATGACCAAGCAGGGCAGTCCCTGGGCCCTGACGACCCTCGAGGACCTCGAGGGGCAGGTGGAGGTGCTGGTCTTCCCGCAGACCTACGTGACGGCCGGCATGCACCTGGCGGAGGACCGCGTCCTCGTCGTCCGCGGCCGGCTCGACCGGCGGGAGGACACCCCCCGGGTCATCGCGATGGACGTGTCGGTGCCGGACATCACCGAGGGGCCTCGCGGGCCGCTCGCGCTGTCGGTGCACTCCAGCCGCTGCACCCCCATGCTCGTGGAGCGGCTGAAGGAGGTGCTCGCGGTCCACGCGGGCACCACCGAGGTGAACCTGCACCTCGTCGGTGCCTCGCGGACCCACGTCCTGCGGCTCGACGACACCCTGCGGGTGACGGTGACGCCGAGCCTCATGGGCGACCTCAAGGCGCTGCTCGGCCCCGGCTGCCTGCCGACCGGCACCGGCTGAGCCCACGCGCTCACGACGTGGCGGCCACCAGCACCACGGCCGTCAGGTTGAACACGGCGTGTGCGCTCGCGGTGGCCGCCACCGTGCCGTGCCGACGCAGCAGCAGCGCGGCCCCGATGCCGAAGACCGCCGTGCCGCAGAACAGTCCCACCGCTGTGCCGTCCAGGCTGGACACGTGCCCCACCCCGAACAGGGCGGTGCTGACGGCCGCGGCCAGGCCGAACGATCCGCGGGCCCGCCAGATCCCCCGCAGCACCAGCCCGCGGTAGACCGTCTCCTCGACCAGCGGCGCGAACAGGCAGGTGAAGACGATGACGAAGAGATAGCCGGCGGGGGAGAGGCCCTTCAGGCCCTGGCTGTTGCCCGTGCCGGCGCCGGAGAGCCCCGGGATCGCTTCGAGGGCCAGGATCACCGCGGCCGAGGCGACGCGGCAGACGACGGCGGTGCCCACGGCGCGGCCGAGCCAGGTCCGCCACCCTGCGTGCGGTCCGTCGCCCCAGCCGAGGGTCCGTGACCAGCCGTCCCTGGCCGCGACGTCCCGCAACCGCCACCACACGAACGCGGCCACGACGGGGTAGAAGAACAGCACCGCGAAACCGGCGGCCGCGCCGCCCGATCCCTGTAGCGCCACGAAGGCCTCGATCAGGACGACCGCCGCGAGCCCCACCCGCAGGTGGGCCGGCCCGACGCCCGCCAACGGGTCGGGGACCTGGGGCCCGGGGCTGGCGGACCCCGCGCGCGGGGAGGCCTGGTCCCCGCCCGTGGGTGTGCCCGGCGTCACGCGCAGTCCTCCGTCCGCCCCGGCCCGCCGCCTGCGGACCGTCGTAGAGGCATCCTCTCCGGCGGGCCTCCGTGGCCTTCGCGGGGGGCTGCGAGAGGATGCGGCCATGCGACTGGCCATGGGCACCCGCGAGGTCTTCGACGCCGAGAGCCTGCTGGAGGAGTACCTGACTCCCCGCCGGCGCGGGCGGCGCCGGGCGTGGCCCGCCTACGACGGGCTGGAGACGAACGGCCAGCCGGGCGTCCTGTGCACCGGGGACCTGCTGGCCCCCAATCTGCTCGGCGCGCCCGTCGACCTCGACCGGATGGCGACGCTCACGGCGCTGCTGCCGCTCCTGCAGCGCGGCCTGTCCGCCCTGCCGGACCACGCCACCCTGCAGGGCGCCGACGACGCCGTCCTCGACAAGGTCGCGGCGCTGTACGACCCCCTCGACGACCCGGACGTCGACGACGAGGATCTCAAGGGGTCGCTCATCGCGAAGGTGCTGCACCGCAAGCGCCCGGACCTGATCCCGCTGTACGACAGCCGCGTGCTGACCTTCTACCGCGGCGACGCCGTCCCGCCCGCCCGGCGGGGCGAGCGCACCTGGCGGGAGTACATGCAGCTGCTCGTCCGCGCCATGCGCCAGGATCTGCGGGACAACGCCGAGGAGTTCGGCCGGCTGGCGAAGCTCGCGCCCGCCGACGGCCCGCGGCTCACGCCTCTGCGGGTCCTCGACATCGTCGTGTGGATGTCCAGCGCGGTCTGACGCGCGGCGGCTGCCCGCGTCGGAGGTCGCCGTGCCGGGTATCGCTGTGCCATGGCAGAGCGATCCGGCATCGACCCGCACGAGTTGAACGACCCCGACCTGCACCGGGAACTCGCGTACCTGCACGAGACGCGGCACGAGACGCTGCTGCACGGCAGCGAGGACGCGCTCGAGGTGCACACCCGCCGGATGCTGGCGCTGGAGCAGGAGTTCCTGCGCCGGTTCCCCCAGGAGAGCGCCCCGGACCCGCGGCGGACCCGTGCGGGCAGCCGCGAGGAGACCGGGCAGGCGATCTGACGTCGGCCGCTGCGTTTCCCCCCGCGGAGCGCGTGAGGGTGGACCATCGGTGGTGACCGAGGAGGGGACCATGGCGCTGAGCCCCTGGTCGACCATCCACACCGAGCGCGCCGCGCTCGTCGGGGATCCCGCCGACCCGCCGCCCGACCAGTTCGCCCAGCCCTCGCTCTGCACGGGCTGGACCGTGCCGCAGGTCCCCGGGCACCTGGCCGCCGCCACCGAGGACGCGGAGCCCGCCTCCCTCGTCGGGATGGCGGGTCCCCCTGGCACGGGCCGGTCCGGCCACGGGTCGGGGCGCGTGCCCCCACCGGGGTGGAGCCCCGAGGTGCAGCCGGACGTCGCCGAGCCGGAACCGGCCTTGCTGCTCGTGGCGACGACGGGGCGGCGCGCGGCCGAGCAGCAGCTGGACGCCTCCTGGCCCCCGCCCGTGGGTGACCTGCGCCCCGGGCGCGGCGGTGGCCCTGCGTTGACATCCTCACCGACTGCTCCGTAGCGTCGGCCGGGCTGGGGACCAGCCAGCCGGAACCGCAGTTCCCGCCGCCGCCGGAGCTCGGAGAGCGAACGACGCTTGCTGCCGGACACGCCTGACCACGTTGCCTGGGGGCCCCATGTCCGCATTCCACAAGCCGTCAGCCCCGTCCCACGGTCTCCTCGGCCGGCTGCGGACCGCGGTGTCGCCGACAGCGGGGGCCCGACGCAACGCGGCCGAGGGCGTCGCCGCCCTGCAACGCTCCGCGGCTGACCGCCGCGCCGGTCAGCGCACACTGCCGACCCCGAGTGGCGAGCGCCGGGCCGGGCCGCCGACCCAGCGGCGCGGCGACTGAACCGCCCGCCGCCGTCGGTCGAACCCGTCGGACAGGTCCGTTCGGCGTACCGTCGGTGCGCCGGGGCCGGGGGGCACGGGGTGAGGAGCGGACCGTCATGCCCGACGACGGGGAGCTGGCCGAGAGCCTGGCGGGTGTGGCGCAGCTGCCCGCCCAGGAGCTCGGGCTCGAGGACGCGCTCGTGCGCGTCGCGCAGTTCGCCGTGCGGGCCATCCCGGCCGCCGAGGCCGCCGGGCTGACCCTCCTGCGTTCCGGGCGGTCGTCCACCGTGGTCGCGACCGCCGGGTTCGTCGGCGAGGTCGACGAGCTCCAGTACGCCCTGGGCGAGGGTCCGTGCGTCAGCGCCATGGCCGAGCGGCGCACGTTCGTCTCGGGCAACCTCGGCGGCGAGGCGAGGTGGCCGCGGTTCGGCCCGCGGGTGGGGCGGCTGGGGGTGCACAGCGCGCTGTCGCTGCCCCTGCTCCTGCCGGACCGCGTCGTGGGCGCGATGAACGTCTATGCCCATCAGCGGGACGCGTTCGCCGAACCGGCCCTCCGGGTGGGGGAGGCGTTCGCCTCCCACGCCGCTGCCAGCGTGGCGGTCGTCGACCGGCTCGCGGAGGCGGAGCGGGTGATCGGCCAGCTGCGGCAGGCGCTGACGAGCCGCGCGGAGATCGACCAGGCCATCGGCGTGGTGATGGGCCGGACCGGCCTGGGCGCGCCCGACGCGTTCGACCGGTTGAAGGCGCTCAGCCAGGCCCGCTCGATGAAGGTCGCCGCGGTGGCGCGCGAGCTGCTCACCGAGGCCGTGCAGCGCACCGGCCCCGCCGCGGCGGGTGGCTGACCTCAGCGGGTGTCCGTGCGCTCCGGCACCCCGTTGACGCCCGCCACCTGTGGGCGGCTCGCCGGGCCGTCCGGCGCGCCGGCCGCCGCCGCCCGCCCCTCCCGGGCGAGGAAGGCGCCCAGCTCGCCGATCGTGCTCATGAGCGGGGCGGGGAAGACGACGGTGGTGTTCTTGTCGACCCCCAGCTCGACCAGGCTCTGCAGGTTGCGCAGCTGGAGCGCCAGTGGGTGCCCCATCATCGTGTCCGATGCGTCCCCCAGCGCGGCGGCCGCCAGCGCCTCACCCTCTGCGGCGATGATTTTGGCTCGCTTCTCCCGCTCCGCCTCCGCCTGGCGCGCCATCGCGCGCTTCATGGCGTCGGGCAGCTGGATGTCCTTCAGCTCGACCAGGGTGACCTCGACGCCCCAGTCGACCGTGGTCACGTCGAGGATCTCGCGGATGTCCGCGTTGATCCGGTCGGTCTCCGACAGCGTCTCGTCGAGCGTGTGCTGCCCGACGACCTTCCGCAGCGTCGTCTGGGCGATCTGGTTGATCGCCGCGGCGACGTTCTCGATGGCGATGACCGACTTCGGGGCGTCGACCACGCGGTAGTAGGCCACGGCCGACACGTCCACGCTCACGTTGTCCCGCGTGATGATCCCCTGCGACTGGATCGGCATCGTGACGATGCGCAGCGACACCCGCCGCAGCACGTCCACCACCGGGATGATCAGCCGCAGGCCGGGACCGCGGGAACCGACCAGCCGGCCGAGGCGGAAGAGCACGCCCTCCTGGTACTGCTGAACGATCCGCACGGCGAGCGACAGGGCCAGTAGCGCGAGCACTGCGAGGACGATCACGACGGTGACGACGATGCCCACGGCGGTCATGGAGCGGCTCCTCGGTCGGTCCCCTCGACGCTACGCCGGGCGGCCACCGGGAGCGAGGGTGCGGCGGGCGGCCGCCGGCGTCACCCGCCCGAGCTTCACTTCGGTCCCGTAGAAATCCGACAGTTGGTACATGTCGGTGCGAGCTCGGTCAGCTCCCGGCCACGGATCCGGCGGGGTGCCCGGGAGGGTCCGGCGCCGGGGCGCCCGCCCGACGATCGCGACGCCCCGGCTGGTTGCCGTCACCAACGGCGTGAGCTTCGTGTTGGCCGGCGTCCTCGTCGCGGCGGCGACCTACGTGACCCCGGCCGGCTTCGAGCGTGTCGGCCTGCTGCGGCTCCTGGCGGTGGGAGCCCTCGGGTCCGGCGCGGCCGTCGTCCTGCTGCGGAACCGGCTGCCGGCCGTCGCTCCACACGTGCTGGTGCTGGTCGGGACCGCCCTGGTGACGCTGGCGGTGTACCTGGGCGGCAGCTCCCCAGCCGCCGTGTCGCTGGCCGCCCTCTACGTGCTGCTGGGCGTCGACTGCGCGTTCTTCGCCTGGCGCACGGCGCTCGCCCACCTCGCGGTGACGGTGGCCGCCTGCGCCGCAGCCCTCTGGAGGGGCTCGCCCGTCGGTACGGGCGCGTTCCTGCTCGTCGGCGGCGTGACCGTGGTCATGGCGGGCCTCGTCGCGGCTCTCGTGCGGGTCGCGGAGGCTGCGGAGTCGGACGCGCTGACCGGGCTGCCGAACCGCCGCGGGCTCGACCGGTTCCTCGACGGCGCGGTCGCCGCCGCGCAGCGCGCCGGGGTGCCGCTCAGCCTCGCGGTCGTCGACCTCGACCACTTCAAGGCGGTCAACGACGGCAGCGGACACGACGCCGGCGACCGCCTGCTCGCCGACGCCGCCCGTGCCTGGAAGGCCGTCCTGGGGCCGGGGTCGCTGCTCGCGCGCCTGGGCGGCGACGAGTTCGTGGTGGCGCTGCCCGGGTGGCCGATCGACGACGCGGTGGCCCTGGTCGAGCGGTTGCGGGCCGCGACGCCCGAGGGGCGTACGTGCTCCGCCGGAGTGGCCGAGTGGGCACCGGGGGAGTCCGCCTCCCTGCTGCTGAGCAGCGCGGACGGCGCGCTCTACCAGGCGAAGCGGGCCGGGCGGGACTGCGTCCGCCACCACGGCGGGGCCGGCGCCGCCGCGGCGCAGGTCCGCCGGGCGCTGGACCGCGAGGAGCTGGTCGTCCACTACCAGCCGGTGGTGGAGCTGCCGACCGGCGTCGTCGTCGGCACGGAGGCGCTGGTGCGCTGGCAGCACCCGCAGCGCGGCTTGTTGCCGCCCGCCGCGCTCCTGCCGCTGGTCGAGGAGGCCGGCCGCCTCGCGGACCTCGGGCACTACGTCCTCGAGCGCGCCTGCCGCCAGACGGCCCGCTGGCGGCAGACGGGCGGCCCTGCGGAGGTCGCCGTCAACGTGGCCGTCCAGGAGCTGCTGGACCCGGCCTTCGTGCCGCGGCTGCGGGAGGTCCTCCGGGACAGCGGGCTGCCGGCGGAGGCGCTGGTGCTGGAGGTGACCGAGTCGTCGTTCGCCGAGGACGCGACGCAGGTGCTGCGGTCCCTGGAGCAGGCGCGGGAGCTGGGCGTCCGCGTGGCGGTCGACGACTTCGGGACCGGCTACTCGAGCTTGAGCCGGCTGCGGCGCATCCCGGCCGACATCCTCAAGGTGGACCGTTCGTTCGTGCAGGACCTCGCGGTCGACCCGGGCGCCCTGCCGATCGTCCGGGTGATCCTGGCGCTGGCCGCGGCGCTGGGCCTGCGCGTCATCGCGGAGGGGGTCGAGGAGCCGCACCAGGCCCGCCTGCTGGCGGACCTGGGGTGCGAGTACGCGCAGGGCTTCCTGTACGGCCGGCCGGTACCTCCCGAGCAGGTGCCGGGAGGAGTGGCCCCGGGGGTTCCCGCGCCCCGGGCGTCCGCCGACGCCCCCGCCGGCGGGGGTGACCGGACGCGTGCTGGCGGCCCCGCCGGGTAGGGGCCGGGCATGCCACGCGTCGACGGAGTCCGGGTCCTGATCACAGGCGGTACCAGCGGTCTCGGCCGGGCGATGGCCCGGGCGCTGCTGGATGCCGGCGCCACGGTGGCGATCACGGGCCGCAACCCCGACCGGACGGCCCAGGCGGCGGCTGAGCTCGGCGCCGTGGGCATCCCCTGTGACGTGACCGACGAGGCGGCGGTCGAGCGCGGCGTCGCCGAGGCCTACGACCGGCTGGGCACGGTCGACGTGCTGGTCAACAACGCCGGCCTCGGCATGCGCACCGTGAACCCGCGGTTCATGTCCGAGCCGCAGCCGTTCTTCGCCGTATCGCCCCAGGGTTTCCGGGCCGTCGTCGACACCAACCTCACGGGGTATTTCCTCGTCGCGCGGGAGGTCGTGCCGCGGATGCTGGCGGCGGGCTCCGGCCGGGTCGTCTCCATCTCCATGAACCACACGACGATGAACCGGCGGGGTTTCGTCCCCTACGGGCCGTCCCGCGCCGGCGCCGAGGCCCTCTCGCGGATCATGGCCGCCGACCTGGCGGAGACGCCGGTCCGCGTCAACCTGCTGCTGCCGGGCGGCGCCACCCTCACCGGCATGCTCCCGGAGGAACAGACCACGCCGGAGCTCCGCGCCGGCCTGCTCGACCCCGCTGTCATGGGGCCGCCGATCGTCTGGCTCGCGTCGGCCGAGGCCGCCGACGTGCACGACGAGCGGCTGGTCGCCGTGGCGTTCGACGAATGGCTCGCGACCCGCCGGAGGAGCGGGGCGGAGGGGCTGGCCAGTTAGTAGGACGTCCGAGTAGTTTGGCTCCACGGGGGCCACCGGCCCGCGCGCACCACCTGGAGTCGGCAACGGAGCCGCGCATGGTCACCACGTCCCCGGCGCCCGCCCCCGCGCTGCACCGCCCCACCCACCCGGTCCGGTTCGTCACCGCCGCCAGCCTGTTCGACGGGCACGACGCGGCCATCAACATCATGCGGCGGATCCTGCAGAGCCAGGGCACCGAGGTCGTCCACCTGGGCCACGACCGCAGCGTCGAAACGGTGGTCACCGCCGCGCTGCAGGAGGACGTCCAGGGCGTCGCCGTGAGCTCCTACCAGGGCGGCCACGTCGAGTACTTCAGCTACCTGGTCGACCGGCTGCGCGAGGTCGGTGCCGGGCACGTGCAGGTCTTCGGTGGCGGTGGCGGCGTCATCGTGCCCGACGAGATCGCGCTGCTGAAGTCGCGCGGGGTCACGATCTTCGCGCCGGAGGACGGCCAGCGCCTCGGCCTCGCCGGGATGATCAACGAGCTGGTGCGGGCCTGCGACGTGGACCTCGCCGCCTCCCCGCCGGACTGGGGAGCCGTCGTGGACGGCAGTCCGGCGGGGCTCGCCCGCGCCATCACCGTGCTGGAGGCGGGCCGGAACGCCGACCTCGCCGCGCAGGTCCGGTCGGCCGCGACGCGGCACCCCGCCCCCGTGCTCGGCATCACCGGCACCGGGGGCTCGGGCAAGTCCTCGCTCACGGACGAGCTGCTGCGGCGGCTGCGCGTCGATCAGGAGGACAAGCTCCGCGTCGCGGTGCTCGCCGTGGACCCGACGCGGCGCAAGGGCGGGGGAGCGCTGCTCGGGGACCGCATCCGCGTCAACGCCCTCGACGGGGCGGCGCCGTCGCGGCTGTTCTTCCGCTCGCTCGCCACCCGCGGGGCGGCGGCGGAGCCGGAGCACCTGGCCGACGTCATCGCCGCGTGCCGCGCGGCCGGGTACGACCTCGTCGTGGTCGAGACGCCGGGCATCGGGCAGGGCGACGCGTCGATCGTCCCGTACTGCGACGTCTCGCTCTACGTGATGACCCCCGAGTACGGCGCGGCCTCGCAGCTCGAGAAGATCGACATGCTCGACTACGCCGACGTCGTCGCGATCAACAAGTACGAGCGCCGCGGCGCCGAGGACGCCCGCCGCGACGTCGCGCGGCAGCTGGTGCGCAACCGCGAGGCATTCGGCAGCTCCTGGGAGGACATGCCGGTCTTCGGGACCAGTGCGGCCCGGTTCAACGACGACGGCGTCACCGCGCTGTACCAGCACCTGCGGGGCCTGCTGGTCGAGCGGGGCCTCCCGCTCAGCGGCGGCACGCTGCCGCGGGTGGACGTGCGGGCGTCCTCCGGGCTCACGAGCGTCCTGCCGCCGGGCCGGGAGCGGTACCTCGCCGAGATTGCCGACACCGTCCGCGGCTACCACGCCCACACCGCCCGGCAGGGGGAGCAGGCGCGGCAGCGGCAGCACCTGCGCGCTGCCCGGGACCTGCTGGGGGACACGGCGGGCGAGCCGCTCGAGGCTGCGCTGGCCCGCGCCGAGGCGGAGCTCGACCCGGCGGCGGCCGCGCTGCTGCTGGCCTGGCCGGACCGCGCCGCGGCGTACGCCGGCGACGAGCTCGTCTACCGCGTCCGCGACCGGGACGTGCACGCCCCGCTGCGCCGGACCACACTGTCCGGGACCTCGGTGCCGCGGGTGGCGGTGCCCCGGCTGTCCGACGCGGGCGACCTGCTCCGCTTCCTGCGTGCCGAGAACCTCCCCGGCTTCTTCCCCTTCACCGCGGGCGTGTTTCCGGTCAAGCGGGAGGGGGAGGCGCCCGCCCGCATGTTCGCGGGCGAGGGGGACGCGTTCCGCACGAACCGCAGGTTCAAGCTCCTGGCCGCCGACGCCGAGGCCACGCGGCTGTCCACCGCGTTCGACTCGGTGACCCTCTACGGCCGCGACCCCTCGGAACGTCCGGACGTCTACGGCAAGGTCGGCACCTCCGGCGTCTCCATCGCGACCCTCGACGACATGCGGGAGCTCTACGCGGGCTTCGACCTGTGCGACCCGGCGACCTCGGTGTCCATGACCATCAACGGCCCGGCGCCGGCGGTTCTCGCGATGTTCCTGTGCACGGCGATCGACCAGCAGCTGGAGCGGTTCCGGACCGCGGAGGGGCGGGAGCCGTCCGGGGCGGAGACCGAGCAGGTCCGGTCGCGGGTGCTGGCCACGGTCCGCGGCACCGTCCAGGCCGACATCCTCAAGGAGGACCAGGGCCAGAACACCTGCCTGTTCTCCACGGAGTTCGGCCTGCGCGCGATGGCCGACATCCAGGAGTGGTTCATCGCCCACGGGGTGCGCAACTTCTATTCGGTCTCGATCTCCGGCTACCACATCGCGGAGGCGGGCGCGAACCCCATCAGCCAGCTGGCGTTCACGCTCGCGAACGGCTTCACCTACGTCGAGGCGTACCTCGCGCGGGGCATGGCGATCGACGACTTCGCCCCGAACCTGTCCTTCTTCTTCTCGAACGGGATGGACGCCGAGTACTCGGTGCTCGGCCGCGTCGCGCGGCGGATCTGGGCCGTCGCGCTGCGGGACCGGTACGGCGCGGGGGAGCGGTCGCAGAAGCTCAAGTACCACGTGCAGACCTCGGGGCGGTCGCTGCACGCGCAGGAGCGGGACTTCAACGACATCCGCACGACCCTCCAGGCGCTCTGCGCGGTGTACGACAACGCCAACAGCCTGCACACCAACGCCTACGACGAGGCCGTCACGACCCCGACCACCGAGTCCGTCCGGCGCGCCCTGGCGATCCAGCTGATCATCGACAAGGAGTGGGGCCTCGCGGGCAACGAGAACCCGCTGCAGGGGTCGTACGCCATCGAGGAGCTCACCGACCTCGTGGAGGAGGCGGTGCTGGCGGAGTTCCACCGGATCGCCGAGCGCGGCGGCGTGCTGGGGGCCATGGAGACCGGCTACCAGCGCGGGCGGATCCAGGACGAGTCGATGCTCTACGAGCACCGCAAGCACGACGGGAGCCTGCCGGTCGTCGGGGTCAACACCTTCCTGGCGCCCGAGGCGGCCGACCCGCCCGCGCCGGAGCTGGCGCGGGCGACCGAGGCCGAGAAGCGGTCGCAGCTGTCGCGGCTGGCCGACTTCCACGCCCGTCACGCCGCCGAGGCGCCCGCCGCGATCGCCGCGCTGCAGGCCGCGGCCGCCGGGGGCGGCAACGTCTTCGAGGCGCTGCTGGACGCGGTCCGCTGCTGCTCGCTCGGGCAGCTCACCGACGCGTTCTTCGAGGTCG
This sequence comes from Mycobacterium sp., assembly GCA_025965515.1. Taxonomy (GTDB): domain Bacteria; phylum Actinomycetota; class Actinomycetes; order RYN-182; family RYN-182; genus RYN-182. Next base: position 20,630 of record JAOPWU010000207.1, read on the forward strand.
GCGGCCAGTACCGGCGCAACGTCTGACAGCCTGGGCGCGTGTCGAACCCCCCGCGCCTGCCCGTCGATCCGATCGCCGAGGCCCGGCGGCACTGGGAGGCGCACGGGTGGGCCGACGCGGCGGAGGGGATGGCGGCCGTCACGTCGCTCATGCGGGCGCAGCAGATCATGCTGGCCCGGGTCGAGGAGGTCCTGCGCCCGTCGGGGCTGACGTTCGCGCGGTACGAGCTGCTGGCCCTGCTGCTGTTCACGCGGCAGGGCTCGCTCCCCATGAAGAAGATCAGCGCGCGGCTGCAGGTGCACCCCACCAGCGTCACGAACGGCGTGGACCGGTTGGAGGCCGCCGGGCTGGTGCGGCGCGTGCCGCACCCCAGCGACGGCCGCGCCACGCTGGTGGAGATCACCGACGCGGGGCGGGCGACGGTCGGGGCGGCGACGGCGGCGCTGAACGACCGCGTCTTCCGCCGGCCGGGGCTTCCTGACGACCAGCTGGGGACGCTGATCGCCGTGCTGACCGACCTGCGCCGCGACGCCGGCGACTTCGGCTGACTGTCCGCACCGCCCTCGCAAACCCTGGCCTGCGAGCGGTGTCTCGGCGGCCGGCGTCCTGCTGACCGCCGTCAGACCCGGACCACCGCCACGTCCCGCGTGTGGACGATCAGGGAGCCCGCGACTAGGTCCACGATGAGGGTGCCGTCATCGGGGATCTCGTCGGAGAGCAGCGCCCGCCCGAGGCGCGTCTCGATCTCGCGGGAGATGAACCGCCGGAGCGGCCGCGCGCCGTACACCGGGTCGAAGCCCTGTCGGGCGATGTGCCGGCGCGCCGCCTCCGTCACCTCCAGGCTGAGCCGGCGCTCCGCCAGCCGTTCCCGGAGCCCCTGCAGCATGATGTCGACGATCTTCTCGATCTCCGCCTCGACCAGCGGCTTGAAGAGGACGGTCTCGTCGATGCGGTTGAGGAACTCCGGGCGGAACCGGGCGCGGAGCTCGCTGAAGACGAGGTCCCGGGACTCCTCCGTGAGCTTTCCCTCCGGCGTGACGCCCTCCAGCAGGTACTGCGAGCCGACGTTCGACGTCATGATCACGACGGCGTTGCGGAAGCTGACGGTCCGCCCCTTGCCGTCGGTGAGGCGGCCGTCGTCGAGCACCTGCAGCAGCGTGTTGAAGACGTCCGGGTGGGCCTTCTCGATCTCGTCGAGCAGCACGACCGCGTACGGCCTGCGGCGCACCGCCTCGGTGAGCTGGCCGCCCTCGTCGTACCCCACGTATCCCGGAGGGGCGCCCACGAGCCGGCTGACCGTGTGCCGCTCCTGGTACTCGCTCATGTCGATGCGGATCATGTTCTCTTCGGTGTCGAAGAGGGACTCCGCGAGCGTGCGCGCCAGCTCGGTCTTCCCGACACCCGTCGGGCCCAGGAAGAGGAACGAGCCGATGGGGCGGCGCGGATCCTTGATGCCCGAGCGGGCCCGGATCATGGCGTCCGCCACCAACTGGACGGCCTCGTCCTGGCCGATGACCCGCTCGTGCAGGATCTCGTCGAGCCGCAGGACCTTCTCCCGCTCGCCCTCCTGGAGCCGGCTGACGGGGATCCCCGTCCACGCCCCGACCACCTCGGCGATCTCGTTCTCGGTCACCACCTCCCGCAGTAGCCGGTGGCCCCCCTGCCGGGCCGCCAGCTGCTCCTCCTCGGCGGCCAGGCGGCGGCCCACCTCGGCGATCTCGCCGTACCGGAGCTCGGCCGCCCGGTTGAGGTCGTAGCGGCGCTCGGCCTCCTCGGCGTCCTGCCGCAGCCGCTCCAGGCGCGCCCGCAGCTCCTGGATGCGCCGGAGCGACTGCCGCTCCGCCTCCCACTGCGCACGCTGGGAGTCCGCCTGCGCTCGCAGGTCCGCGAGTTCCTTGCGGAGCTCCTCGAGTCGCGCCTCGCTCGCTTTGTCCGACTCCTTCGCCAGGGCCGCCTCCTCGATCTCGAGGCGCATGACCCGGCGGGTGAGGCTGTCCAGCTCGGCGGGCATGGAGTCGATCTCGGTACGCAGCCGGGCCGAGGCCTCGTCGACCAGGTCGATGGCCTTGTCGGGCAGGAACCGGTCGGCGATGTAGCGCTGGCTCAACGTCGCCGCCGCCACGGCGGCCCCGTCCTGGATCTTCACGCCGTGGAAGATCTCGAGCCGCTCCCGCAGCCCCCGCAGGATCGAGATGGTGTCCTCGACGGACGGCTCGTCCACCGTCACCGGCTGGAAGCGGCGCTCCAGCGCCGCGTCCGCCTCGATGTGCTTGCGGTACTCGTCGACAGTGGTGGCGCCGATGAGGTGCAGCTCGCCGCGGGCGAGCATCGGCTTCAGCAGGTTGCCGGCGTCGGTGCTGCCCTCGGCGGCGCCGAGCCCCACGACGGTGTGGACCTCGTCGATGAACAGCAGGATGCCGCCCTGGGCCGCGGTGACCTCGGCGAGGACCGCCTTCAACCGCTCCTCGAATTCGCCGCGGTACTTCGCGCCCGCCACGAGGGCGCCCATGTCGAGGGAGAAGACCGTCTTGTCCCGCAAGCCCTCGGGGACGTCGCCGGCCAGGACGCGCTGCGCCAGCCCCTCGACGATGGCGGTCTTGCCGACGCCCGGATCCCCGACCAGGACCGGGTTGTTCTTCGTCTTCCGCGACAGGATCTGGATGACCCGGCGGATCTCGGCGTCGCGGCCGATGACCGGGTCCAGCCGCCCCTCCCGGGCGTCGACGACCAGGTCGCGGCCGTACTTGGCCAGCGCCTCGTACGCCTGCTCCGGCGACGCGGAGGTGACCCGCTGGTTGCCCCGCACCTGGGTCAGCGCGGCCAGCAGCTTCTCCCGCGTGATGCCGGCGTCGCGGAGCAGGCGGCCACCGGCGCTGCTGCTGCCCTCCTCCGCGAGGGCCAGCAGCAGGTGCTCCACGGAGACGTAGTCGTCCTTGAGCCGCTGGGCCTCCCGCTCGGCGGTCTCGAGCAGCCGGCCCAGGCGGGCCGTGACCGTGACCTGACCGAGCGGGGCGCCGCTCGTCGTCGTCACCGACGGCCGGCGTTCGAGCTCGCTCTGGAGGCGGTCCTGCAGCTGCGCGACGTTGGCACCGGCGAGCGTCAGCACCCGCGGCGCCACGCCCTGCTCGTCCAGCAGCAGCGCGGCGAGCAGGTGCTCCCCGTCGACCTCGGTGTGGCCGGCCCGCGTCGCGAGCGACTGGGCGTTCTGCAGGGCCTCCTGGGAACGTTGGGTCAGCCGGTTCATGTCCATGGCGGGGAGCTCCTCGGAGCAGGTCGGGTGCGGAGGGTCACCTCGAGCCGCGTGATGCGGTCGAGCAAATCCATGACGAGGCCGAGCGCCGCGTAGTTGAGCGGCAGACCGGCGTGCAGCCGACGGATGCGGCCGAGGACGGCCAGCTGGTCGGGCGCGAACCAGGGCCCCCCGGCGGGTCCGGGTGACGGTTCGAGGAGACCCAGGGCGACGAACCGGCGCACCAGTTCCGGGTGCACACCGCCGCGCGCCGCGAAGCTCTCGAGGTCCATGCGGTGGGGGACGGGCAGAACGACGATCGGGAACTGCACGCGTTGGGTGGTGGTCATCCCGTCGCCCTCGGGTCGAAGCCGGAGGTGGCCGCGAGCTCCTCGAACAGCTCGCGCTCCCGCCGCGAGAGGCGCGGCGGCACCATGATGCGGACGCTGGCCAGCAGGTCGCCGGGCTTGCCGCGGGGGTTCGGCAGCCCCTGCCCCGCCAGCCGCAGCGACCGGCCGCTCGAGGTCCCCGCCGGCACCGTGACCGTCACGTCGCCGCCCGGTGCCGCCAGCTTCACGGACGCCCCGAGGGCGGCCTCCCACGGCGCCAGCGGGAGGTCGACGACGACGTTCCGCCCCTCGACGCGGTACCGGTCGTGCGGCTTGAGGTGCACCACGAGGTAGAGGTCGCCGGGGGTTCCGCCCGGGCCGGGCCGGCCCCCCTGCCCCGCCAGCCGGATCCGCTGGCCCTCCGTCACGCCCCGCGGGATGGTGACGGTGAACGAGCGTTCGCCGCCCGGGCCGGTCAGCGTGATGGTGCGGGTGCCGCCCGAGTACGCCTCCTCGACGGACAGCTCGATGACCGCTTCCTGGTCGGCGCCGGGGATCGGCCCGCCGCCGCCGAACGGGCCGCGGCCGAACAGGTCCCCGAAGTCGCCCATCCCGCTGAGGATGTCCTCGATGTTGATGCCGCTCGCGCCCCGGCCGCCCGTGCCGCTGCGGGCGCCACCCCGGCCGGAGGGACCCCGCGGCCCGCCCCCGCCCCCGCCTGCGGCGGCGTCGGCGTACTCCGGGGAGACCCGCCGGTAGTCGTGGCCGAACCGGTCGTACTTGGACCGGTCCGCGGGATCGCTCAGGACGTCGTAGGCCTCGCTGACCTCCCGGAAGCGCTCTCCCGCGTCCGGATCCTTGTTCACGTCGGGGTGGTACCGCCGGGCCAGCCGGCGGAACGCGCTCTGCAGCTCGTCCGGTGACGCGTCCCGCCCCACCCCGAGGACGTCGTAGTAGTCGCGCGCCACGGGGCCATCACTCCGGCCTGCGGGCCACGGCCACGGCACCCGGCCGCAGTTGCTGCTCGCGACCCCCGTAGCCGGGACGCAGCACCTGCACGACGGTCCCCGGCTCGCTGTCGGGCTGGTCGACCACCGTCACCACCTCGTGGCGCGTCGGATCGAACGGAACCCCCACCTCGGCCTGCCGGGTGTAGCCCAGGCGGCCCAGCAGGGCGACCGCCTGGTCCCGGACCGCCCGGATCCCCTCGATGAGGGTTGCCGGGTCGGCCTCCGCGTGCGTGAGGGCCAGCTCGAGGTTGTCGAGCACGGGAAGCCACTCCGCGGCGACCGTGCCGCGCTCGGCCGTTCGAGCCCGCGCGACGTCCTGCGCCTGTCGCTTCCGGACGTTGTCGAGGTCGGCCGCCGTCCGGCGCCAGCGGTCCTCCCAGTCGGGGCCCGGGGAGGGCGGGGGGCCGGCGTCGCGGCTCCCGGCGTCCCCCACCTCCCGGTCCTCGGCCGCGCCCGGGGTGCCGCCCTCGTCGCCGTTGACCGACATCAGACCGTGTGGAACTCGGCGTCGACGACGTCGTCGCTGCCCGCCGCGGCCCCCGCGTCACCACCCTCGGCCGCTCCGCCGCCGGTGCCCGCCGTGGCGCCGGCGGCTGCCTGGTCCGGCCGGGCGGCCGCCAGGGACTGCGCCACCTGCCGGAGCTCGCCCGTCAGCTCCCGCACCCGCTCCATCGGTGCCTGGTCCTCCATGGCCTTCCGCGCGTCGGCGACGAGCATCTCCGCCCGCGCCTTCTCGTGGACCGGCGCGGCGTCGCCCAGGTCGCGGAGCGCACGTTCGACCTCGTACGCCGCGGCGTCGAGCTCGTTGCGGGCCTCCACCTCGGCGCGGGCCGCCTGGTCCTGCGCCCGGTTGCGCTCGGCCTCGGTGACCATCCGCTCGACCTCCGACGTGTCGAGGTTCGAGCTCTCGCTGATCGTGATGCCCTGCTCCGCGCCGGTGTCCTTGTCCTTCGCCGTGACGCCCAGGATGCCGTTCGCATCGACGTCGAACGTGACCTCGACCTGCGGCTCGCCGCGAGGGGCGGGACGGATGCCGGTGAGCTGGAAGCGGCCGAGGACGCGGTTGTCCGTCGCCTTCTCCCGTTCGCCCTGCAGCACCACGATGTCGACGGCGGGCTGGTTGTCCTCGGCGGTCGAGAAGGTCTCGCCGCGCCGGGCGGGGATGGTCGTGTTCCGCTCGATCACCTTGGTCATCAGGCCGCCCCGGGTCTCGACGCCCAGCGAGAGCGGCGTGACGTCGAGCAGCAGGACGTCGGAGACGTCGCCCTTGAGGACGCCCGCCTGCACCGCGGCACCCAGCGCGACGACCTCGTCCGGGTTCACGGACATGTTCGGGTCCTTGCCGCCGGTGAGGCGCCGGACCACCTCCTGGACGGCGGGGATGCGGGTCGAGCCGCCGACGAGGATCACCTCGTCGACGTCGTTGGCCGTCACCCGCGCGTCGGACAGTGCCTGCTTGACCGGGTCCATCGTCCGCTCGACCAGGTCGTGCGTGATCTCGTCGAACGTGGAGCGCATGAGGTTCGTCGTCAGGTGCTTCGGGCCGCTCGCGTCCGCCGTGACGAACGGCAGGTTGACCTGCGTCTGGGTCACCGAACTCAGCTCGACCTTGGCCTTCTCCGCCGCCTCGGAGAGCCGCTGCAGGGCCTGTGGGTCCTGGCGCAGGTCGATGCCGTTGGCCCGCTGGAACTCGTCGGCGAGGTAGTCGACGATGCGGCGGTCGAAGTCGTCGCCGCCCAGGTGGGTGTCGCCCGCGGTCGCGCGCACCTCCACCACGCCGTCGCCGACGTCCAGGATGCTGACGTCGAACGTGCCGCCGCCGAGGTCGAAGACGAGGATCGTCTCGTGCTCGGCCTTCTCGCGGCCGTAAGCCAGCGCGGCCGCGGTGGGCTCGTTGATGATGCGCAGCACCTCGAGGCCTGCGATCGCGCCCGCGTCCTTGGTGGCCTGCCGCTGCGCGTCGTTGAAGTACGCCGGTACGGTGATCACCGCTTCGGTGATCTTCTCGCCGAGGACCTTGGCCGCGTCGTCCACCAGCTTGCGCAGGACCTGCGCGCTGATCTCCTCCGGGGCGTACTGCCGGCCGCGCACCTCGAACCGCGCGGAGCCGTCCGGCCCGGGCACGACGTCGAACGTGACCTGCTTGGCCTCTTCCGTCACCTCGTCGTACCGCCGCCCGATGAAACGCTTGGCGGAGTAGATGGTGCCCTTGGGGTTGAGGATCGCCTGGCGCCGGGCCAGCAGACCGACGAGCCGCTCCCCGGATTCGGTGAAGGCGACGACAGACGGTGTCGTCCGCGACCCTTCGGCGTTCGCCAGGACCGTGGGGCTCCCGGCCTCCCAGACCGCGATCACGGAGTTCGTCGTGCCGAGGTCGATGCCGACCGCGCGCGCCATGTGGTGCTCCTTGTCGTTGGCAGGGCTGGTGCGGGCGACGCCGCACGGAGGACGGCGCAGCGGGGACGGCTGGAGGCACCGTCGTCGCCGCGCGCCAACAGCGGCGGGCTCTCGCTCGGGGCACGCCGTTGCGGGACGCCGTCGCGTGGCGTCAGCCACCACGGTCGCTGGTGGGGCGGACCGGGCGCGTGGTCCTGCCGGGGCGAATCGGGAGCCGGCCGTGGCCCTGTCAGGGCAGGACCTTCTCGGCCGCCGTCGCGGCGTAGCGTTGAGGATGCCCGCCGCGAGGGGGGGGAGTGCATGACCGAATCGGCGCTCGCGCCCACCCAGGCCGCGGCACCGCCGGAGCCGCACGTGCCGACCCCGCACGCCGTATTCGTCCTCTCGACGATGATGTTCGCCGCGCGGGACCCCGAGGAGATCCTTCGGCTCTGCGCCTCCGCCGTCCGGGCCCTCGTGCCGCTGCAGGCGGAGGCCGCGTTCACCCTCGACGGCGGCGACCCGCGCGCCGTCGACATCGGTGCGCGGACGGCGCCCCCGGGCAGCGGCCGGGTGCCGGACCTCCCGGCGGCCGGCGCGCTCGACCTCGACCGGGGGACCTGGGCGGCGTGCCTGCCTCTGATGGGGCTGGCCGGGTGCCAGGGCTACCTGGTGGTGACCGCCCCGACCGCTCCGCCGCAGCCGGTGCGGTTCCTCCTGGACGTGCTCGCCCGCTACGCCGCCGCGGCGCTCGAGAACGCCGCCGCCCAGCGGGCGGCGGCAGAGTGCGCCACTGCCATGAGCCGCCTCCGCCAGGAGCAGGAGACCGTCCACGCCGGCCTGGAGCGCAGCGTCCGGGACCTCGAGCGGACGACGCGGATGTACGCGCTGCTGAGCCGCGCCGCGCAGGCGCCGGACGTCCCGAGCGCCGTCGCGGCGGCGCTGCACGGGGTGACCGGGCTCCCGGTCGGTGTCGAGGACGGTGTCGGCCACCGGCTGGCGTGGGCGGCCCCCACGGACGCCCCGCCGGTTCCGTGCCTGCCGGACAGCGCCCGCGAGGAGGTCGGCCGGGCCGTCCAGGCCGTGGCGGGGCGGCCGGTGCGCTGGGGCCGGTGCCTCGTCGCCCTGGCGCGGCCGGGAACCCGGACGCTGGGCGCCGTGGTGCTGGCCGACCCGGACCGGGCCGCGGGGGACTTCGAGCTGTGCGCCCTGGAGCAGGCCGCGGTCGTCGTGGGCACGGAGCTCGCCCACCGCCGCAGCCTCCTGGAGGTGGAGCTGCCGATGCGGCGCCACCTGGTGGACGACCTCGTGACGGGCACGGGGGAGGGCGGCGCGGCCGAGCGGGCCACGGTGCTAGGCCACGATCTGCGCGGCGCCCACCGGGCGGTGGTCGTCCGCTGGGAGGGGGTCCCGGACGAGGAGCTGGTGGTGGCGGCCGCGGAGCGGGCCGCCGCGCGGCTGGCCCTGAACGCCCTCGTCGCCCGGCACGCCGGCGCCGCCGTGCTTCTCGTCGGCGGCCCGCTCGACCCGCGCCAGCTGCACAGGGAGGTGGCGGCCGAACTGGGCAGCGGTGCGGGCGCTGTCGGGGTCGGGGGGAGCGCCGGGGGGCCGGCGGGCCTGCCGCGGTCCTACCGGGAGGCCACCCGGGCGCTGGACGTGCGGCTGCGGTCCCGATCGCCGCACGGCGTGACCTGGTACGAGGATCTGGGTCTCTACCGCGTGCTGCGGGACAGCGAGCCCGGCGGCGAGGTCGACACCTTCCTCCGCCAGTGGCTGGGCCGGCTGATCGACTACGACGCGGTGCGGCACACCACCCTGGTGCGGACCCTCGCCGAGTTCCTCGACCGCGGCGGCAGCTACGACGACACCGCAGCGGCCCTCTGTATCCACCGCAGCACGCTGCGGTACCGGCTGCGCCGTATCCGGGAGCTCACGGGGCTGCAGCTCACGGATGTCGAGAACCGCCTCAGCCTGCACGTGGCGACGCGGGCGTGGCGGGTCCTCGAAGGCAGCTGACGCGCCCGCTCAGGCGTCCCGGAAGTCCTCGTCGCGGTACTCGCCGGGCGGGCGGGCCCCCTCTGCCGCCAGGGCGGCCTGCTTCCGCAGCTCGACGCGGCGGATCTTGCCGGAGATGGTCTTCGGCAGCTCCGCGAACTCGAGCCGGCGGATCCGCTTGTAGGCGGCCAGGTTGTCCCGGCTGTGCTGCAGGATGGCTGCGGCCGTGCGCGCGTCCGCGGGCCACCCGGCGGCCAGGGTGACGTACGCCTTGGGCACGGCCAGGCGCAACGGATCGGGGGACGGGACCACCGCCGCCTCGGCGACGGCCTCGTGCTCCAGGAGGACGCTCTCCAGCTCGAACGGGGAGATCCGGTAGTCGGAGGCCTTGAAGACGTCGTCCGTGCGTCCCACGTAGGTGATGTAGCCGTCGGCGTCCCGGGAGCCGACGTCGCCGGTGTGGTAGTACCCGTCGCGCATCGCCTCCGCCGTGCGCTCCGGGTCGCCCGCATACCCCGTCATCAGCCCGAGCGGGCGCTGCGCCAGGTCGATGCAGATCTCCCCGTCGTCGGCGGGCTTCCCGGTCAGGGGGTCCAGGAGCTCGATCGCGTACCCCGGCAGCGGCCGGCCCATGGACCCGGGCTTCACCGGCTGACCGGGGGTGTTCGCCACCTGCACCGTCGTCTCGGTCTGCCCGAAGCCGTCCCGGATCGTGACGCCCCAGGCGGCCCGCACCTGCTCGATGACCTCCGGGTTCAGCGGCTCGCCGGCGGCGACGACCGAGCGCGGCGGGCGGGCGAGCTGCCGCAGGTCGCTCTGGATGAGCATCCGCCAAACCGTCGGCGGGGCGCAGAAGCTGGTCACCCCGCACCGGTCCATCTCGCGCAGCAGCCGTGGGGCGTCGAACCGGGCGTAGTTGAAGAGGAACACCGTCGCCTCGGCGTTCCACGGCGCGAAGACGTTGCTCCACGCGTGCTTCGCCCATCCGGGCGACGAGATGTTCAGGTGGACGTCACCCGGCTGGAGGCCGATCCAGTACATCGTCGACAGGTGACCCACCGGGTACGACGCGTGGGTGTGCTCGACGACCTTGGGCGTCGCGGTGGTACCCGAGGTGAAGTAGAGCAGCAGCGGATCCGTGGCGCGCGTGACGCCGTCGGGGGAGAACGGCGCACCGGCCGTGTAGGCGTCCGCGTAGGGGAGCCAGCCCGGCACGGCGCCGCCCACCGCGATCCGGGTGTAGTCGCCCGGCACCCCCGCGAAGGCGGCGGTGGCCGCCGCCGTGGCGACCACGTGGCGCGCCCGGCCGCGGGCCATCCGGTCGCGGACGTCGGTGGGCGACAGCAGGGACGTGGCGGGGATGACCACCGCGCGCAGCTTCGCCGCCGCCAGCAGCATTTCCCAGAGCTCGACCTGGTTGCCGAGCATGAGCACCAACCGGTCGCCCGCGCGGACGCCCTGCGTCCGTAGCCACCCCGCGACCTGGTCCGAGCGCCGCGACAGCTCGGCGAACGACCAGCGTCCCTCGGAGCCGTCCTCCTCGACGATCCACAGCGCCGGCCGGTCGTTGCCGGCCGCCAGCGGGTCGAACCAGTCGAGCGCCCAGTTGAACTCGGTCAGCTCCGGCCAGGCGAACTGCTCCCGCGCAGCCGCGTAGTCCTCGCGGTGCCGGAGCAGGAGGTCGCGTGCCGCCCGCACGCCCGCCGCCGGATCGCTCGCAGTCGTCATGTGGCCCCCCGGGCGTCGGAGCCGGCGCCGGTGCCGGCACCCGAGAGTCTGCGTCGGGTGATCGCCGGCGGCCACCCCTGCGCCGGCCCGGGCTGTGACGACCGGCCGGGCGTCACAGCCCGATCCGCTTGGCGATCACCTCGTTCATGATCTCGTTGGTGCCGCCGCCGATCCCGAGGATCCGCGCGTCGCGGTAGTGCCGCTCGACCTCGGACTCGCGCATGTACCCCATGCCGCCGAAGATCTGCACGGCCTCGTTGACGACGTGGTCGCAGGCGTAGACCGCGGTGTTCTTCGCCATCGACACCTCGGTGACCACGTCCTCGCCGGCCAGCCAGCGGCCCATGACCGCGCGGGTGTAGGTGCGGGCCACGTCGACCTGCCGGGCCATCTCCGCGAGCTTGTGCCGGATGACCTGCCGGGAGGACAACGGCCGGCCGAACGTCTCCCGGTCGCGCGCCCAGCCGAGCGCGAGGTCGAGGGCGCGGGCCGCCGTCGCGTAGGCCTGCACCGCGAGGCCCAGCCGCTCGGCCTGGAACTGCTGCATGATCTGCAGGAAGCCGGAGTTCTCGGGGCCCACCAGGTTCCCGACGGGCACGCGGACGTCCGTGAACGAGAGCTCCGCGGTGTCGCTGCACCGCCAGCCCATCTTCTCCAACCGGCGGGACACCGCGAAGCCCGGCGTGCCCTTGTCGATCACCAGCAGTGAGATGCCGCCGTACCCGGGCTCGCCGGTGCGGACCGCCGTCGTCACGAAGTCGGCCCGGATGCCGCTGGTGATGAACGTCTTGGCGCCGTCCACGACGTAGACGTCCCCGTCGCGCACGGCCCGCGTCCGCAGGTTCGCGACGTCGGACCCCGCCCCGGGCTCGGTCACCCCCAGGGCGCCGATGGTGCGGCCGGCGAGCGTGGGCCGGACGTAACGGTCCACGAGCTCGGGCGAGCCGTGCGCGGCGATGTGCGGCACCGCGATGCCGTGGGTCATGAGCGAGGCCAGCAGGCCGGTCGAGCCGCCGCCGGCGAGCACCTCCTCGGTGACGATCGCGGCGTCGACGGCATCGCCGCCCCCACCACCGACGGCCTCGGGGAAGGCCACCCCCAGCAGGCCGGCTCCTGCGGCCGCCGCGTGCAGGGACCGCGGCAGCTCGCCCGCCTCCTCCCACGTCGCGATGTGCGGGGCGATCTCCCGGGCGGTGAAGTCCCGGGCGAGGCCGCGCAGCGCGCGGCGCTCCGGCGTCGTCCACGGGTCGACCGGCAGCACGGCGGTCACGGGGCCACCGAAACCCAGGCGGCGGGCCGCTTCGCCAACAGCGCCGCGATGCCCTCGGCCGCCTCCGCCGAGCCGAACCGCTCGGCGGACAGTGCCGCCATCCGCCGGAAGTCCCCGGCCAGGTCGGGCCCTGGCACCTCGCGCAGCAGCTGCTTCGTCGCCGCCAGGGCGCCGGGGGCGCCGCGCCGCAGCTGCCCCACGAGCTCCTCGACGGTGGCGTCGAGCTCCCCGTCGGGCACCGCCCGGTCGAGCAGTCCGGCCTCCCGGGCGCGGACCCCGTCGAAGGTGGCGCCCGTGAGGAACAACTCCCGCGCCGCCCGCGGGTCCATGCGCCGCAGGCATGTGACGGCAATCATCGCCGGCGCGACGCCGATGCGGACCTCGCTGAAGCCGAAGGTCGCGGCCGCCGGCCCGACGGTGAGGTCGCAGGCCGCGATCAGCCCGAGGCCGCCGGCGCGAGCCGCGCCGTTGACCCGCGCCACGACCGGGCGGGGGCTGTCGAGGATGAGCGTCAGCACCTCGGGCAGCCCCAGCGCGGGCGGGGCGTCCGTGCGCGGCTCCTTCAGGTCCGCCCCCGAGCAGAAGACGGGCCCGGCACCGGTCAGCACGACCACCCGCACGTCGTCCGCCCTCGTCACGGCGGCCAGCGCGGCGTGCAGTTGCGCGACCAGCGCGCGGGAGAGCGCGTTGCGGGTGCGGGGCGAGTCGAGCGTGACGACGGCCGTCCCCCCGCGCCGCTCGACGTGCACCAACTCCTCGGGGTCGGTCACGCGGACGGCTCCTCTCCGGTCCGTCGGCCGGCGGGATCGCCGGCCGGTTCCACCACCGCGAGCACCGCTCCGGTCTCGACCTGCTGCCCCACGGTGACCGGCAGCTCCGTCACGACGCCCGCGGTGGGCGCGGTCACGGGGTGTTCCATCTTCATGGCTTCCAGCACGACGATCAGCTGGCCCGCCTCGACCGCCGCGCCCGGCTCCACCGCCACCCGCGCGACCGTCCCGGGCATGGCGGCGGTGAGCGACCCCGGGACCGCCGCGGTGGTCGGCTCCGGGAACCGCGGTAGCTCGACGAACTCGCTCGAGCCGTCGGGGCCGTCGACGAACGCGCGGTCGCCGACGAGGTGGACGTCGAGGGTCGTCCGCAGCCCCTGCTGCTCCAGGACCACCCGCACCCGCTGGTCCCCGTACGGGTCGGCGGCGAGCACCGCGACGTCGAGCGGTTCGGAGTCGACGTCGGCGACCAGCCCTTCCCGCGTGCAGCGGTACCGGACCGTGGCGCCCTCGAAGCCGGTCGTCTGCGGCACGGTGGGGTTGTTGCGCCAGCCGGACGGGATCCCCGCCAGGACGGGCGCGGCGGACCGGCGCAGCGCGGCACCGGCCAGCGCGGCGGCCAGCGCGTGCAGCCGCCGCTCGGCGGGCCCGGCCAGCGGCGCGGCCAGGGTGTCGAGCCCGTGCCGGTCCAGGAACGCCGTGTCCGTGTCGCCCGCGAGGAACGCGGGGGAGCGCAGCACCCGCACCAGCAGGTCCCGGTTCGTCGTCGGGCCGTGCAGCCGGGCGCGGGTCAGCGCGCCGGCCAGGGCGAGCGCCGCCGCGCGGCGGTCGGGTGCCCAGGCGATGACCTTCGCCAGCATCGGGTCGTAGGAGACCCCGACCTCGCCCCCCGTGACGAACCCGCTGTCCAGCCGGATCCCGGGCCCCACCGGGGGCGCGAACTCCGCGTCGGCGGGGACCTCGAACGCTGCGAGCCGCCCGGCCTGCGGGAGCCAGCCCCGCTGCGGGTCCTCGGCGTAGAGCCGGACCTCGATCGCCGCCCCGGTCAGCGTCGGCGCCAGCGCCTCGGGCGGGAGCGGCCGGCCGGCGGCCACCTCGAACTGCAGCCGGACCAGGTCCAGCCCCGTGACGGCTTCCGTGACCGGGTGCTCGACCTGCAGCCGGGTGTTCACTTCGAGGAACCAGAAGTCGCCGGACGCGTCCAGCAGGAACTCCACCGTCCCGGCGCCGACGTAGTCGAGCGTCCGGCCGGCGCGCACGGCCGCGTCCTGCAGCCGGCCCCGGAGGACCGCATCGACCGCCGGGGAGGGCGACTCCTCGACGACCTTCTGGTGGCGGCGCTGGATCGAGCACTCGCGCTCGAACAGGGCCACGGTGTTCCCGCACGTGTCGCCGAAGATCTGCACCTCGACGTGGCGCGGGCGTTCCACGAGGCGCTCCAGGAAGACCGTGCCGTCGCCGAACGCCGAGGCCGCCTCGCGGCGGGCGCCGTCGACCGCGTCGGCGAGCTCGCCGGGGGAGCGCACCTCCCGCATGCCGCGGCCGCCGCCGCCGAAGGACGCCTTCACGAGGATCGGGAACCCGATGTCCGCGGCGGCCTTGGCCAGCTCCCCGGCGGACAGCCCGGTGGCATCGACGCTGGGTAGCGTGGGCACGCCGGCGTCGGCCAGCAGCGCCTTGGCGGCGAGCTTGCTGCCCATCGCCTCGATCGCCGCGGGACTGGGACCGACGAAGACCAGCCCGGCGGCCTGCACGGCCCGGGCGAAAGTGGCGTTCTCCGACAGGAAGCCGTAGCCGGGGTGGATGCAGTCGGCGCCTGCCCGCAGCGCCGCGGCGACGACGAGGTCGCCGCGCAGGTAGGTCTCGGCGGGCGAGGAGCCCGGGAGCCGCACGGCCACGTCCGCCTCGGCGACGAAGGGCGCGTCAGCGTCCGCGTCGGAGTGGACGGCGACGGTGCGCATCCCCATCGCCCGCGCGGTCCGGAACACCCGGCGCGCGATCTCCCCGCGGTTCGCGACGAGCACGCACCGCAGCGGTGCAGCAGCGGACCCGGTCACAGGCGGAACACCCCCCAGCCGTCGTGGAGGCCCTCGACCGGGCCGTTGTCGATCACCGACAGGGCGATGCCGAGCACCGTGCGGGTGTCGCGCGGATCGATGATCCCGTCGTCGTAGAGCCGGCCGGAGAGGAACAGCGCCAGCGACTCCGCCTCGATCTGCTGCTCGACGGCGGCTTTCAACGCGGCCGCCGCCTCCTCGTCGTAGTCCCGGCCCTGCGCCTGCGCGCTGGCCCGCCCGACGATGTCGAGCACGCCCGCCAACTGGGCGGGCCCCATGACCGCGCTCTTCGCGTTCGGCCAGGTGAAGAGGAACCGCGGGTCGTAGGCCCGGCCGCACATGCCGTAGTTCCCGGCGCCGTAGGAGGCGCCGATGTTGAGCGTCAGGTGCGGGACGCGGCTGTTGGAGACGGCGTTGATCATCTGGGCGCCCGCCTTGATGATGCCGTTCTGCTCGTACTCCGTGCCGACCATGTAGCCCGTCGTGTTCTGGAGGAACAGCAGCGGGGTGTCCGTCTGGTTGGCGAGCTGGATGAACTGCGCGGCCTTCTCGGCGTCCTGGCGGAACAGCACGCCGCGGGCGTTCGCCAGCACGCCGACGGGGTAGCCGTGGATGCTGGCCCAGCCGGTCACGAGCGAGGTGCCGTAGAGCGGCTTGTGCTCGTCGAAGCGGCTCCCGTCGACGATGCGGGCCAGCACGTCGCGCGGGTCCAGGGGCTGCCGCAGGTCGGCGGGGGCGAGGTCCAGCAGCTCCTCGGGGTCGGCCAGCGGCGGGTCCGCGGGCCGGCTGGGGCCCGGCCCGCGCCTGCGCCAGTTCAGGTTCCGGACGATCTGCCGGCCGAGCCGGATCGCGTCGACCTCGTCGACGGCCAGGTGGTCGGCGCTGCCCGACAACCGGGCGTGCATCGCAGCGCCGCCCAAGGACTCGTCGTCGGCGTCCTCCCCGGTCGCCATCTTGACGAGCGGCGGGCCTGCAAGGAACACCTTGCTGCGCCCGTCGATCATCACGACGTGGTCGCTCATGCCGGGGACGTAGGCGCCGCCGGCGGTGCTGTTGCCGAAGACCAGCGAGACCGTGGGGATGCCCTGCGACGACAGCTGCGTGAGGTTGCGGAAGCCGCGCCCGCCGGGGATGAAGATCTCCGACTGGGTGGGGAGATCGGCGCCGCCGGACTCCACGAGGCTGATGTACGGCAGCCGGTTCTGCTCGGCGATGTCGTGCGCCCGGCCGCTCTTGCGCAGCGTGTACGGGTTGCTGGTGCCGCCGCGGACCGTCGGGTCGTTGGCGACGATCATCACCTCGACACCCTCGACCACGCCGATGCCCGTGACGACGCCGCCGCCGATCGGGAAGTCCGTGCCCCACGCCGCGTAGGGCGAGAGCTCGAGGAACGGGCTGTCGCGATCCAGCAGCAGCTCGATCCGCTCGCGGACCGGCAGCTTGCGCCGGGCCCGGTGCCGGGCGAGCGAGCGCTCGCTGCCGCCCAGGTTCGCGCGGGCCCGTTCGCCGTCGAGCTCGGTCAGCCGTTCCAGCAGTGCGGCGCGGTTCTCCGCCGCCCGCGGGTTCGCCGCCGTGGGGGCGGTCGCCCATGCCGTCATGCCGCTCCTCGCTCGGGGTCCTGCGCGACCGGGGCGAGCAGCGCCTCCGGGACGTCCACGTGCCGGGACCGCAGCCACTCGCCCACGGCCTTCGCCTGGGGGTCGAACCGGGTGCCGGCGGCCACCCCCTCGCCGAGCAGGCCGGGCAGCTGGAACAGCACCGCCCGCAGGTGCGGCAGCAGCTCCCGTCGCACCGGCAGCGCGGCCGCCTCGGGCAGCAGTTCCCGGAGCCGGTCGCCGGTGAGGAACGCGGCGAGCCACCGGTAGCCGTCGTCGCTGCGGGCGTAGACCCCGAGCGTCGCGGCCCCGCCCTTGTCGCCGCTGCGCGCCCCGGCCACGGTCCCGAGCGGCACCCGCCGCGTGGGCCCCGACGGCGGCGGTGGTGCCGCGTCCGGCGCCGGGACCGCCGGTGGCGCCGCGTGCCCCGGGGGGCAGGCGGCGGACGGCACGGTCTCGACCGTGCCGTCCGGCAGCGTGACCTGCTGGGGGACGTCCACGCCGGCCACCCACGCGGCGGCGTAGACGCCGTACGGGGCGGCCGGGCCGGGGGGCGTCGTGGGGTGGAAGCCGGGGATGCTCGCGAGTCCCAGCTCGATGAGGGGCGCGGTGAACCGCTTGCCGACCCGGTCGCGGTCGGGGTCCTTCACGGCGACGTGCAGCAGCGCGCTCGCCTCCTCCTCCGGCCCGGCATCCGGCGCGTCGGTGCGGGCGAGCCGCACGGACACCTCGGCGATGCCGTCCAGCACGGGCCCGAGCTGGCGGCGCAGCACCGCCGCCTTCCGTTCGACGTTGATGCCGGTCAGCGGCAGGGTGAAGCCGTTGCGGTAGCCGCCGAGCCGGTTGGTGGCCACCTTGAGCCAGCCGCTCGGCGGCAGGCCCTGCGCGCCGCGGATGGCCACGCGGTCGGGCCCCTCCTGGGTGAGCCGCAGGGTGTCGAACCGGGTGACGACGTCCGGGCCGCCGTACCGGGCGCCGGTGCACTCGTAGAGCAGCTGCTCGGTGACGGTCTCGACCGTCACGGCCCCGCCCGTGCCGGGGTGCTTGGTGATCACACAGCTGCCGTCCGCGGCGATCTCCGCCAGGGGGAAGCCGGGCGCGTCGAGGGCGCCGGGGTCGGCGTCCAGCAGCTCGTGGAAGAAGCTGAAGTTGCCCCCGGTGGCCTGCGCGCCGCACTCGAGGACGTGCCCGGCCACGGTGGCGCCGGCGAGCGCGTCGAGGTCATCCGGCGTCCAGCCGTGGTGCCAGGCCGCCGGCCCCGCCACGAGGCTCGCGTCCGTGACGCGGCCGGTGACGACCACGTCGGCGCCCGCGTCGAGCGCGCGAGCGATGCCCCAGCAGCCGAGGTATGCGTTCGCGGTGAGTGCGTCCGAGACCGGCGCGCCGCCGGGCGGGGTGTCGCCCAGGCGGACGTCGAGGCCGCCCAGTCGGGGAAGCAGGTCGTCGCCCGTGACCGTCGCGACGCGGACGGTCAGCCCCAGCCGCTGCGCCGCCGCGCGGACGGCCTCGGCCAGCCCCTCGGGGTGCAGTCCGCCCGCGTTGCTGACGATGCGCACGCCGCGCTCGAGTGCGGTCCCGAGGCAGTCCTCGAGCTGGGTGAGGAAGGTGCGGGCCCAGCCGGCCGTCGGGTCCTTCATCCGCTGCCGGCCGAGGATCAGCAGCGTCAGCTCGGCCAGGTAGTCGCCGGTGATCACGTCGACCGGGCCGCCGTCGAGCGCCTCCCGCATCGCGGACAGGCGGTCCCCGTAGAAGCCGGAGCAGTTCGCGACGCGCAGCGGCCGGGCGCTGGGTGCCGTCATGCCCGGGGCTCCCGGCCGGCCCCGGGGGGCCCGGCGAACGCCTGCGCGATGCCGAGCCACTCGGTCGCCGCCGGCCCGGTGGCCTCCAGTGCGAGGTCGTCGCGGTGCCGCCGCTGCGTGACGAGCAGGCAGAAGTCGAGCGCGGGACCCCGCACGACGTCCGGCGCGTCGGGGGCGCCCCAGCCCCACTGCTCGCCGTCGGGACCCACCAGCGCCACGTGCACCGGCACCTCCGGCATCGGGCGGCCGTGCGCGGCGTAGGAGAACGGCCGGGCGCGGACGCCGATCTCCGCGACGGACCGGAGCCGGGCCGTCGGCCGCCGCTGGTGGCCCAGCGCGTCGGCGATGTCCTGGCCGTGCGCCCAGGTCTCCATGAGCCGGGCGGTGACGAACGAGACGGGGCTCATGGGCGGCCCGAACCACGGGACGCGCTCGGCCGGGTTCCGGCGGCGGGCCTCGGCCGCGAGCGCCTCCCGGCCGGCCCGCCAGCCGGCGAGTACGTCCGCGGGCGGCCGGCTGCGGGCGTCCGCCACGAGCCGGTCGACGTAGGACGGCCCCTCGGCCGCGAGCTGCCCGAGCAGCGCCGCGAACTCCTCCGGGGCGGTGAGCGCCAGCAGGGCGTCGGAGTCCGTGGCGGCCAGGTGGCTGATCGTGTCCCGGATGTCCCAGCCGACGGCCGGGGTGGGCGTGGCCCACTCCGCCGCGTCCAGGGGCGCGACCAGGGCATCCAGGTCGGCGGACTCGGCGGCCAGGTCGTCGCAGAGCGCGGCGAGCAGCGCCACCCGGTCGGTGCCGGTCGGGGCGGGGGCGGTCACGCCTCGAACCCGTCGAGCTTGGCGATCACCTGGAGCATCACCTCGTCGGCGCCGGCGCCGATCGAGATGAGGCGGCTGTCCCGGAAGAACCGGGAGGTCCAGCTCTCCTCCATGTAGCCCATGCCACCGTGGAACTGCACGCACGCATCCGCCACCTCGCGGACCAGCCGCCCGGCGGTCAGCTTCGCGACCGTGGCCTGCCGGGTGGTGTCCTCGCCCGCCATGTAGGCCTCGGCGCAGGCGTGGTTGTGGGACTGCAGCAGGTCGATCTGGGCGGACAGCTCGGCCATCCGGAAGGCGATGTACTGGTTGGCCATGAGCGGCTTGCCGAACACCTCCCGCTGCTTGAGGTAGTCACGGGTGCGTTCGAGGGCCCGCCGGCAGCTGGCGGGGACGCCGTAGGCGGAGAACATGCGTTCCACGACGAACTGCGCCATCTGCTGCTGGAAGCCCCGGCCGATCGTCCCGATCGTGTTGCTCACCGGCACGTGCACGTCGGTGAACACGAGCTCCGCGGTGTCGGACGACCGGTTCCCGAGCTTGTCGAGCTTGCGGGAGACCGTGACCCCGGGGGAGCGGGTGTCCACCACGATCTGCGACATCCCGCGGTAGCCGCCCTCGTCGGAGGTGCGGGCGAGCAGGCACAGCCAGTCCGCCTGGGTGCCGTTGGTGATGTAGAGCTTGCTGCCGTTGATCACCCACTCGTCGCCGTCGCGGACGGCCTTGGTGCGGATCCCGGCCACGTCCGACCCGGCCCCGGGCTCGGTGACCGCGATGGAGCACACGGCCGTGCCCGCGATGGCGGGCGCCAGGTAGCGACGCTTCAGGTCGTCGCTGCCGAAGCTGTGCAGCGACGGGGTGGCCATGTTGGTCTGCACCCCGATCGCCATGGGGACGCCGGCGCAGCCCGACCGGGCCAGTTCCTCGCAGGCGATCACCGTGTAGAGGTGGTCGGCGCCCTGGCCGCCGTACGCCGGGTCGTACTCGAGGCCGAGCAGGCCGACCTCGCCGAGCTTCGGGAACAGCTCGTGGGCGGGGAAGATCCCCGCCTCCTCCCAGGCGTCGACGTGCGGCGCGATCTCCCGCGCCACGACGTCCCGCACCACCTTCCGGAAGGCGTGGTGCTCCTCGGTGAAGCGCATGGCGTCTCCTGCCGACAGGGCCCGCCGCCCGACCGGGTGCGGGAGCCACGGCGCCGTGGGACCGATGCAGGGCCGCGACCCCGGTCGGTCGCAGCGGGGGCAGCGTAGCCCACAGACCGCTCGGTCGGTATGTTTTGCTGAGACGCCCATCACGACAGGAGCCCCTGCATGCAGCGCACCCGCTACGAGGCCGAGCACGAGGCCTTCCGCGACGCCGTCCGGAGCTTCCTCGCCCAGCACGTCGTGCCGTTCCACGACGCCTGGGAGAAGGCGGGCATCGTCGACCGCGAGGTCTGGCGGGCGGCCGGCAAGCAGGGGCTGCTGGGCACGGACGTGCCGGAGCAGTTCGGCGGCGGCGGCGTCAAGGACTTCCGCTACAACTGCGTGGTCACCGAGGAGGTCATCCGCATCGGGGCCAGCGGTATCGGCTTCACGCTGCACAACGACGTGGTGGCCCCTTACCTGCTCGACCTCACGACGGACGAGCAGAAGGAGCGCTGGCTGCCGCCCTTCGTCACCGGCGAGCTGATCACCGCGATCGCCATGAGCGAGCCCGGCGCCGGCTCCGACCTGCAGGGGCTGCGTACGACGGCCCGCCGGGACGGCTCCGACTGGGTGCTGTCGGGCAGCAAAACCTTCATCACCAACGGCATCAACGCCGATCTGGTGCTGGTCGTCGCCCGGACGGACCCGGAGGCGGGTGCCCACGGCTTCAGCCTCCTCGCCGTGGAGCGGGGGATGAAGGGCTTCGAGCGGGGTCGCAACCTCGAGAAGATCGGCATGAAGGCGCAGGACACCGCGGAGCTGTTCTTCGACGAGGTGCGGGTGCCCGCCGAGAACGTCGTCGGCAGCGAGGGCGGCGGTTTCATCCACCTGATGGAGAAGCTGCCGCAGGAGCGGCTCTCCATCGCCGTCTCCGCCGTCGCCGGGGCCCGGACGGTCTTCGATCTGACGCTGGCCTACTGCAAGGACCGCACGGCCTTCGGCCGGCCGATCGGCGCGTTCCAGCACAACCGGTTCCTGCTGGCCGAGCTGGCCACCGAGATCGAGATCGCGGAGCACTACGTCGACCGGGCCGTGCTCGAGCACAACGCCGGGCGGTTCAGCGTGCAGGACGCCGCCATGGCGAAGTGGTGGACCACCGAGCTGCAGAAGAAGGTCGTCGACTCCTGCGTCCAGCTGCACGGCGGGTACGGCTACATGCTCGAGTACCCGGTCGCCCGCGCCTACGCCGACGTCCGGGTGCAGACGATCTACGGGGGGACGACCGAGGTGATGAAGGAGATCATCGGCCGCTCCCTCGGCGTCTGAGCCCCGTCCGGCGGACCGGGAGACCCCGATGACCAGCGCGCCCCCGGGGGCCCGCCGCACGCAGGCCGACCGCCGCGCGACCACGCGTGCGGCGTTGCTGCAGGCCACCGTCGGGTCGCTCGTCGAGCTCGGTTACGCAGGGACCACGACGGCGGAGGTCCAGCGGCGGGCGGGCGTCTCCAAGGGCGCCCTCACGCACCACTTCGCGGCCAAGGCGGACCTGCTGCTGGCGGCGATGGACGTGCTCTACGACGCGTTCACTGCGGACGTGCGGCAGGCCGCGAGCCACCTTCCCGGCGGCGCAGCGCGCGTGCGGCCGGCCATCGCGCTGCTGTGGGAGCAGTTCCGCGGCCCGCTGTTCACCGCCGCCATGGAGCTCTGGGTGGCGGCGCGGACGGACCCCACGCTGCGCGCGGCCCTGCTGCCGCACGAGCGCCGCCTGGGGGCCCAGCTGCGCGCCCTCGCGCGGGAGGTCGTCGGCGAGGAGGTGGCCCGCCACCCGAACGCGGAGGCTGCCTACGCCGTTCTGCTGACCAGCATGCGGGGCCAGGCCATGACCTACGCGCTGCAGCCTGACGCGCCCGTCGCCGGACCGCACCTGGAGCACTGGTACGCGCTGGTCGAGGCTTTCGCGGCGACGCCGCGGCGCCCCGGCCGGGGCGGGCGCCCGCCCGCCAGCTAGCGGTCCCGTGCCACCAGCCCGGCCGCGAGCGTCCGGACGGCGGCGGCGTCCACGGTCGTCACCGAGGACGCCGCGACGAGGAAGGTGTCCCGTCCCGTTCGGGCCCGCACCGTGACGAGGTGCGACCCGGCGGGGCCGCCCGGCAGCGGCTGGTCGACCACCTGGGACCGCTCGCCGACCTGCGGCTCGCTGACGACCGTGGCCCCTGGGTCCTGCGGCGCCGCGAGGTCGGCCGCGAGGTCGGCGGCCGCGCCGTCCGGGGCGGCGAACCGCGTGACCACCACCGTCAGGACGTGGGTGTGGAGCGCGTCGGTGTACTCGACCGCGTAGGCGGTCTGGAAGCCCCGTTGGGCGAGCGCCGCCCGGGCTGCCGGCGGGTCGGCCGCTCCCGCCGTGAGGCTCGCAGCGTCCCGGGGCCCGGTGGCGTCCGCCACGAGCTGGAACCCCGCCAGCTGCCCCGGTGCCGGGACGAGCCCGGCCAGGGGCGACGGGGGCAGGGTCGCGCTCGCGACCGCCCCCGGCGGTCCGACCGAGGCGCCCCCGCCCCCGCTCGCCGCGGCGGACGC
>JAOPWU010000261.1 GCA_025965515.1 Mycobacterium sp.
GGCGACGGCGGCGCCGGCCGGGCCGTGGATGCCGTGCGGGTGCAGCCCGCTGCGCAGGCTGCTGCCGGCGCCCAGGCGCATGCCCAGCTCCGTGCCGGCGGCGAAGGCGCCCAGCAGGGTCCGGTCGTCGACGCCGGAGACGGCGGCGTCCAGCAGCACCGGCAGGACGTGCGGCGCGGGGTGCGCGGTCGGGACCGGCGGAAGCCGGTCACCGTGCGGGTGGAAGGAGCCTCCGGAGTCGGCGTCGAGCCAGGTGGCCGCCGTCCCGAGGGTGAGCAACCGACCGAAGCGCTTTCCCGTGCCGGCCCCCAGCTCGCGCCCGAGCGCCTGCACCGGCGGGTACCGGAGGCCACCGACGAGCGCGCCGAGGGTGTCCAGCAGCAGGGTGCGGACGTCGCTGGCCACCTCGTCGGGGAGCCGGGTGGTCGCGATGGCGACCGCCTGTCCCCCCAGTTCGTCGAGGTCGAGCGCCGTGGCGGTCATGCGTCCTCCGAGCCGGGCCGCAGCCCATCGATGACGCCGCCGACGGTGTCTCCGAGTCCTCGGGCCAGCCCACCGGCTGCACCGGCCAGCACGATCCCGTCGACATCTGGCGGCAGCAAGGCGGCGATCCGGCCGGCGATGGCCGCCCGGTCGCCGGTCAGGAAGAACCGGTCGCGCGTCGCGGCGCGGGCCTGCGCGCTGCTGGCCTCGGCAAGGGCGTTCGGCCGACCGTGACGGGCGTAGTCGTGTGCAGCGGCGAGCTCTTCCAGCTCTGCCACGAGTTCCGGCGGGACCCCGTACCACTCCGGTGCCGCCGCCAGGCGCGCCGCGCAGGAGCCGAGCAGCGGAGCGGTCACCCGGTCCACGTCCGCGGCCGACGACGTGGCGCAGGCGCGCAGGAACAGCCAGCACACCGCGTCGGGCCGTGCGTCGCGGGCCGCCCGCACCGCCCTCGCCACCGCCGAGGGCTCCGTACCGACGTCGATGAGGACCCCGCCCAGGGTCGTCGCCGTGCCCGCCACCGTTCGTGGGCCCGAGGCAGCGCCGAGCAGGACCATGTCGGTGGCCGCCGGGCCCACGGCCCGCGCCACCTCGGCCAGCGCGTGCAGGTGGTCGGCGAGGCCCGGGGGCGTGAGCCCCTCGTTGCGCACGCTGCTCTCGCCCCGGGCGAGGACGGCGAGCAGACGCCCGGGGTGCTCCGCCGCCAGGGTGCGCAGGGCCGCGGCGGTCGTCACCGGATGACGCAGCCCCATCCCGAGCACGCAGGGACCGACCAGCGGCAGCGTCGACCCCGTCAGCAGCCGCTCGGTCAGCACGATGGGGTCGCCGAACAGTCGGGGGCTGTCCGGCAGACCGATCCCGTCCGCACCGACCTGCTCGACCAGGTCGGCGACGGCGAGGCCGCGGGGTCCTTCCCCGGGCGGCCAGGCGGCGTTCACCACGACCCGCGGTCGAGCTCCGGCCGGCCTACCGCCCGGTACAGCCGTCACCGCAGGCTCGCGAGCAGGTGCCCGATCGGCTCGTCCGGTGCGGGCTCCGGAACCGGGTCCAGCGGTGCGCCGGCAACGGTGGTCAGCGTGGTTTCGGCCCCGCCACGGAGCGGGGCGATGCCCGCGGCCACCGCGCGTCCGGCGAGCCAGCCCGAGGCGACGGGATGCCCGGCGCGGAGCAGCTGGAGGCGTTCGGCGCCGATCGGGGCCTGCGGAGCCCCGAGCACCATGAGGCTGGCGGCCATGTCGATCACGTCGTCCAGACGCGCGCCGCCGAGCGGACCGAGCAGCGCCGCGACGACTGCGCAGCCCAGCGTGTCCAGGCTGGCGGTCAGCGGCCCGGGCGCTGCCGCGCCGGCCGCGGCGGCGACCACGGCCGCGCCCGCCGTGACCGCACGGCCGAGGTCGGCCACGGTCCGGTGGGGCTCAGCGGTCAGGACGCCGGTGACGGCCAGGGCGCATCCGGGCACGCGGGCCCCGTTCCACAGCAGCGCCTCGTACCGCGGGGCGCGCAGCGAGGTACCCAGCAGGGACGTGTCCGCCGATGCGTCGGCCAGCTCCTCGGCCCAGCGCGACAGCGCCGCAGGCACCGGGCGGCGCAGGGCCGCGCGCAGTGCCGCGATGGCCGCAGCGGAGGGGGCCTCCGCTGCGGCCATCGCGACCCCGGCGAGACCGATCGTCAGCGCGGACCCCGCCCGGTGGGGCGGCGCAGGTAGCGACCCGTCGGGCTCCCGACGACCTGGCCGTCCTGCAGCACGTGCGAGCCCCGGACGAAGGTGTCGGTGACCGTCGCGCCGATCTCCATGCCCTCGAACGGCGTGTACTCCTGCGTGGAGAGGGAGTCGGCGGCGCGGACGGTCCAGCTCTTGTCCGGGTCGACGAGCGCGAAGTCGGCGTCGTAGCCGACATCGATGGTCCCCTTGCTGTGCAGGCCGAAGCGCTGCGCCGGGTTCCACGCGGTGAGCTGCGCGACCTGCTGGTAGGACAGGCCGCGCTTGCGCCCCTCCCCCACCAGGCCGGGCAGGAGGTACTCGGTCCCACCGAAGCCGGACTTGGCGGCGAAGACGTCGTCGCGGGGGTCGCCAAACTTGGTCTCGTCCCGGCAGCACGCGTGGTCGCTGACCACCCAGCTCACCGAGCCGTCGAGCACGTAGTCCCACAGCGCCTCGACGTCCTCGCGGGGACGGATGGGCGGGTTCACCTTCGCGCCGATACCCGAGGCCGTGTCGATGTCGGCGAGAAGGTGGCCGATGGTCACCTCGCGACGGAAGTCGACGTGCGGGAAGGCCGCGGCCATCAGCATCGCCGCCTCCATCGCCTTGCGGGACGACAGGTGCAGCAGGTTGATGGTCGGCAGCCTGGTCTCGTGGGCCAGGTAGCTCGCGATGGTGACCGCCAGGCCCTCGGAGTGGGGCGGGCGGGAGTCGCTGTAGGCCCTCAGGTCGGTGCGGCCGGTCTGCTCCACGAGCTTGGTATAGGCGGTCATGATTTCCGCCGTCTCGCAGTGCAGGGACAGCGAGATGCTGTCGGCCATCTCCGGCAGCTTCTCGCGGGCGTCCTGGATGCCCCGCATGATGAACTCGAAGTGCGCGATGTCGTACCGCTCACCCTCGGGGATCATCAGGAAGTCGCTCTGGTTCGCCGAGCGGCCGTGCAGCCCGTGACTGCCGTAGAACATGAAGATTTTGAACGAGGTGACGCCCTGCTCGCTGATCAGCCACGGGATCTCCTCGATGTGCTCGCGCATCATCGGCGCCAGGTGGAAGGCGTAGTCGACGTAGGAGCGGCCCTCGCTGGCGGCGAGCACGGCCGGGAACACCTCGTGGTAGCTGCCGCCGCGGTTCATGTAGTACTGGCCGGTGCGCATGTAGGTCAGCGAGCTGGTCACCCCGCCCTGCGCGCACGCCCGGCTCTCGGTCTCGGTGTCGTCGGCCAGCGGGTTGTAGATGCCCCAGTGCTGGTGGGCGTCGACGACGCCGGGGAAGGCCAGTAGGCCGCGCGCGTCCACCGTCTGCGCCGCTTCGGACGGGTCGATGCCGGGCTCGAGTCGGGTGAAGACCCCGTCCTTGATGCCGATGTCAACCCGCTCCGGCTCGGCGCGGTCCGGCCGCACGACCTGCGCGTTGGTGACCAGCATGTCGAGTGAACTCATCGAAACCCCTTGTCCTGTGGATGTGGCCTGGTGCAGTGGCTCAGCGATCGGAGTCGCCCGACGTGGCGGGCTCGCGCTCGACCACGGTGTCCTCGGTGATCAGGTAGAACTTGAAGGCCGTCCGTCCGGCGGGCCCGCGCTCGGCCGGCAGCGGGTGCTCGGCGAACCAGGCCCGGTAGGCGGCGTAAGCCTCCTCGTGGGCGAAGTGCAGCTCGGCGATGCGGTAGAACGTCATGCTCGGTGGGACCTCGGCCGTCCCGCCCGAGGCCGTCGTCACCGGACGCAGCACCTTGTTGAAGACGAGCCGGTCCAGGTGCGGGTTACGCAGGAGATCCGGCGCGTGCACCTCGAACAGCCACCGCTCGTACTCCTCCGGTGACACGCCCGGCTCGATGTCGTAGCCGAGGATCGCCTTGATCACGACGGACTCCCTTCGTCAACGGCCCAGGTGAGGGCCAGCGCCGCCGCGTCGAATCCCTCGGCGCGGATCTTCGTCACGCGCATGCGGAGGCCGGCGAGCTCCGCCCCCACCTCCGCGTCGGTACGCTCGGGCGCCCGGTGGTTGCCCCGTGCCCGCGCCTGGTCGGTCTGGCGTCGGTAGCACCGGACGGTCTCGGTGGGGCTCATCGGCTCGGCGCACCCGCTCAGGGCGACGACGCGCGGCGCCGGGAGGCCGTAGTCGATCACCGCCGGCCGGGCGACCGGCGCCTGGCTCCGCGGCGGCCCGACGAAGACCAGCTGCAGTCGCGGGTTCGCGGCGAGCTGTCGCAGCCGGGCGTGCCCGGCTCGCACGACCATCTCCACCGTCCCGTCGGGGCCCAGCTCGGCACCTACGGTCCGGGTGACGGGGGACCCGGCGCGGTCCACCGTGATCAGCTGGGCGAAGTGAGGCCCTTGGGAGAGGAGCGCCCGCACCTCCTCCTGCACGGCGCCGAGTCGCGCGTTCACGGCGTCAGCGCTCGGTGGGCGAGCTCGGCCGCCACATGCCCGGCCGCCAGGTACGCCAGCCCCAGGGCGGGGAGCAGCCCGTTACCGGCCAGGTAACCGGACGCTCCGTGCCCGGAGATGCCCGACGCGGCTCCGCCCGAGGCGTAGAGACCGGTCAGCCTGCCCCCGTCGGCCAACCGCACCCGGGCATGCTCATCGACGCGGAGCCCGCCCTGGGTGTGGAAGAGCGCGGGCACCACGCGGATCGCGCCGTACCGAGGCTGCAGCGGGGCCTCGAAGTCCGTCCGGCCGTAGGGGTCCGGTCGCTCACCCCGGGCGATCGCGATCACGCCCTCGAGCTCCTGGACCGTCTCGACCTCGGGCAGGCCGGTCGCCCGCGCCAGCGCGGGCAGGTCGTCGGCCCACCGCACCGCCCCGGACTCCACGGTCTGCCGGAAGTCGGTGAACGGCAGGCAGAGGTCGTGGATGCGCTGGTCGATGACGATCCAGCCGGCGGCGTCGGGCCGGGCCGCCAACTGGGGGCCGAACTCCGAGTAGCCGGTCGACTCGTCGGCGAACCGGTGCCCCGTGAGGTCGAGCATGACGCCGCCGTGCATGATCGTCGCCCAACCGACCAGGGTGGCGGCGGCCGAGGAGAGGGCGCCGTGCCCCTGGTAGGCGTCCAGGAATCCGGTGGCCGCGCCCAGCCTGCGACCGATGCGGAGGGCGTCACCACGCGAGGTCTCACTGCCGTGGTAGGTCGCGGCGGCGATGTCCGGCAGGTACTCCGCCACCAGCTCCCGGTCCGCGCCGTAGCCGTTGGTGGCCAGGAGCACCGCCCGGGTCGGGATCCGGTCGGTCGAGCCGTCCGGCAGCGTGACGCTGCAGCCGACGACCGAGCCGTCCAGCACCTCGACGTCGGTCAGCCGTGCGGGGGCCAGGAACTCGATGCGGTCGTCCGCCGAAGCGGCCCGCCACAGCGCGTCGATGAGGTCGGACCCGTGCCGGCTGGGGATGGTGTGACAGCGGTCGACCGAGTGGCCCGGGTAGTGCATATCGGTCATGACCGAGATCGGCAGGCCGAGCTGGTCGGCCAACCACTCGACGAGTTCCGCACTGACCCCCGCCAGGGCACCGGCCAGCTCCAGGTCACCGCTCCCCTTCGTCTTGCGGGCCACGTCGGCGACGAACAGCTCAGGCGAGTCCTCGATCCCCGCCGCGGCTTGGAACCGGGAACCGCAGCCGGGCACCATCGCCGTCGACATCGAGGTGTTGTTGCCGCGGCGGAAGTGCTCGCTGGCCTCGACGACCAGCACGTCCAGGCCCAGGTGGGCGGCGCGCAGCGCGCCGACGAGACCACCGCCCGCCCCGGCGACGACGAGGTCCGGCCCGTCCTCGCTCACGCGAGCTCCCCCGCACCGATGAGCGCCAACGCGGTGGCGACCGGGTCGACCACACGCGCCGCCGCCGGGTCGTCGTGCTGGACGTGCACCGCGGAGCAGCCGTTCACGATCCACTCGGCGCCCGCCGCCGTGAGGTCGGCGACCGCCTCGCCCAGCGCCGCGTTCCAGCGGCTGTCATCCGCGATGGCGTCGAAGTCCAGGTCGAGGACGCGCACCCCGACGAAATGCCTCCCCCAGCCGTACGCGTCGACCTGTGCCTGCAGCGCGTCGGCGATGGGCTTGTTCCGGGTCACCGCGGCGCACCGCCGCCCGGTGGCCACGGCGTAGGCCAGCGACAGGCGGAGCATCCCGAAGACCGGCACGCCCAGCTCATCGCCGAGGGCGGTCACCGCCGGGTCGAGCACGCAGTCGGGGAGCACGCCGTCGTAGCCCGGCGCCACGGCGCGCAGCCGCTGCTGCATGAGCACCTCGGCCGCCTCGATCTGCTCCGGGGTGTCCATCGCCTGTGGCGCGTCGGCACCGATGTCGACCAGGTCGATCGTGACGCCGGGCGGACACAGCCCGTCGTAGCGCTCCTGGCGCCTGACCAGCTCATCCTCGGGGACGTGGATCGGGGTGACTGCGAACAGTCGCATGCGGACGCGCCTTTCTCGGGACAGGAGCCTCAGACGGTGGCGAGCGGAGCCAGCACCTCGCGCACGGACGACGCCGACGGCAGGGCACGCGCGCACTCCGCGATCCGCTGGACGCGCTCCGGCGAGCCGAGCAGCGTGCTCAGCAGGGCGGACAGACCGGCCGCGTCGAACGGCCGGTGATCGGCGTCACCGATGGGGTTGGGCACCTCGCGGACCACCTCGGCGCCGTCCGTGGTGCGCACCCGGACGCGGACGGCACGTTCGGCCGGCAGCCGGGCGTCGATGTCGGGAGCGGCGACCACCCGGACCCGCGCGGCGAGTGCGGCGATCGCCGGGTCGTCGCGGGAGCGGCCGGACTGATCCGGTCCGACCACCCCGGCCAGCAGCGCCGAGGCGACGACGAACGGGGTGGAGAACATCGCCCCCAGGCGGCTGTCCCAGCTCGTCCGGTCCAGGCCGGCGCCCAGCGTGTGCGTCTCCACGACGATGTCGGTGACATCCTCGGCCCGCACCTCGCCGCGCAGGTCGAGCACGGCGTCGGCTGCCGGGTGGGTGTAGGAGCACGAGGCGTGCCGCTTGAAATACCCCAGGGTGATGTCCCAACGGTTCCCCAGCCCGTCGACAAGCTCGCGCTCGTCGAAGTCACCGAGCAGGCCGCCGAGCGATACCGCCGCCGAGCCGGTGTTGCGGGCCAGCCCGGCCTGCGCCATGCGCACCGCTACCAGGCCCGAAACGTTGCTCAGCCCCATCCAGGCGTTGCGGACCGGGTTGCCGTCCAGCGCGGCGGCGAAGTGCCCGGCGACGGGCAGTGCGGAGCCGGCGTCGACGGCCGCTGCCGTGGCGGCCGCGTCCAGACCGAGCAGCCGCGCGGCTCCGGCCGCGGCGCCGGCGACTCCCCAATTGCCGTGCGGGTGCGCGCCGGCCCGCAGTCGGGTGGCCCGGCCGAACCGGCAGGCGACCTCGTAGGCGACGAGCAGGGCGGCGGCCGTCGTCGGACCGTCCGCGGCGGTCTCGGCGGCCAGTGCCAGCACCGCCGGGAAGGCGTGCGCGGCCGGGTGTCCCCGGGCGTACTTGTTGCCCTCGTCGAGCTCGAGACTGACCAGCGCGACGGCGTTGAGGTGGGCTGCGACGTCGGCGGTCGTGCTGGTGCCGCCGCCGACGAGCGGGGCCGGTCCGGGCGGCGGTGACCACACCTCGACCAGGGCGCGCTGCTCGGGCAGACCCGCGCCCAGTGCGGTGATGGCCAGGGTGTCCAGCAGCACCAACTCGAGCCGGTCGCGCACCTGCGGTGGGACGTCCTCCCACCGCAGCGAGGCGGCCCACTCGGCCAGCTCGGCGACGGCCGCAGCCGTGCGGGTCTGTGCCGGTACCGCAGCGAGGTCCGGGCTCGGGGAGCTGCTCCGTGTCGTCGTCACAGTCCGAGGTACGCCTTTCGCACGCGCGGGTCATTGACCAGGTCGCTACCGGTGCCTTCCAGGACGGTCGTCCCGCTCTCGAGGACGTACGCCCGGTCGGCGATGCCGAGGGCCTGCCGGGCGTTCTGCTCGACCAGCAGCACGGCGACGCCGGTGTCGCGGACGGCCTGCACGGCCGCGAACACCTCCCAGGTCAGCTTCGGGGAGAGCCCGGTCGACGGTTCATCGAGCATGAGGAGGCGCGGTCGGGCCATGAGCGCCCGACCGATCGCGAGCATCTGCTGCTGACCGCCGCTGAGGGTCTCCGCGGCCTGCTTGGCCTTCTCCTCGAGGATCGGGAAGACGCCCTGCACCCGCTCGAGGTCCGCGGCGAAGTCGGAGCTGTCGGCACTCCACGCACCCAGCCGCAGGTTCTCCTCCACCGACAGCGGGCCGAACAGGCCACGCCCCTCGGGCACGTGCACCAGGCCCCGGCGGGTGACCTCGTGGGGCCGCAGGTGGTCGATGCGCTCGCCGAGGAACGAAATGGTCCCGGCGGACGGCCGCATGAGTGCGCTGATCGTGCGGAGCGTCGTCGTCTTGCCGGCGCCGTTGGCACCGACGAGCGCGACCAGCTCGCCCTCGCCCACGGTCATCTGTAGCTCGTGGACGACCTGCAGCCGGCCGTAACCGGCCGACACCTGATCAATCGTCAGCAACGGTCGGCTCCTCTCCGAGGTAGGCCTCGATGACCCGCGGATCGCTGGTCACCTCGCGGGGGGAGCCACTGGCGATCACGCGGCCCTGGTCGAGCACGAGCACCGAGTCCGACAGCTGCATGACCGCGGCCATGATGTGCTCGACGAAGACGAGCGTCATGCCGTCCTCGGTCCGGAGCCGGGCGATCAGCTCGATGACCGGCTGCCGTTCGCTGGGCACCAGCCCGGCGAGGACCTCGTCCAGCAGCAGCAGCCGGGGTCGGGCGGCAAGCGCCCGGCCCAGCTCCAGCCGCTTGAGCGCGGCGGTCGGCAGGGACGCCGAGATGGTGTCCCGCCAGCGCTGCAGTCCGATGCGCTCGATGACCTCGCACGCCTCGTCCTGCGCCTTACGGCGCGACCGGGTGTGCGTGAGCGCGGCGGTCGTGACGTTGTCCAGCACCGTCATGGTCCCGAAGGGGCGCATCAGCTGGAAGGTCCGGAGGACGCCCGCCCGCGCCATCGTGTGCGCCGGCGCCCCGGTGAGGTCCTTCCCGCCCACGACGATCGACCCGGTGTCGGGCTTCAGCGCGCCGGCGATGATGTTGAACAGCGTCGTCTTGCCCGCGCCGTTGGGCCCGATGATGCCCTGGATGTAGCCCTCGTCGACGGAGAGGCTGACCCCGTCAACCGCACGGACGCCTCGGAAGGAACGGCTGACGTCGGTGACCTGCAGAAGACTCATCGGCGGAACCGATCACGGAGAGCGCCGTAGATGCCCTTGGGCATCAGCAGCACGATGAGGATGAGCAAGACGGCGTAGATGACGACGTCCAGGCCACTCCGGCCCGCCAGGAACGAGAGCGCGGCCGGTGGGTGACGCAGCAGGCTCGACGTCGCCGTGTCCAGCGGGGCGAGGATGCACGCCCCGATCAACGGGCCCCACAGGGTGCCGACCCCGCCGACCACCGCGGGCAGGATCGACTGGATCGACTGCGTCTGCCCGAAGGCGAGGTCGGGGTTGACGAACAGGTAGTACTGGCAGAAGAAGGCGCCGGCCACGGCCGTGATGGCACCGGACAGCGCCATGGTGAGCAGCCGGTACCGCAGCACGTTGACGCCGAGCGAGGAAGCCGCAGCCTCGTCGTCCCGGATGGCGATCGTGTACTGGCCGGCCCGCGACCGCAGGTACCCGATCGTGACCAGGACTGCCAGCGCGAGCAGGCCCAGGCCGGTCCAGAAATAACGGGCGTCCCCGGCCGGGAACTGCAGCTTGGCCCACGACGCGCCGGTCACCAGCGGCACGTTGTAACCGACCCCACGGTTGACCAGTCCGGTGTTCGTCGCGATCAGCCGCAGCATCTCGGCGAAAGCGAAGGTCGCCAGGGCGAAGTAGGCGCCCCGGACGTTGTACCGGAAGGTCAGGAACCCGATGCCCGCGGCGAGGACGGCCGCGATCACCGCTCCCACCACCATGCCGATCCACGGCGAGACACCGTGCTCGACGAGCAGGTAGGCGTCGGCGTACGCACCCACGCCGAAGTAGGCCGCGTTCCCGAAGTTGAACATGCCGCCGAAGCCGCTCATCAGGTTCCAGCCGACGGCCATGATCGCGAAGATGACCACCTGGACGGCGACGGCCTGCTGCGAAGCCGGGAGCACCTCCGGGACGAAGGCCGCCACCACGAGCACGACGACGAGCACCACCAGGTGCCGGGTCCAGACGCGGTTCGGGTGCGGCACCGGCCGGAGGCCGGGCTCGAACACCTCCGCACTCGACTCTGCGGTGACGGTCATGCTCGCACCACCCTTCCGAACAATCCCTGCGGGCGGAAGAACAGGACCAGGACGAAGACCACGAAGACGGCGAGCAGCGGGCTCTGCCCCGGCAGCAGGATGCCGCCGAACTGCTCGACCAGTCCGACGATGAGCCCACTGACCAGCGCGCCCAGCGCGTTGCCCTTGGAGCCCATGACCACGACGACGAACGCGATGATCGTGTACTGGTCACCGGCGCTCGGGGTGACGGTCGTGAACGGCGCAACGAGCATGCCCGCCGCACCGGCGCAGGCCGTACCGATCGCGAAGGTGGCGACGTGCACCTTACGGACGTCGATCCCGACCAGCGCCGCGCCCTCGTGGTTGCTGGCGACCGCGCGGATCGCCGATCCCAGCCGTGTCCGGTTCAGCACGAGGAACAGCACCGCGGCCAGCAGCAGCGCGCCGGCGAAGGCGAGCACCCGAGAGAGGTTGGCGACCGCGCCGAGGATATGGATGCCAGGGTCCCGGCCGATGGACACGCTGTGCGGGTCACCGCCGTAGATCAGCAAGGCGAGATTCGTCAGCAGTAGGGAGACGCCCAGCGTGATGAGCAACTGGTTCTCCAGCGGCTGGCCCATCGTGCGGTTCAACAGCCCCACCTGCACCAGACCGCCCAGCGCGAGGAGCGCGGCGATCGCAACCACGAGTGCCACGTAGGGGTTGACCCCGCCGCCGTGCACCACCGAGTACGTCACGAACATCGCCACCATGAGGAAGGCGCCGTGCGCGAAGTTCACGATGTCGAGCACGCCGAAGATCAGCGTGAGGCCCATGGCCACCAGCCCGTAGATGCCTCCGGAGAGGATCCCGGTCACCACCGCCTGCATGACCACGGTGCCGCTGCCCGCCCGGAGGTAGCCGACGATGACGACGGCCACCACCAGGGCGGGCAGCAGGACCGCGGTGCGGGCCCGCATCAGACTGGTCACTGGCCAGGAGCCGCCGGGAAGACAGGCTTCACCGTGGCGAGATTCTCCGGCAGGACCGTGACGACCTTGCCCCCCTGCACCTGCTCAAGGACGGGGACCGCGCCGGTGTTCTCGCCCGCGCTGCTGAAGCTGATCGGGTTCCCCGCCGTCAGCGGCGTGACCTTGACCTGGGCAATCGCGTCGCGAAGCTTGGTCCGGTCGGTGCTCTTGGACGCTTCCAGCCCCGCCGCGATCACCTGGACCGCGTCGTAGGCGATGGCCGCCTCCGTGCGCATCGGCTGCCCGTAGGCGCTCTGGTAGTCCGACGCCAACTTCTGGGAGGCCGACGACGAGCCGAGCGCGTAGTTGACGTCGAAGTAGTTCTTACTGGACTGGCCCAGGTCTGAGACGAACTGCGTCTGGTCGAACGCCCCGTCGGCCACCCCGAGAACGGCCTGCAGCCCCGGCTGCACCGTCGTGATCGCCTTGGCCGCGAGCACGCCGTCGTTGTAGTAACCGGACACGGCCAGCACCTGCGCGCCGCTCGCCTTCACCTGGGTGATCTGCGTGGTGAGGTCGGTGACGTTCGCCGCGTCGTAGCTGATCTCGGGCGCGACCGTGAATCCCTCGCTCTCCGCCTGCTTCTTGAACGCCTGGTAGTCGCCGGTCCCGAAGTTGCTGCTCTCGTGCAGGTAGGCGACCTTGGTGATCTTGGGGTTGGCATTCTCGGTCAGGGTCTGGAGGTACTTGGCGGCCTGCACGGCGAACACCGAGGCCTTGGGCTGCACACGGAACGAGTACGTGTAGCCGTGCTCCAGGATCTGGTCGTCACTGGCGACGTCCATCAGGAACGGGACCCTGTTGCGCTCGGCGGCCGCGGCCACGTTCTGGGCGACCGCGCTCTGGTAGGTGCCGATCAGCGCGACATCGCCGTTCTGGGCCAGTCGCTGCGCCTCGCTCTGGCCGGTGGACGCGTTGCCCTTGGTGTCACCGGGGTCCAGGACCAGCCGGGCCCCACCGAGCGCCTTGATCCCTCCGGCGTCGTTGATCGCCTTGATCCCGAGCTTGACCCCGTTCTCCAGCTGCTGCCCGTCACCGGCGTAGGTGCCGGTGAGGGGGTGCAGGGTCCCGATCTTGATCGTGGTGGCGCTGGACCCCCCGCTGCCCCCGGAGGACGAGGTCGAGGTCGAACCGCTGCCGCAGGCCGCGACGAACAGCACGGTGCAGCCGGCTGCGGCGGTGAGGAGCCAGGGCTTGCGCATGGGGTCTCCGTATCTCGGGGGTCGTATCTCTGACCGGAACGGTGCTCGTCGAGCATGTTTGCATCCGATTCGCGCAGCGGTCAATCCTTGACCGAAAACCCTTGTTAATGTGGTGTTTCTCGGCGAGGCTGACCCTCCGACCCCCTGGATCATCGTACCGGTTAGCGGAACGATGGTCGTGCGGGTCGCTATGGAACAGCTTTCCGGCCCACATGCCGGCAGAGGAGGGTGCGTGGCTGCTGTGGCCAGCAAGGACGCGGCGGGACCCGAGTCCGGGACCGAGGCCGCGGCGCGCGTCGCGGACGTCCTGATGCTGTTTACGTCGGGACCCGATGCGCTCGGGGTCAGCGCGGTCGCCCGCGAGCTGGGTCTGTCGAAGGCCGTCGTCCACCGCATCCTGCGCACGCTCGCCGACCGGCAGCTGATCGTCCCCGAGCCGGAGTCCCGCGGGTACCGCCTCGGGCCGGCCAGCGCCGCCCTGGGTGCCCGCGCGCTGCGCGGGTCGGGACTGCGCTCGGTGGGCGTGCCGGTGATCCGGACGTTGCAGCAGGAGACCGGCGAGACGACGACCCTCTCGGCGCTGGTGCCCGGAGGGCGGGTCTACCTGGACCAGGTCGAGAGCGCCCGCGAGGTCAAGATGACCGTCGAGCTCGGCGTTCGGTTCCCGCTGCACGCCGGCAGCTCGGGCAAGGCGATCCTCGCCTTCCTGCCCGGGGAGGAGCAGGAGGCCCTGCTGAACGCCGGCCTGGGCCGGCTCACCTCACGCACGATCATGGACCCCGATCAACTACGGGCGGAGCTGGCCGGGATACGCCGCGAGGGCGTGGCCAGTTCCCGCGGCGAGCGGCAGGCCGACGCCGGCTCGGTCGCCGCGCCCCTGTTCGACGTCGACGGCGAGGTCGTCGGATCGGTCTCGGTGTGCGGTCCCCTGTCGCGGGTCGACGACGAGGCCCGCCACCGCATGGCCCCGGCGCTGCGCTCTGCCGCCGACACCATCTCCCGCCGGCTCGGCTGGGCCGGCGGACTACCTGAGGGAGCGCGATGACGACGCAAGCGTTGCAGGGCATCAAGGTACTGGAGGTGGCCACGCTCTTCGCGGGCCCCTTGGCGGCCACGATGCTCAGCGACTTCGGAGCCGACGTGGTGAAGATCGAGCACCCGAAGGGCGACCCGGTCCGCACCCACGGCGCCACCAAGGACGGTGTCGGCCTCTGGGGCAAGGTCATCGGCCGGAACAAGCGCGCCGTCACGCTGTACATCGGCGCGCCGGAAGGTCAAGAGATCTTCCGGCGGATGGTCGCCGACGCCGACGTCGTCATCGAGAACTTCCGACCCGGCACGCTGGAGAGGTGGGGACTGGGCTGGGATGAGCTCTCCCGCATCAACCCGCGCCTGATCCTCGTCCGGGTCACCGGGTTCGGGCAGTTCGGTCCGTACGCCAAGCGCCCGGGATTCGGCACGCTGGCGGAGGCGATGAGCGGCTTCGCCGCCATCACCGGTGAGCCCGACGGTCCACCCACGCTGCCTCCTTTCGGCCTGGCCGACGGTATCGCCGCACTGACCACCGCATTCGCGACGATGACGGCTCTGCGTGCGCGCGAGCTGACCGGTAGGGGCCAGGTCGTCGACCTCGCGATCATCGAGCCGATCCTCACGCTGCTCGGCGCCCAACCGACCGTCTACGACCAGCTCGGCGAGGTGCAGCAGCGCACCGGCAACCGCTCGGCCAACAACGCTCCGCGCAACACCTACCGCACCAAGGACGGCCGGTGGGTGGCCGTCTCCACGAGCGCCCAGTCCATCGCCGAGCGCGTCGTACGCCTGGTCGGGCGCCCCGAGCTGGCTGACGAGCCGTGGTTCGCCGCGGGTGCGGAGCGGGCGAAGCACGCCGACGAACTGGACGAGGCCGTCGGCGGGTGGATCGCGCAGCACGACCGCGACGACGTCGTGCGGGAGTTCGAGGCCGCGCAGGCCGCGGTCGCCCCGATCTATGACGTGCGCGACGTGCTCACCGACCCCCAGTTCGCCGCACTGGGCTCGCTGGTCACGGTGCCCGACGAGGAGCTGGGCCCGCTGAAGATGCAGAACGTCCTGTTCCGGCTCTCCGAGACCCCCGGCGGGATCCGCAGCACCGGCCCGCGCATCGGCCGCGACACCGCAGAGGTGCTCGGCTCGTACGGGATCGACGCCGAGGCCCTGGCCGAGTTGCGCGAGCGGGGTGTGGTGTGAGCGAAGCCCCGCTGCCGCGCTCCTGGCTCTACGTGCCGGCGAGCCGCCCCGAGCTGTTCCCCAAGGCACTGGCCGGACCGGCGGAGGCGGTCATCCTCGACCTCGAGGACGCCGTTCCGCCGCACGCCAAGGTCGCCGCCCGGAACGCGCTCGCCGCGCTGCTGGACCTCCCCCGCGGCAAGCCGGTGTGGGTGCGGGCGAACCACCCGGCCACCCCCTGGGGGGAGTCGGATGTGGCCGCACTCGCCGACCTACCGGTCGACGGTGTGCGCCTGCCCAAGAGCGAGAACCCCGAGCTGGTCGCCGAGGTCGCAGGAAGGCTGCGGCGCCCGGTCCACCTGCTGCTCGAGTCGGCCCTCGGCGTCGAGAACGCCCTGGCCCTGGCGCGCAGCAGCACCTGGGTCACCGGTATCGCGCTCGGCGAGGCGGACCTGCTGGCCGACCTCGCCGCGACCGAGGCCAGCGCGCTCGGGTACGCGCGGGGCCGTGTGGTGTCCGCGGCCCGTGCCGCCGGGCTGGCCAGCCCGGTCATGAGCGTCTACACCGCGCTCGACGACCTCGACGGCCTCCGCGCCGACACCCGCGCCGCACGGGCCGTCGGCTTCTTCGGACGCGCCGTCGTCCACCCCCGACAGGTGCCGATCGTCAACGATGCGTTCACGCCGACCGAGTCCGAGGTCCGGGCCGCTCGGCGCATCGTCGCGACGATGCGCAGCGCGGAGGACGCCGGCCTCGGTGCGCAGGTCGACGAATCCGGACGATTCGTCGACCCTGCCGTCGCCCACCAGGCGCGCCTCGTGCTGGCCCTGGCCGAGCGGGACGACCTTCGCACCCCACCTACCGCCGACCACCCGGAGGACCCTTCATGAGCCAGGCGCCGACCACTATCCCGAGCGGCCTGTTGTCGGCCGTGGCCGACGGAGTCCGCATCGTCGAACTCGGGCAGCCGCACTTCACGAACATGCCGTGCTCCCCCAA
The DNA here is from genome assembly GCA_025965515.1 of Mycobacterium sp. Classification (GTDB taxonomy): domain Bacteria; phylum Actinomycetota; class Actinomycetes; order RYN-182; family RYN-182; genus RYN-182. The sequence continues at coordinate 15,877 of JAOPWU010000261.1, forward strand.
CCACCCGGGCTTCCGGATGACGCTGATCCGCCGGCACGGCGACATGATGCGGCCGGACGGTGGGTCGGCGGCCAACGAGATCATCGTCACCGGCGGTCACGTCGGTACGCACGTGGACGCCCTCTCCCACGTCAGCCACAACGGCAAGCTGCACGGTGGGGTCGATGCGGCCGAGGCCCAGGCCGGCGGCTCGTTCCGCGAGCTGGGCGCCGACGCCACGCCGGCCATGCTCTGCCGCGGCGTCCTGCTCGACGTCGCCGGCGCGCACGGCGTGGACGTCCTGCCTGCGGGCTACGGCGTGACGGCAGTCGACCTTGAGGCCGCCGCCGAGCGGGCCGGGGTTGAGGTCCGGGCCGGGGATGTCGCGTTGATCCGCACCGGGTGGGCGCGCAACTTCCACGACGCAGCCTCCTACCTCAGCGTGACCGACGGGGTCCCCGGGCCGACCCCGGACGCCGCCGAGTGGCTGGCCGCGCGAGGGGTCCGGGCCACCGGCGCGGACACGACCGCCTACGAGCAGATCCCGGCCGGGGCCGGTCACCGCGTGCTCCCGGTGCACCGGATCCTGCTGGTCGACGCTGGCATCTACATCATCGAGCACCTGGCTCTCGAGGATGCCGCTGCCCAAGGCCTCACCGAGTTCGTCTTCGTGCTGGCGCCCCTGCGCATCGTCGGCGGTACCGGCTCACCCGTGCGCCCGTTCGCGGCGGTGCAGGCATGAGCCACGAGCGGACGGTCGTCCAGCAGATTGCCGATCTCGCGGCCCGGGTGGCCGCCGACGGACTCGACGACGCACTGCGCCACGACGTCGCCCGGCGGTACCTGGACCTGCTCGGGAACTCCCTGGCTGCCACGGAGCTGTCACCGGGGCTCGCGGTGACCGCCATGGTCGACGAGTGGGGCGGCCGGCCGCAGTCCACGGTCATCGGCTCGCGCACGCGCCTCCCCGCTGCCTCCGCGGCGCTGGTCAACGGGACGCTGGCCCACTCCCTGGACTTCGACGACACCCACCTGCCGTCGGTCCTGCACCCGTCGTCCTCCGTGCTGCCCGCCGCCCTCGCCGTCGCCGAGGCGCGCGGCGCGGACGGGGCGTCGCTCCTGGACGCCGCCGGAGTGGGCGTGGAAGTCACCTCACGTCTGGGCATGGCCGGCTACGACCAGGCGGCTCGCAGCAACGTGTTCTTCGACCGCGGCCAGCACGCCACCTCCATCTGCGGCGCAATCGGAGCCTCGGTCGCTGCCGCGATGCTGCACGGGCTCGACGCCGACGGCATTGCGCACGCGGCCGGCATCGCCGCCAGCATGGGTGCCGGGGTCATCGAGGCCAACCGCACCGGAGGCACGGTCAAGCGGATTCACTGCGGGTGGGCTGCGCATGCCGGTGTGGCCGCCGCCGACCTGGCCCGCTTCGGGATCACCGGTCCGCCCACGGTGATCGAGGGCCGCTTCGGATTCCTCCAGGCATGGCTGGGTGAGCACGCGAACGTCTCCGCGGTGACCGAGGGGCTCGGCGAGCGTTGGGAGCTCCCGGGCATCTTCTTCAAGCCGTACCCGTGCAACCACTTCACCCACGCCGGCGTCGACGCCGCCCTCCGCATGCGCGCCGCCGGCGTGCGCGCCGAGGAGGTGGAGGAGATAGAGCTCGGGGTGCCGACGTCGGTCCTGCGCACCATCGCCGAGCCCGCCGAGGCGAAGGCCCGTCCGGAGTCCGGCTACCACGCGGCCTTCAGCGGTCCCTACACGGTGGCCTCCGCACTGCTGGGTGGCGGCGGGCTCGGGCTCTCGCACGACGACTTCGCCGATGAGCGCGCACGGGACCCCGAGCGGCTGGCCTTGGCGGCCCGCGTGCGCTGCGTTCCCGACGCCCGGTGCGACGAGATCTTCCCCGAGCAGCTGCCCGCGGTGCTGCGCGTCCGCCTGCGCGACGGCCGGCAGCTCGAGGAGCGGGTCGACGTCAACCGCGGCGGTCCCCAGAACCCGCTCACCGACGACGAGATCCGCACCAAGTACCGGATCAACGCCAGCCGCGCACTGGACCCGGCGCGGGTCGAGGAGCTGGCGGAGGCCGCGCTGGCACTGCCGGGGAGCCCAGATCTCGGGCGCCTCATGGCGCCGCTGTCCGCCGCTGTTCGCTGACGGACCCAGCGGGTCACCCGC
>JAOPWU010000263.1 GCA_025965515.1 Mycobacterium sp.
GACGTCGGCACCGAGGTCGGCCAGGAAGGTGCCCGCCATCGGCCCCGCGATGACCTGGGCGATCTCGAGCACCTTCAGCCCGCTCAGCGTGGCGTTCGGCATGGAGTCCCGTGCGGGTGCCATGAGCATCCCCTCAACGTCCGTACGATTGATAATAAGGAATGCTAGCGCAGGGGCGACGGCTCCGCCAGCGCATCACTTGATGGCGTGCGGCGTGACGGGCGTTCCGACGCCGCCCGCCACGCGCAGCGCGGGGGCGCTGAGGAAGAAGCGGTAGACGCCGTCGGCAGCGCAGTCGGCGGCCAGGTCGTCGAGGTGCCAGATCTCCCCGAGCGGCATCCCCATGTCCCGGACGAGGACCGCATGCACCGGCAGGAACTGGTCGGGGTCCTCCCCCGGCAGCACCTCGATGCCGTGGTTGTCGCTGGCGACGGCCGCGACGTCCCGCTCGGCCAGCCACGCGCAGCAGGCGAGACCCAGCCCGGGCTCGTTCCCCGCGTAGGCGGCGGCCCCGCCCTCCCGGAAGCGCCGCAGCTGCCCGGTCCGCACGAGCACGATGTCGCCGGGCTGCACCCGGACGCCCTGCCGCTCCGCCGTGGCGTCGAGCAGCTCCGGGCTGATGACGAATCCGTCGTCGAGCGCGTCCGTGCCGACGGCGCGCGCCACGTCCAGCAGCACGGCGGCGCCGGCGACCGGGCCCAGCGCCTCGGCCGAGTTGCGGGCGGCGCCGTCGGCGGTGACAGCCGCGGCCGGCACCCCGTTGTAGAGCAGGCCGTCGTACTGGATGTGGGCCAGCGCGTCCCACTGCGTCGCGGCCTGCAGCGGCAGGACCAGGTAGTCGTCGGCGATGCCGACGCCCCCCGGGTAGGTGGACTCCCGGCCGGTGGCCGACATCAGGTGCACGGGATTGACCCGCAGCCCGCCCGGCAGCTGGGGCCCGTCGCGGCCGAGCCGGATGCTCAGGTCGAACGAACGCCCGTGGCGGACCAGCGCCGCGGCCGCCGCCAGCCGCTCCGGGGTGATGTGGTTCAGGGTGCCGCGCTCGTCGTCGGGTCCCCAGCGGCCCCACGTGCGCAGCCGGGCCCCGACCGTCCGGAAGTCCTCCACAACGACCGCCTAGTGCCGGCCGCCGAGGTACACGGCACGGACGGAGTCCGTCTCGCGCAGCTCGTCGGAGGTGCCCGCCGCGACCACCCGGCCCTCGGCCATCAGGTAGCCGCGCGCGGCGACGTCCAGGGCCATCGTCGCGTTCTGCTCGACCAGCAGGACGCCGACGCCGAGGCCCCCCAGCTCGCCGACGATGCGGGCGATGTCGGCCACCACCTTCGGGGCCAGCCCGAGCGACGGCTCGTCGAGCAGCAGGAACCGCGGCTGGGACAGCAGCCCGCGAGCGATGGCGAGCATCTGCTGCTGCCCGCCGCTCAGCACGCCGGCGCGGCGCGGCAGCAGCTCCGCCAGCTGCGGGAACAGGTCGAGCATGGGGCGCAGCGTCGCGTCCGTGAGCGGTCCCCGGACCCGCGCGCCCAACTCGAGGTTCTCGCGGACCGAGAGGCCGCCGAACACCTGGCGGCCCTCCGGCACGTGGGCGACCCCGGTGCGCACCACGGCCTCCGGGCGCAGCCCGTCCAGCCGGGTGGCGTCCAGCATGATCGTCCCCGCGGTGGGGCGGTGCAGCCCCGAGATGGTCCGCAGCGTGGTGCTCTTGCCGACCCCGTTGCTCCCCAGCAGGGCGACTACCTCGCCGGGCGCGACCTCCAGGGACACCCCGCGCAGCACCTCCGCGCGGCCGCGCCGCACGCTCACCCCGTCGAGGACCAGCCGGGTCACGCGGCACCGCCCAGGTACGCCTCGAGCACCTGCGGATGGGCCATGACCTCGGCCGGCGTCCCGTCGGCGATGACGTTGCCCGCGTCCAACACGATGACCCGGTCGCACACCGTCATGACGAGCTCCATGTGGTGCTCGACCAGCCAGACGGTGCGCCCCTGCTCCCGCAGCCGGACGAGGTCGTCGCGCAGGTGGTGGACGTCGGCGCCATTGAGGCCGGCCGCGGGCTCGTCGAGCATCAGCATCTCCGAGCCGGTCGCCAGCGCCATGGCGACGCCGAGCCGCTTGGCGAAGCCGTAGGCGAGCTGCTCGGCGGGGGCGTCCGCGAGCTCCGCCATGCCGAAGTCGTCGAGGATCTGCCGCAGCTCGTCGGCCGCGCCCCGCCGTCCGGGGTGGCTCTGCGCGGCGATCACGAGGTTCTGCCGCACGGTGAGCTGCGGGAAGACCCGCGGCTGCTGGAACGTGCGGACCAGGCCCAGCCGCGCGCGGACGTGCGGCGAGGCGCGGGTGATGGTCCGGCCCCGCCAGGCCAGGCTGCCGGCATCGGGGCGCGCGAACCCGGAGACCAGGTTGAACGCCGTGGTCTTGCCCGCGCCGTTCGGACCGATGAGGCCGAGGATCTCGCCCTCCCGGACCACGAAGGAGAAGTCGCCGACGGCCGTCAGGCCGCCGAAGCGCTTGGTGAGCCCCTTCCCCTCGAGCAGGACCGGGGCGTCGCCGGCGAGGCTGCGGGCGGCGACGGGGGGGCCGCCGCCCGCAGCGGTCTGGGGGCGCCGTTCCGCCAACGGGACGAGGCGCTGCTCGCGGGCGACCGGCTCGCCGGCCGCCGGGCCGCGCTGCCGACCCCGCCCGGCCAGTCCCGCGACGAAAGCCCGGCGCTGCGCGGGGTCGAGGACCAGCCGGACCAGCGAGCGCTGCCCCTGGCCGAGGTAGTAGCTCAGCCCGTGGCGGGCGAGGATCGTCAGCAGGATGACGGCGACGCCGAACACCGTCGTCTGGAAGCGGCCGCCGACGTGCAGCAGGTTGGTGAGGCTCGCGTAGAGGATCCCGCCGACCAGCGGGCCGAAGAGCCGGCCGCGGCCGCCGAGAGTCAGGACGACGATGACGCTGACGAGCGTCTCGAAGCTGAACAGGCTCGGGTAGATGTACGTGTAGTACTCGGCCTGGAAGACGCCCGCGAGGCTCGCCACCACGGCGCTCAACGCGAACGCGAGCAGCCGGTGCCAGTCCGCCGCGATGCCGAGGGACTCGGCCAGCACGGCGTCCTCCCGGATCGCCAGCATGCCGCGGCCCGACCGCGTCCGCAGCAGCGCCCAGAGCCCGGTCAGGGCCACCAGGAAAACGCCGAGCAGCAGCGCGCTGAACCCGCCGAGGCGGCCGTTGAGGTTCCAGGTAAAGGCGCCCAGGTCGAGCGTCGCCCAGTGCCCCGGGACCGCGAGCCCCGCGCTCTGTCCGGTCACGGCCAGGCCGCCCGCGAGCCCCACCCCCGCCAGCGCGAAGGCCAGGGTCATGATCGCGAAACGGAACTCCGCGAGCCGTAGGCACACCAGCCCCACCAGCACGCTGACGACGACGGTACCGGCGGTCGCGACGAGGACGGCCAGGAACTGGTCCATGCCCGACTTCACGGCCAGCAGCGAGAATGCGTAGGCGGCCAGGCCGCCCAGCGCGATCTGCGCCATAGAGAATTGGCCCGCGTAGCCCCAGATGATGTTCAGGCTGAGCGCCCAGAACGACCAGACCAGTGCCAGGGTCACGGTGTTCTGCAGGCTCGCGCTGGAGCTCACCAGCGGCACCGCGCAGAAGGCGAGGAGCGCGAGCAGCGGGAGGGCCCCGGTTTCGGCGCGGCGGCGTAGCGCCTCGGCGCTCACAGCGACGACTCGTAGCCGGTACGGAAGATGCCCGACGGCCGGAAGAACAGCACGACGATGAGGACTACGAACGGCGCCACGTTCGCCACCGCGGTCGAGCCGTACGTCTGCGTCACCGAGATCGCCAGCCCCACGAGCAGCGCCCCGACGACGGCCCCGACCGCGCTGCCGGCGCCGCCGACGATCAGCGCGATGAAGGCGAACACCATGTAGCTGTTCCCGGTGCCGGGGACGACCGGGAAAAGGTTGGCCAGCGCCCCGCCGGCCAGGCCGGCCAGCGCGGTGCCGACGGCGAACACGCCGGCGTCCAGCCGTCGGGTCCGGATGCCGACGAGGGCGGCCGCCTCCCGGTTCTGGGCCGTGGCCCGCAGCGCCCGCCCGGTGGACGTGAGCCGCAGACCGGCGGTGAGCGCCGCCATGACGACCACGCTGGCCGCGAGGATCAGCAGCTGGTTCTTCGACAGGGAGATGCCGAGGAAGTGCAGCGAGCCGCGGTACAGGGGCCGGACGTTGTAGGTGTCCGGCCCCCACACCACCTCGATGACGTTGCCGATGATCGCGATCCAGCCGATCGATACCAGCAGCCCGTTGATCGGCACCGCCCGCACCGGCCGGAACGTGACCTCACCCATGACCACCCCGACCAGGGCCAGCGCGACCATGGTCAAGGGGATCGCGGCGAGGAGGGACAGGCCGTGGCTGCTCATCGCGTACACCAGGTAGGCGCCCAGGGTGATGAGCTGCCCGTGGCTGAAGTTGACGACGTGCAGGACGCCGAACGTCAGCGTCAGACCCAGGGCGACGATCGCGTAGATCGACGCCAGCAGGACACCGTTGGCGATCGCCTGCGGCAGCTGGTTCACGGCCCCTCCCTCCCCTCGCGCTCGTCCGGTCCGGTCAGCTGGGCGCGTCGAGGTAGGTCACCGTGCCCTTGTCGTAGACCCCGATCTGGTGCGGGTACAGCGCCGTGTGGCTCGTCGGGTCGAACGTCTCCTTCATCACCTGCTGCGGCCAGCTGGTGACCTCCAGGAATGCCTTGCTGATCGCGGCGGTGTCGGTGACGGAGCCGGCCTTGACGAGCGCCTGGGTGAGGACGAGCACCGGGTCGTAGAAGGCGAGCGACTGGGCGTCGGCCGCGGTCGGGAAGCTGCCGTAGGCCGCCTTCCACGCCGTCCGGTACGAGGCGACGCTCGGGTCCGCGGGGTTGTCGACGGCCCGGGTCGGGACCGGCCAGGAGTAACCCTTCACGGAGTTCGCGTTGGAGCCCAGCGCGGCGGAGTCGGACCCGAAGGTCCCGACGAACACCGGGTCGGTCAGCCCCGCGCCCAGCGCCTGGGTGATGAAGGGCTGGACGATGCTGTCCAGGTAGCCGGTGACGACCATGTCGGGCGACAGGGCCTTGATACCGGCGATGTAGCTGTTGAAGTCGGACGTCCCGCTCGGGAACTGCTTCTTGTAGACCACGTTGACGCCCTCGGCGGCGAAGGCTGCGGCGTAGAGGTTGCCGTACAGCTGCCCTGCCGAGTCCTGCGGCAGCAGGATGGCGACCGTCTTCGGCGTGTACTTCGCTACGGTCGCCTTCACGACCGAGTTCACCGTGGCGCTCTGGCCGGTGTTGTTGGTGATGAACAGCGACTGGCCCGGCTGCGGCTTCGCCTGCGCGGCGGCCGCCGAGGGCGTGAGGACGATGCCCTTGCCGGCGCCGAAGGAGTTGAAGGCCGGCAGGAACGCCGACGTCAGTCCCGGGCCGAGGATGAACGTGTCGCCGGCCCCGGCGAATGCCCGGTACTGCGCGATGGCCTGGTCGGCCGTGCTCTGGTTGTCCTGCAGGTCCAGCTTCCAGCGGTATTTCTTGCCCGCCACGGTGAAGCCGTCCTTGCCGTTGGCGGCCGCGACGGCGAGCTCGATCCCGTGCTGCCACGTCTTCCCGATGGCCGACGCGGGGCCGGTGAGTTCCACGCTCGCCGCGAGCGTGATCGGCGTGGCGTTCCCGCCGGAGCCACCGGACCCGGCGGCTGCCGCGGTCGACGAGCTGCTACTGCTGCCGCACGCGGCAGCGGTCAACGCCACCGCCCCCGCGGTCACCGCGACCGCGACTCTCTTGCGAACCGACATGTTGCACGCCTTCCGGGCGGAGGAATGGGATGGGTCGACGACGCGAGTCACAACTCGAGGAAGCTCCAGGCCGCCAGCGGGCCGAAGTCCTGGTAGGCGCGCGCATGCTTGATGCGGTCGTTCTCGTCGAACTCGAAGAGGAGAATTCCCTCGTTCTGGTAGCGGTCGCCGTGCCCCGTGGCGACGTCGGCCCACTCGATGAGGACGCAGTCACCCCATTCCCGGGCGTTGCGGATCTCGTAGGAGATGCCGTCGCTGGCTGCCTCGAGCCAGGCGCCGATGTACTTCTCGATCTCCGACTTCGGGGTGTGGAGCTTGCGGTGGATCCGGCCGTCGCGCTTCTCGATGCCGTAGTAGCTCGCGTCGTCGGCGAACGCGGCGAGCGCCGCGTCGAGCTTGCCGGTGTTCATCCCCAGCGGGTAGCTCTTGGCGTTCTCGATCCGGGTCTGCGTGCCCATCCCTCGGCTCCCCTCGGTCACTCGCGGACCGTTGCGGCCCTGACGCCGCACGCTAGCGGTCTGTGATTATGAATACAAGGTTTCGGGGACAAGTCCGATCTGCCCCGAATGGGGCGCCTAGGCCGGCGGCACCCTGCCGGCCGGGCGGGGTCGGGTGGTCGCACGGACGCGTTTGCGCAGGTGAGAGGAACGGGGGTCCGTCCGGCGAACAGCGGCGAGCAAGGGCATCGGCCGGCCACACCATGGCGGCCGCGCCGCACCACCACGGGCGCGCGCGCGTCCTGGCCGGAATATCCGTTATGATGATAGTATTCGGAGCAACGAACTAGATGCGTCGCCGCCGAGCGGCGGACGGGGGGCTGCGCTGCGTTGTCGCTCCGCCCCGCAGGGCCGAAACCTGCGCCCCGGCGACGCCCCGCTGCCGCCCGCAACCGTTACTATGATGCGGCTGCATCGGCAGGCCGGGACCGTCTCGCCCGGGCGGTCACAGACCCAGGTCCGCCCAGCGCTTCCCGGATCGTGCCCCGCTCTCCACGGCGCCCTGTGCGTCTCCCCGGACAATTCCCCCTGGAGTCCCTATGGCAGGACCTGACCGCCCCGGCGCGATGCTGGCGCAGGCTCCGACGGGAACGCCCCGGGCCTCCAAGCTGTCCGAGACCAT
>JAOPWU010000275.1 GCA_025965515.1 Mycobacterium sp.
CCGACCTCGGCCGCACCCGGCAGCGGGCGGCCACCCGCGCGGCGGCCCGCAGCGCCACCGTGCCGGCCGGGGACACCGGCACACCGCCGGACCTGGTGGTGTTCGCGCCGCCCGTCGGGACGCTGCCGCCAGCCGTCACCGGCCTCGAACTGCTGATCGCCGGCGTGCCACACCTGTTCGTCGGCGTGCGTGAGCTCCGCGGGGTCGTGGGCCCCCTCGTCGCGGGGTCGGCCGCCTGCTGGTCGTGCCTGCACCTGCACCGCTGCGCCCGGGACCCCGCCTGGCCCGCTCTCGCCGACCAGCTCACCCGCGGCGCCGGCAGCACCGTCGAACCCTGCGACGTCGTGCTGGCGGCGGCGGTCTCCGCCGCCGCCGCCGCGCAGGTCCTGGCCGTCCTCGACGGCGACCCCGCAGCCGTGCGCGGCGACCAGGTGGCGACCCTGGGCGGGACGCTCGAACTGACCCAGCCCGGCTGGCGGTGGGCCCGGCGGAGCTGGTCACCGCACGCCGACTGCCCCTGCCGGGACGTCCGCTGAGTCGGTCCGCGCCCCGCCCCACAGGCGCCGCGCAGGTGCTTCGGCAGCGCGGCGTCGCGCGGCGTGCGACGCTCTAGACGTGGCCGAGATCCCGCGCAACGCCGTAACGCGGACGGCCAAGCTCGCGGGGCTGCCCCTCGGCATCGCCGGGCGGGCCACCTGGGGGCTCGGCAAGCGCATCGGGGGACGCCCCGCCGAGGTCGTCGCGGCGGAGGTCCAGGCCCGCACCGCGGAGCAGCTGTTCCGGGTGCTGGGCGAGCTCAAGGGCGGCGCCATGAAGGCCGGCCAGGCGCTGAGCGTCCTGGAGGCCGCGCTTCCGGAGGACATGGCCGGTCCGTACCGCGCCGCCCTGACGAAGCTGCAGGAGGCGGCGCCGCCCATGCCGGACGCCGTCATGCAGCGGCAGCTCGCCCACGCGTTCGGCATCGCCTGGCAGGACCGCTTCCAGTCGTTCGAGCGGGTACCCGCGGCCGCCGCCAGCATCGGCCAGGTGCACCGCGGCGTCTGGGAGGACGGCCGTCCGGTGGCCGTGAAGGTGCAGTACCCCGGCGCCGGCAAGGCCCTCATCAGCGACCTGAACCAGCTGAGCCGCTTCGGCCGCATGTTCGGAGTGCTCAGCCCCGGCCTCGACGTCAAGGCGCTGCTGACCGAGCTGCGGGACCGGGTGGTCGAGGAGCTCGACTACGCGCTGGAGGCGGACGCGCAGCGGCGGTTCGCGGCGGCCTACCGCGACGACCCGGACATCTACGTCCCGGACGTCATCGAGGCCAGCGGCCAGGCCATCGTCAGCGAGTGGGTCGAGGGCGTACCCCTCGCGCAGGTGATCGCCGACGGCAGCCAGCTGCTCCGCGACCGCGCCGGGCTCCTGTTCGTCCGCTTCCTGTACAGCGGCCCCGAGCGGGTGGGCATGCTGCACGCCGACCCGCATCCGGGGAACTTCCGGATCCTCGAGGACGGCCGGCTGGGCGTCCTGGACTTCGGCGCGGTGAACCACCTGCCGGGCGGTCTCCCCGAGGTCATCGGCCAGCTGATCAGCTGCGCCCTCGCGGACGACGCCGACGCGGTCCTGAACGGGCTGCGGGCGGAGGGCTTCGTCCGCGGCACCCTGGAGGTCGATCAGCACCTGCTGCTGCGGTACCTGCGCCCGCTGCTGGACCCCATCGCCGAGGACGAGTTCACGTTCTCGCGGTCGTGGCTGCGGCGGCAGGCCGTCCGGCTCGCGGACCCGCGCTCCCCCGTCGCCGCGCTGGGCCGGCAGCTCAACCTGCCCCCCGACTACGTCCTGATCCACCGGGTGACGCTCGGGGCCGTGGGGGTGCTGTCGCAGCTCGGCAGCACGGGGCCGTTCCGCAAGGAGATGCAGCGCTGGCAGCCCGGTTTCGGCCCGGTCGCCGCCGAGCTGGCTGAAGCGCCCGAGCTGCCCGGCGCTTAGCTGCCGTTCGCCCCGCTGCCGTCGCCGCCCGCCCGCGGCAGGTAGATCGCGCCGTACCCCTCGTCGCGGAAGGTGACCCCCGCCGCCACGAGCGCAGCGTCCCAGTCCCCGCGCACGGTTTCGTCCGCCCGCTCCGAGCCGTGGTCGGCGGTGAGCAGGATGCACGTGTCGGCCAACAGCCCGAGCGCCTCGAGCCGGTCGAGGAAGACGCCGAGCCGGCGGTCCGTGTCCCGGAGCGCGGCGCGCGCCACGTCGGACCCCGGCCCGCCCGCGTGGTGCCCCGCGTCGGTCAGCGTGCTGTTCCACCAGGTCAGCACCGGGGCGGCGGCCGGGTCGCCCGTGCCGTCGGCGCCACCGAAGAGCCCCAGCATCTGGTCCAGGCCGAGCCGGTCGATCTGCGAGCCCCACCGGTAGTCCGGCAGCGCCGCCACGAACGCGGCCGTGGCGAGCGGGTCGTCGTCGGCGGAGGGCAGGGCGTCGGTCAGCCCGCTCGCGCCCCCCGCCGCACCGGCGTCGCGAACCAGGCCGAACGTGGAGTACCCCGCGCCGCGGTCCACCGGCTCGTCGACGCAGGCCGACAGCGCGCCCGGCCGCGCCTCGGCGAGCACCTCCCAGACGGTCCGCACGCCGGGGCGCAGCAGGTCGCAGGCCCGGTGCCAGGTGGCGCTGTCGTTGGCGAGCACCCGCTCGCCGGACCGGCGGTCGTAGAAGACGTTGTGCACGATGCCGTGCCGCCCCGGGCCCACGCCGGTGAGGGCGCTCGTGTGGTTCACCAGGGTGACGCTCGGGAAGGCGGCGATCGCGCCGCCGGTGAGCCAGCAGCCGTGCTCGCGCAGCCGCTGCACCGCCGGCAGCTCCCCGGCGTCCGCGAGGGCGTCCAGCTCCCCCGGGTGCGCGCCGTCCCACAGCAACCCCACGACGCGCGCCGCGCCCGGCGCCACCAGGTCCAGCGGGGTGCCGTGGACGCCGGGCATGGCGACGCCGAGGGCGGCCAGCAGCGTCGGCGCGACGTCCACCGTGCGGGCGGAGCGGGGCAGCGGCCCGCGGGCGGCGACGCCGGCGCCGGACAGCAGCAGCGGGGCGCGCGACTGCCCCACGTTCAGCGACCCGTGCTCCCCCAGGTGTCCCTCGCGCTCCGGCCAGTGGTGGTCGG
>JAOPWU010000279.1 GCA_025965515.1 Mycobacterium sp.
GCCCTGGGCCGTCAGGCGGGAGCGGTCAGCTGTCGCCCTGGATGCGCTTCGCGTTGGCCTCGACGTCGTCGAGCCCGCCGCAGAGGAAGAACGCCTGCTCCGGGATGTGGTCGTAGTCGCCGTCGCACAGCGCCTTGAAGGAGGCGATCGTCTCGTCCCGCGAGACGAAGGAACCCTCCTGGCCGGTGAACTGCTCGGCGACGAACAGGTTCTGCGACAGGTACCGCTCGATGCGCCGCGCCCGGTTGACGAGGACCTTGTCCTCCTCGCCGAGCTCGTCGATGCCCAGGATGGCGATGATGTCCTGCAGGTCGCGGTAGCGCTGCAGGATCTGCTGCACCCGCCGGGCCACGTTGTAGTGCTCCTCGCCGACGTAGCGCGGGTCGAGGATCCGCGACGTCGAGTCCAGCGGGTCGACGGCCGGGTAGATGCCCTTCTCCGAGATGGGCCGGGAGAGCACGGTCGTCGCGTCGAGGTGCGCGAAGGTCGTGTGCGGCGCCGGGTCGGTGATGTCGTCGGCGGGGACGTAGATCGCCTGCAACGAGGTGATCGAGTGGCCACGCGTCGAGGTGATCCGCTCCTGGAGCATGCCCATCTCGTCCGCGAGGGTCGGCTGGTACCCGACGGCGCTGGGCATGCGGCCCAGCAGCGTCGAGACCTCCGAGCCGGCCTGCGTGAACCGGAAGATGTTGTCGATGAACAGCAGCACGTCCTGCTTCTGCACGTCGCGGAAGTACTCCGCCATCGTGAGCGCGGCCAGCGCGACGCGGAGCCGGGTGCCGGGCGGCTCGTCCATCTGGCCGAAGACGAGCGCGGTGTCGTTGATGACGCCGGACTCGGTCATCTCGCCGAAGAGGTCGTTGCCCTCGCGGGTGCGCTCGCCGACGCCGGCGAACACCGACACGCCGCCGAAGTTCTGCGCGACGCGGCGGATCATCTCCTGGATGAGGACAGTCTTGCCGACGCCGGCACCGCCGAACAGGCCGATCTTGCCGCCCTGCACGTACGGGGCCAGCAGGTCGATGACCTTGATGCCGGTCTCGAAGATCTGGGTGCGCGACTCGAGCTGGTCGAACTCGGGAGCCGGCCGGTGGATCGGCCAGCGCTCCTTGACCTCGATGCTCGGGACGTCCAGCGGCTCGCCGAGCACGTTGAACACGTGACCCTTGGTGGCGTCGCCGACCGGGACGCTGATGGGCGCGCCGGTGTCGGTGACCGTGGCGCCCCGGACGAGGCCGTCGGTGGGCTGCATGGCGATGGCACGGATGGTGTTGTCGCCGATGTGCTGCGCCACCTCGAGCGTGAGCGTGAGAGTCCGCTCGCCCAGGGTCGTCTCCACCTTCAGCGCGTGGAAGATCTCGGGCATCTGGTCGGGCGCGAACTCGACGTCCACGACGGGTCCGATGACGCGGACCACGCGGCCCTCGCCCGGGGTCCCGTGCTCGCCGGCGGCCGGCGTGTCGAGAGTGACGGTCATGTGGGGTTCTTCCTTCGGGCTCGGGAGGCAGGGACCGGGGTCACCGGGGTCGTGGCCGTGGGCGCTATCTCGCGGCCAGCGCGTTCGCGCCGCCCACGATCTCGCTGATCTCCTGGGTGATCTCCGCCTGACGGGCGGTGTTCGCCTGGCGGGTGAGGCTCTTGATGAGGTCGTCCGCGTTGTCGGTGGCCGACTTCATGGCGCGCCGCCGGGCCGCCGACTCCGACGCGGCCGCCTCGAGCAGGTGCGCGTAGATGGTCGACTCGACGTACCGCGGCAGCAGGGCGTCCAGGACGTCCTCCGCCGAGGGCTCGAACTCGTAGAGGGCGCGGGGGCCGTCCGAGGTCCCCGAGCCGCCGTCGCCGTCCGACTCGTCCGCGGACGGGGCGTCCAGCGGGAGCACCCGCTCGATCCGCGCCCGCTGGGACAGCATGGACGTGAAGGCCGTCGACACGATGTAGATCTCGTCGACCTTCTGGCGCGCGTCCTCCTCGCCGGAGAACGACGCCAGCACCGGGGCGGCGATCCGCTTGGCGTCGGCGTAGGAGGGCTCCTCGGTGAATCCGGTGAAGGAGCCGGCCAGCTCGCGGTTGCGGAAGCTGTAGAAGCCGACCGCCTTGCGGCCGACCGCGTACACGTCGGGCGACACGTTGCGCCCGCCCAGCTCGCGCAGCAACCCCTCGGCGGTCCGCAGCGCGTTCGCGCTGTAACCGCCGGCGAGCCCGCGGTCACTCGTCATGACGACCACCGCGGCGCGCCGGACGTCCTCGGCCTGGCTGACCAGCGGGTGGTCGACACCCGACTGGTCGGCCGTCGCGCGGATCACCTCGCGGATCGACTCGGCGTAGGGCCGGGACGCCTGCACCCGGACCTGCGACTTCGCGATCCGCGAGGTGGCGATGAGTTCCATCGCACGCGTGATCTTCTTGATGTTGTTGACCGACTTGATGCGTCGTCGGTAGACGCGCAGCTGGCCCGCCACGTCAGCTCGCGTCCTCGGTGAAGCGGAAGGTCTCCTTGAACGAGGCCAGCACCTTCCGCAGCTCCTCGATCGTCGAGTCCTCGAGCTTCCGGGTGCCCGTGATCGCGTCGTAGATCCCGTGGTGGTCGCGGCCGATGAAGTCCAGGAACTCGGACTCGAAGCGCCGGATGTCGGAGACCGGGACGTCGTCCAGCCCGCCGGAGGTGCCGGCCCAGAGCGAGACGACCTCGCGCTCGACCGGGAACGGCGTGTACTGCGGCTGCTTCAGCAGCTCGACGAGGCGGGCGCCGCGGTCGAGCTGCTGCTTGCTGGCCTTGTCCAGGTCCGAGCCGAAAGCGGCGAAGCTCTCGAGCTCGCGGTACTGCGCGAGGTCGAGCCGCAGGCGGCCGGCCACCGACTTCATGGCCTTGATCTGGGCGGAGCCGCCGACGCGGGACACCGAGATGCCGACGTTGATGGCCGGGCGGACACCGGAGTTGAAGAGGTCCGTCTCGAGGAAGATCTGGCCGTCCGTGATCGAGATGACGTTGGTCGGGATGTACGCCGAGACGTCGTTGCCCTTGGTCTCGATGATCGGAAGTCCGGTCATCGAGCCGGCGCCGAGGTCGTCCGACAGCTTCGCGCACCGCTCGAGCAGCCGCGAGTGCAGGTAGAAGACGTCACCGGGGTACGCCTCGCGGCCCGGCGGGCGGCGCAGCAGCAGCGAGATGGAGCGGTAGGCCTCGGCCTGCTTGGACAGGTCGTCGAACACGATGAGGACGTGCTGGCCCTGGTACATCCAGTGCTGGCCGATGGCCGAGCCGGTGTACGGCGCGAGGTACTTGAGGCCGGCCGCGTCGGACGCGGACGCCGCGACGATGGTCGTGTACTCCATGGCGCCGGCCTCCTCCAGCGCCAGGCGGAGCCCGGCGACGGTGGAGTTCTTCTGGCCGACGGCCACGTAGATGCACTTGACCTGGCGCTTGGGGTCGCCGCTCTTCCAGTTCTCGCGCTGGTTGATGATCGCGTCGATGGCGACCGCGGTCTTGCCGGTCTGCCGGTCGCCGATGATCAGCTGGCGCTGCCCGCGGCCGATGGCCGTCATGGCGTCGATGGCCTTGATGCCGGTCTGCAGCGGCTCGCTGACGGGCTGCCGCTGCACGACCGATGGGGCCTGCAGCTCCAGCGGCCGGCGGGTCTCGGCCTCGACCGGGCCCTTGCCGTCGATCGGCTTGCCGAGGCCGTCGACCACGCGGCCGAGGTAGCCGTCGCCGACCGGCACCGACAGCACCTCGCCGGTGCGCCGGACCTCGGAGCCCTCCTCGATCGCGGTGGGGTCACCGAGGATGACGACGCCGATCTCACGCGCGTCGAGGTTGAGCGCCAGGCCCACGGCGCCGCCGGGGAACGACAGCAGCTCGTTGGTCATGGCGGAGTGCAGCCCCTCGACGCGGGCGATGCCGTCACCCGCCTCGATGACCCGGCCGACCTCCTCCCGCTCCGTGGACGGCGTGTAGGAGTCGACGTAGGTCTGCAGGGCGCTGCGGATCTCGTCCGGCGTGATCGCGAGCTCGGTCATCAGTGCTCTCTCGTCCTGTCTCGTACCCGCGCGATCCCCGGAGGCCGGGTCACGTGTCGCAGGGCTGTTCCGTCGGTACCAGCCCGGAGGCTGGGTGGTACGCGCCGGCGAGCCGGCGGTGATGCGCAGCGCTGGTTCCTAGTGTGCCCCCGTGGCGCGGAGGTCAGCCCAGCGTGAGACCCCGGCGCGCTTCGGCGATGCGGCGCGCGATGGACCCGTCGATGACATCGCCGCCGATCTCGACGACGACACCCCCGATGAGTCGCGGATCCACGTCCACCTCGAGCTGGACCGCGGACCCGTAGCTGGCGCGGATCGCGTCGGCGATCCGGGCCTGCTGCCCGGCGTCGAGCGGCCGGGCCGACCGCACCCGTGCCACCCGCCGCTGCCGGCGGGCAGCGGCGAGGTCGGCCAGCTCCTCGAGCGCAGCCGCGAGGGATCGCCCGCGTGGCTGCAGCACCGCCCGGGTGGCGAGCTGCAGCGTGAGGGACTTGGCCTTGTTCTCCAGCAGCGCCCGCAGGAGCGCGAGCTTGCGCTCCGTCGGCAGTGCCGGGTCGCTGAGCGCGAGCAGCAGACGCGGCTCGCGCTCCACGGTCCGGCCGAACCGGAAGAGCTCGTCCTCCACGTCGGCCAGCTCGTCGTTGGACTCGGCGGCGGCCAGGCGGGCCTGGGCACCGAGCGCGTCCAGCGCGATGACCAGGTCCTCGGGCTCGCTCCACCGCTGCCGCACCGCGGCGACACCGACGGTCAGGGCAGGGGCCGACAGCTTGCCGCCGAAGAGCGTGACGAACAGCTGCTCGTGCGCCTCCGCCGGGCGACCCGGGTCGGTGAGCGCGCGACGGACCCGGCTGCTGGAGCCGAGCAGGTCGGCGACCGCGTCCAGCTCCGAGGCCAGCGTGGCGGTGTCGGCGCCCGAGCGGAGCTGCTGCTCGAGCACCTCCTCCGCGGCCTGCCGCGCCGCGCGGCTGGTGCCGGTGAGGGCGAGGGCCACGGCTAGGCCCCCGCCCCGGCGGTGGCCTCGCCCGCGGCGACATCCGTGCCGGCCTCGAGGCCCGCGATGAAGTCGTCGACGAGGCGGCTCTGCCGGGCGTCGTTGTCCAACTGCTGGGACACGATGCGCTCCGCCAGGTTGACGGCGAGCGTGCCGACCTCACGGCGCAGCGCGAACAGGGTCTGCGCGCGTTCGGCCGCGATGGTCTGCTGCGCCGAGGCGACGATGCGCTCCGACTCCTCGCGGGCCTGCTCCGTCGCCTCACGGCGGATGGAGCCGGCAGCCCGGTTGGCGTCATCGATGATCCGCGCGGCTTCGTCGCGCGCACCGGCGAGGTCCGCCTTGTACTTCTCGAGCAGGTCGGAGGCCGCCTGCCGGTCGCGCTCCGCCTGCTCCATCTTGCCTTCGATGGCTGCGGTGCGGGCGGCGAGCGCCTCCTGCATCCGCGGCAGGGCGTACTTGACGAGGAACGCCAGCACGACCAGGAACGAGATCAGACCGAAGACGATCTCGTTCGGAGACGGCAGGATCGGGTTGGGGTGCTGGGGCGGTTCCGCAGCAAGCACCGCGGGGAGCGCGGCGACTGCGGTGGAGAGTGACACGGAAGAACTCCCCTCGACGGGCTACAGGGCGACCGTCAGCTGAAGATGAAGGTCGTGACCAGGCCGATGAGGGCCAGCGCCTCGACGAACGCGATACCGAGGAACATGAGGGTACGCAGCGGAGCGGCGGCCTCGGGCTGACGGGCGATGCCCTCGATGGTCTTACCGACGACGAAACCGACGCCGATGCCCGGGCCGATGGCCGCGAGGCCGTAGCCGAGGGTGTTCGCGTTGCCGCTGACGCTGTTGGTCGCCGCGAGAACGATCTCGTTGACTGCCACGACTTGCTTCCTTCCTGGGGTGAACCGAGCGCGGGGCCCGCGCCGGCGAGAACCGGTGGAGCCGTCCCTCTAGTGCTCGGGCTCGAGCGATCCGGCCAGGTACACGCCGGTGAGGAGGACGAAGATGTAGGCCTGCAGTGCGCCGACCAGCAGCTCGAAGGCCGTGAAGACGAAGCACATGAGCAGGCTGCCGATGCCGAAGATGGCCGTGAAGGCCTTCTCGTAGAGGACGCCGGCCAGCAGGTACTGGGTCGCGGCGAAGAAGATGCCGAGCGTCAGGTGACCCGCGATCATGTTCGCGCAGAGCCGGATGGCGAGCGTGAACGGCCGCAGCACGAACGTCGAGATGAACTCGATCGGGACCACGAGGAGCAGCAGGTACCAGGGCACGCCCGGCGGCACGATGCTGTTCTTCATGTACTGCCCGAAGCCGTGCCGCTTGATCCCCTGGTAGTTGAAGAGCACCCAGGTGAAGATCGCGAGGAAGAACGGGATCGCCATCCGCGACGTGACCGGAAAGTTCACCAGCGGCACGATCTCGAACAGGTTGCCGACGAGGACGAAGCAGAAGACCGCCACGAAGTAGCCGTAGAAGCGGTGCCCCTCCGTGCCGAGCGTCTCGTCGACGACGTCGCGCCGGACGAACTCCAGCACCATCTCCGTGACGTTCTGCACCGAGTACTTCCCCGGCACGACCCTGGCGCGCCGGGCGGCGAGGGCGAAGACCCCGCACACGACGCCCGCGGTCAGGAACTCGAGCAGCACGACGCGGTTGAGGCCCCACCGGGCACCGAATGCGGTGAAGCCCAGCGGGTGACCGAAGAAGGCGATGGGCGAGAAGAAGAAGTCCTCGGCGCCCGGAGCCTTGAACGGCCCGTGCACCTTGGAGGGCAGCGAGGCGGCGGTCCCGGCCAGGGGCGAGGACAGGCCCGACTGCATGAGGCTGGCCAGCGCGTTCAGCGTCCGTCTCCTGTAGGTCGGCCGCGGCAGTCGCTGCGCACGCGCTCCGGGGAACCCGGTGCGGTGCGGCGGCGGTGCCGCGGTGCTCGGCAGTGCGGTGGGCGGGCGTTCAGGTGGTCAACGTGCGGTGGAGCCGTGCCATGGAGCGGCGGGTGCCGGCCGAGGCCGTCAGGCCTGCGGGCCGGGCGGGCCGTCGGCCGCGGGCGGTTCCCCCACGGCCCCGGGCGTGCCCGGAGCGGCGCCGGAGCGCCGCCGTTTGGGTTGGAGCGGGTGCTCCGCCATCCGTCGCTCTCGGGTCATCGCCAGCCAGAAGGAGACGACGGCCCCGATCACGAGCCCGACCACCACGAACCATTTCGTGCCGACGAGGTGGTCGACGCCGTAACCGATCGCGGCCCAGACGAGCGGGCCGCCGACCAGGGTTGCGCTGATGGCCCAGACCTCGTCCGAGCCCTCAAGCCTGTTGGCCGAGCGACCGCTGCTCATCGGCGCGACCATACCAAACCGGCCGGAGTGCCCTTCACGGCCGGGTGACGCCTCAGACCCATCTCAGTTGCGAGGCGTAGAGGCGGGGTCCGCAGCCGGCCCCAGCGGCACCCGGGAACGGGCGGCGAGCGGCACGGAAACGACCAGGCCGGCGACGAACGCGGCCACGAAAGCGATGCCGAACCAGTGCAGGTCGTCCGACGGCAGCAGCCGTGCGAGCCCCAGCCCCAGGGCGACCGCGGCGAGCTTGCCCAGGTAGGAGCACGCGACGACCACCGGCAGCCGGGCCGCCGGCAGCCGTGGGGCCACCGCCTGCGCCGCCAGCCCCACCGCGGCCACGACACCCGCCAGGGCGGCGCCGCCGAGCGCCCCCGCCGCCGGTCCGCCGCCGCCCACGAGGGCGGCGACCACCACGACCACGAGCGCGACCGGGGCGCCGGCCAGGGCGGCGGAGCGGCTCACCCACGTCTCGGCGGTGGGGTCGCCGCGCAGCGCCCGCAGCCCGGGCACCGTGACCCGCGGCGCCATGGCGGCCTGCCGGCGCCGCACAGCCCGCTCGCCGGGGAGCGGGGCGGGCCGGCCGAAGGCGCCCGTGCGCCGGGGACCGCCCGGGTCGGGGGTCGTCACGACGACACCCCCCGGGGACGGCGCCAGCGCGGCAGCAGGACCGCGCCGCCCGCCAGGACGGCGACGACGCCAAGGCCGGCGAGGACGAGCAGGGGGCCACTGCTGAAGAAGAGGGCGACCGCCCCCAGTCCCACCAGCGCGGACCACACGTACATGAGGAGCACCGCCCGTCGTGTCGAGTGCCCGATCTCCAGCAGCCGGTGGTGCAGGTGCAGCTTGTCGGGCGCGAAGGGGGACTTACCCGACAGCGTGCGCCGGACCACCGCCATCGCCAGGTCGAGGAACGGAAGCGCCAGGACCGCCACGGGGATGAGCAGCGGCACCAGGAAGGGCACCGACTGCGTGGACTCGCGCAGGCTGCCGGCGTCCACCTGGCCGATGGCGGAGGTCACCGCCCCGGCCAGGACCAGCCCGATGAGCATCGAGCCGGAGTCGCCCATGAACAGTCGGGCCGGCGAGAAGTTGTGCGGCAGGAAGCCGGCGCACACGCCGACCAGCACCGCCGCCAGCATGGTCCCCGGCGCCTCCCGGAGCACCCCGAGGCTGGCCAGGAGGATGTAGGAGTAGGCGAACGATCCGAGCGCCGCGATCCCCACGACGCCGGCCGCGAGCCCGTCGAGCCCGTCCACGAAGTTGACGGCGTTGACGATGATCACGACGAGCAGCACCGTCACCGGCACGGCCATGTCGGGCGAGATGCTCACCGCCCCGAGGCCGGGCACGACGGCGTAGCTGAGCTGCACGCCGAGCGTGACCATCACACCCGCCGCGCAGATCTGCCCGGCGAGCTTGGTGAACGCGTCGAGCCCCCACCGGTCGTCGACCACGCCCACGGCGCAGATGACGAGGCCGCCCCAGAAGACCCCCCTGGGCTCGGCCGACCCCCGCAGCACGTCGTGCAGCACGGGGGTGTGCCGGGCCACCAGCAGGCCGGCCGACAGCCCGAGGAACATGGCGACGCCGCCGAGGCGCGGCGTGGGGACGGAGTGGACGTCGCGTTCGCGCACCGCGGCCACGGCACCCCACGCCACGGCACAGCGGCGCACGACCGGCGTCGTCAGGTACGTCACGACGGCGGCCACGAGCGCGGCCAGGGCGTACTCCCTCATCGCGGTGAGCTTAGGCGCGTCACGCGGCCCTCCGGCCGGGACGCGAGCGGCGCACCGGGAGCTTTCAGCCCCGCGGGTAGGCGGGGTGGCGCTGCACCAGCCCGGCCACGGCCTCCCGGATGCCGGCCGCGGCCGACCCGTCGGCGTCCCGGACCGCCCGACCGAGCAGTCCGGCGATCTCCTTCATGTCCGTCTCGACCATGCCCTGCGTGGTGACGCTGGGGGTCCCCACCCGGACACCGCTGGCCACCATCGGCGGCTGCGGGTCGTACGGGATGGCGTTCTTGTTGAGCACGATGCCGGCCGCGCCGGTGCGGGCCTCGGCGTCCTTGCCGGTGACCCCGATGCCGCGCAGGTCCAGCAGCGCGAGGTGTGTGTCGGTGCCGCCGGAGGTGGGCCGGATGCCCTCCCCCGCCAGCCCCTCGGCCAGCGCCTGGGCGTTCGAGATCACCTGGCGGGCGTAGCGCTGGTAGTCGGGGCTCATGGCCTCCTTGAGCGCCACCGCCTTCGCCGCCACCGCGTGCATCAGCGGACCGCCCTGGCTGAACGGGAAGACGGCCTTGTCGATGCGCGGGGCCAGCTCCTCCGTGCAGAGGATCATGCCGCCGCGCGGCCCCCGCAGGACCTTGTGCGTCGTGAAGCAGACGACGTCGGCGTACGGCACGGGGCTGGGGATCGCCTTGCCGGCCACGAGCCCGATGAAGTGGGCCGCGTCGACCATGAGCCAGGCCCCCACCGCGTCGGCGATGGCGCGGAACCGGGCGAAGTCGATGAGGCGCGGGTAGGCCGTGGCGCCGCAGATGATCATCTTCGGCTTGTGCTCGTGCGCGAGGCGCTCGACCTCGTCGTAGTCGATGAGCTCGGTGTCCTGCCGGACGCCGTAGGCCACGACGTTGAACCACTTGCCGCTGAAGCTGACCTTGCTGCCGTGCGTGAGGTGGCCGCCGTGCGGCAGGCTCATCGCGAGGACCGTGTCCCCGGGGGTCAGCAGCGCGCCGTAGGCGGCGAAGTTCGCGCTGGCGCCGCTGTGCGGCTGCAGGTTCGCGTGCTGCGCCCCGAACAGCTCCTTGGCGCGGGCGATGCCGATCTCCTCGGCGCGGTCCACGACCTCGCACCCGCCGTAGTACCGCCGGCCCGGGTACCCCTCGGCGTACTTGTTGGACAGGGTGCTGCCCAGCGCCGCCAGCACGGCCGGCGAGGTGAAGTTCTCGCTGGCGATGAGCTGCAGCCCGCCGCGCAGCCGCGCGAGCTCATCGAGGACGACCCCCGCGATCTCCGGGTCGGTGTCCTGCAACGCGTCGAAGTCGGGGCCCCAGAAGGGCGTGCTGGCGTCCATGGCGCAACCTCGTCGTCGGTCTCGGGCGGGTGGGAGCGAGCAGGTACAGAGCGGAGGTGCGGCGCCAACCCCGGGCGCAGGCCGGGCAGGGGCAGCACCGCGAGTCTACGGGCAGCCCGGGCGGGCGGGTCAGCCCGCCGCCGGGACCACCAGGTCGGGGACGACCTCCCGCAGGGCGTCCACGCCGACGGCGCCCGCCCGCAACAGCCGGGGCGGACCGTCGCTCGCGACGTCGACGATGCTGCTGGGCACCGCCTCCCCCACCGGGCCGCCGTCCAGGTACACGGCGACCGCGTCGCCGAGCTGCGCCAGCGCCTGCTGGGCGTCGGAGGCCGGCGGCAGGCCCGTGCGGTTGGCCGAGCTCACGGCCATCGGGCCGACGCGCTGCAGGAGTTCGATGGCGACGGGGTGCAGCGGCATGCGGACCGCGACGGTGCCGGCCGCGTCGCCGAGGTCCCAGGCGAGCGAGCGGCTGTGCCGCACGACGAGGGTGAGACCGCCCGGCCAGAAGGCCCGCTGCAGCTCGCGGGCGGCTTCGGGGACGCGGTCGACCAGCCCGTCGAGCGTCGCCCAGGAACCGATCAGCACGGGGACCGGCATGTCGCGCCCGCGCCCCTTGGCGGCGAGCAGCTCGCCGACGGCCGCCGCGGAGAACGCGTCGCAGCCGATGCCGTAGACCGTGTCGGTGGGCAGGACCACGAGGTCGCTGTTGCGCACGGCGCGCTCGGCGGCCTGCAGTCCGACCTCGCGGTCGAACGGCTGGGAGCAGTCGTAGAAGGCCACGGCCGTATGGTGGCAGGCCGCCCGCGAGGTCAGGCGGGGGGCGTCCCCGGGGTGCGGACCGCGGTCACGAACCGGTCGCGCCCGACCAGGTCACGGTGGTCGGCGACCTCGCTCCAACCGCCCAGCGAACGCAGCAGCGCGGGCGCCGTCTCGCCCTGCCGGTCGCTGTGCTCGACGACCAGCAGGCCGCCCGGGTGCAGCAGGTCCGCGGCGCGCACGGCGACGATCCGCACGACGTCGAGCCCGTCCGAGCCGGCGAACAGCGCCTCGTGCGGGTCGTGGTCGAGCACCTCGGGGTCGACCTGGGCCGCCTCGTGCTCGGCGACGTACGGCGGGTTGGAGAGCACCACGTCGACCCGGCCGTCCAGCTCGGGCAGGGCGTCGGCGGCATCGCCGTGGACGACGGTGACCGGGGTGTCCCCCGCGGCGGCGCGGGTCGCGGCGTTGCGGCGGGTCCAGACGACGGCCTCCGCGGAGCGTTCCACCGCGTAGACCGTGGCGCCCGGGCACTCCTGGGCGACCGAGAGCGCGATGGTTCCGGAGCCGGTGCAGAGGTCGACCACGAGCGGGGCGTCCCAGCCGCGGGCCGCCATCGCGTCGAGCGCCCAGCCGACGACGGACTCGGTCTCGGGCCGGGGCACGAAGACGCCTGGGCCGACCTCCAGCTCCAGGCGGCGGAACGCGGCGCTGCCCAGCAGGTGCTGCAACGGCTGGCGTCCCGCGCGGCGCTGCACCAGCCGGCCGAACGCCGCGACGTCGACGCCGTCGAGGGTGTCGACCAGCACCAGCCGGGAGCGGGGCACGCCCAGCAGGTGCGCGGCCAGCGCCTCCGCGTCGTGGCGGGCGCTGTCCACCCCGGCCGCGGCGAGCGTGGCGGTGGCCTCGGCGAGCGCCGCCCGCAGGGGCTGCGGCGCCGGGACGGTCCCGGCGGCCTCGGGCTGCGCGGTCACGCGGCCCCCGCCGCCGCCAGCTGGGCCTCCGTGTCCGCGCGGGTCAGCGCGTCGATGACGCCGTCGAGGTCGCCGTCCAGCACCTGGTCCAGGTTGTAGGCCTTGTAGCCCACGCGGTGGTCGCTGATCCGGTTCTCCGCGAAGTTGTACGTGCGGATGCGCTCGCTGCGGTCCACGGTGCGCACCTGGGAGGCTCGGGCAGCCGAGGCCTGCGCGGCCTGCTGCTCCAGCGCGAGCGCCAGCAGCCGGGCGCGCAGCACGCGCATGCCCGCTTCGCGGTTCTGCAGCTGCGACTTCTCGTTCTGCATGCTCACGACGACGCCGGTGGGCAGGTGGGTGATCCGGACGGCGGAGTCGGTGGTGTTCACGCTCTGGCCGCCGGGTCCCGACGAGCGGAACACGTCGATGCGCAGCTCGTTCGGGTCGATGGTCACGTCCACCTCCTCCGCTTCCGGCAGCACCAGCACGCCGGCCGCCGAGGTGTGGATCCGCCCCTGCGACTCGGTCGCGGGCACCCGCTGGACGCGGTGAACGCCACCCTCGAACTTCAGCCGGGCCCACGTGCCGTTGGCGCCCCGGCCCTTCAGCGCGACCTGCACGTCCTTGTAGCCGCCCAGGTCGGAAGGGGTGGACTCGAGGATTTCCGTGCGCCAACCCTGCCGCTCCGCGTACCGCAGGTACATGCGCAGCAGGTCGCCGGCGAACAACGCCGACTCGTCGCCGCCCTCCCCCGCCTTGATCTCGAGGATGACGTCCTTGTCGTCGAACGGGTCCGTGGGCAGCAGGAGGTGGCGCAGCCGCTCCGTCTGCTCCTCGATGCGCTGCTCCAGCGCCCGGGCCTCCTCGGCGAAGGAGGAGTCCTCGAGGGCGAGCTCGCGCGCGGCCTGCAGGTCGTCGGTCGTGGCCCGCAGCGCGTGCAGGACCTCGACCGTGGGGCCGAGCTCGGCGTAGCGCTTGGCCAGCGACCGGGCCGTGGCCTGGTCGGCGTGCACCGCGGGGTCGGCGAGGCGCTGCTCCAGCTCCGCGTGCTCCGCGAGCAGGGCGTCCAGACCGTCGGTGTTCATGGTTCTCCTGACCGGAGGGTCGCGGCGGGGTCCCCGCGGCGGTGCGGCGGCCCCTGGACAGACGAAACGGCGCCCGACCCCGTCGGTGGACGGGGTGCGGGCGCCGTGACGGAGCTACTTGCGGCCGGTGAGGGGCTGGCCGGCCTGACGCTTGCCGAAGCGCTTCTCGAACTTGTCGACGCGCCCACCCACGTCCATGATCTTCTGCTTGCCCGTGTAGAACGGGTGGCAGGCGGAGCAGACGTCGGCGTGCATGCTGCCCGACCGCGTCGACCGCGTGGTGAAGGTGTTGCCGCAGGAGCAGGTGACGGCCAGCTCGCTGTAGCCCGGGTGGATATCGGTCTTCAAGGGAGATCTCCTCGCGGAAGACGGCGCCGGGTCGGATCGCGGCCGGGTCGGCCGCTCGCGTCCGTGAACCGGAACCTGAGTGGGATGTCCGTCGAGTGTCTCAGATGCCCGACGGTGGTGCGCAGCCGAGGGCGGCGCCTCCCCTGTAACGGGGTGGCGCCGCCCGGCATTCCGGTCCGGCTGGTCGGTGCTAGTCGCTGCCGGGGGACGTCTTGGCGATCTGGAGCAGGAACTCCACGTTCGTGTGGGTCTCCTTCATCTTGTCCAGCAGCAGGTCGAGCGCCTGCTGACTGTCCAGGGCGTGGAGGACCCGGCGGAGCTGGAGCACGATCCGGAGCTCGTCCGGAGCCAGGAGGATCTCCTCCTTGCGGGTGCCGGACGCGTCGACGTCCACCGCGGGGAAGACGCGCCGCTCGGCGAGCTTCCGGTCGAGCTTGAGCTCCATGTTGCCGGTGCCCTTGAACTCCTCGAAGATCACCGTGTCCATCGTCGAGCCCGTCTCGACGAGCGCGGTGGCGAGGATCGTGAGGCTGCCGCCGTTCTCGATGTTGCGGGCCGCGCCGAGGAACCGCTTCGGCGGGTAGAGCGCCGTCGAGTCGACACCGCCGGACAGGATCCGGCCGCTCGCCGGGGCGGCGAGGTTGTAGGCCCGGCCCAGCCGGGTGATGGAGTCCAGGAGCACGACGACGTCGTGACCCAGCTCGACCAGCCGCTTCGCGCGCTCGATGGACAGCTCGGCGACCGTGGTGTGGTCCGCCGGCGGCCGGTCGAAGGTCGAGGCGATGACCTCGCCCTTCACCGAGCGCTGCATGTCCGTGACCTCTTCGGGCCGCTCGTCGACAAGAACGACCATCAGGTGGCACTCGGGGTTGTTCTGCGTGATCGCGTTGGCGATCGACTGCAGGACCATCGTCTTGCCGGCCTTCGGCGGGCTGACGATCAGGCCACGCTGGCCCTTCCCGATGGGGGCGACGAGGTCGATGATCCGCGTCGTCATGATGTTCGGCTCGGTCTCGAGGCGCAGCCGATCCTGCGGGTACAGCGGCGTGAGCTTCATGAACTCCGGCCGCTTCTTCGCCTCCTCGGGCGACTGACCGTTGACCGTGTCCAGCCGCACCAGGGCGTTGAACTTGTTCGGACGGTCGTTGGCGCCGGCGGGGGGGGCGTCCGACTGCTGCCGAACCGCACCCGTGACCGCGTCACCGCGGCGCAGGCCGCTGCGGCGCACCAGGTTGAGCGACACGTACACGTCGTTCGGGCCGGGCAGGTAGCCGCTGGTCCGCACGAACGCGTAGTTGTCGAGGACGTCCAGGATGCCCGCGACGGGGACCAGGACGTCGTCCTCGCGGATGACCGGCTCGGTCTCGTCGAAGCCGCCGCCCTGCCGGCCCCGCCGGTTGCGCCGCTCACGGAAGCGGCCGCGGCGACCGCTGCCGTCCTCCTCGTCGAACCGGTTGTTGCTGTTGCTGTTGCCCTGGCCGTTGCGGTTGCGGTTCTGGCCGCCGTCGCGGTTGTTCTGGCCGTCGCGGTTGTTGTCCCGGTTGTTGTCCCGGTTGTTGTCCCGGCCCTCGCGGCTGCTCTGGCCGTCGCGGTTGTTGTCCCGGCCCTCGCGGTTGTTCTGGCCGTCGCGGTTGTTGTCGCGGTTGTTGTCGCGGCCCTCGCGGGGCGACTGACCCTCACGGTTGCTCTGGCCGTCCCGACCCTCGCGGGCGTTCTGGCCGTCGCGCGGGGCCTGGCCGTCCTGGCCGTCGGCGCGCGGCCGCTCACGGCGACGCGCGTTGCGGTCCACCGGCCGCTGGCCGGGGGCCCCTTCGTCGCCGGTGGTGCGGGCCTCGCCAGGCTCGGTGCCGGTGGTCGCCGGGCGGGTGGCCTCGGCGGCGGGCGCGTCGGCAGCGGCGGGTTCGCCGAACGGCAGCGCGTCCCGGCCGGCCTCGTTCTCCGGCGCACCGGCGGAGCGGCTGGCGCGTCGCCGCGTGCGGCCGGGGCCGGCCTCACCGTTGGCGGGGCCCGAGGGGGTCTCCGCGGCCGTCGCCTGCTCCGGAACCGGGTGGCCGAGGGTCGCGGGGGCCAACTGCGCGGGCGCAGCGGTGCCCATGCCGCCCTGGGCGGTCTGAATGGCTGCGATGAGCTGCCCCTTGCGGAGCCGCCCCGCACCCGTGATGCCGAGCCCGGCCGCCAGCTGCTGCAACTCGGGCAGGAGCTTGGCGGAGAGACCCCCCGTGGCCGCTCGGTCCCGGGTGGACTTGGTGGTCTGTTCCGCCGTGCTCGACGCCGCGTCTGACGCGGGGGCGCTCGTGGCGCCGGGGTCGAGCAGATCGGTGCTATCTGACAAGGAGGGTCCTTTCCCCTCTGGTCGCGTACCCAGACGGGTAGGCGGTGTGAACTGCGCACGTCCTGCGTGCTCCGTGCAGCCGTCTCGACGGCGTCGTGCGGATCCGTACGGGAGAACGCGTCAACCGCGGGTCAGGATGCGGTGCGACTCACGCCGGATGCTGGGAAAGCCAGGCCTGCATGGCCAGGGTGTCCGGCACCCGCGTGGCGGCTCACCGAACCACCAGCGATCTGTACCAGGCGATCTCTGACACCAGGAGTGGCCCGGGTCGGCACGCCGACCGAGGCGACGTCGCTGGTGCACCACCGAGACTAACGCCCGTGGCATACCCCAGCAACCACGGGGTCGGCGCGTCGTATTCCGCCGCGCCCTCCACCCGTCCTGCCGGAACCCCTCCCCCGCCCGCCTAGCTGGTCCGGCTGAACTCGGTCATGATCGTGATGGCTGCCGGGCCGAGCGTGATGACGAACAGGGACGGCAGGATCAGGAAGATGACCGGGAAGAGAATCTTGACCGGCGTCTTCGCCGCGGTCTCCCGGGCGTGCTGCCGCCGCTTGAGCCGCACCTGGTGCGCCTGCACCTTGAGGACGTCCGAGACGGCCACACCCATCCGGTCGGCCTGGATGAGGGCCACCACGAACGCCGAGAGCTCCGGCACGCTCACCCGGTCGCGGAGCGCGGCCAGTGCCTCGCGGCGCGGGATGCCCAGCTCGATCTCCTTCAGCAGCCGGTGCAGCTCGTCGCCCAGCGGGCCCTCGAGGTTCTCCCCCACGATGGCGATGGCCTGCTCCAGGCCGAGCCCCGCCTCCACGGTGACGGCGAGCAGGTCGATGGCCTCGGGCAGATCCCGCCCGATGTCGGCCTGCCGGTCGTCGGCCTTGCTGGACAGGATCGCGTCGGGCACGAAGTACCCCATGACGGCCGGCACCAGAACGGTGAGCCACACGGGGAAGCTGAGGATGAAGGACAGGAGGACGCCGACGGCGAGGCCGGCGGCCGCAGCCGCAGCCTTGAAGCCGAGCACGCGCTCCACGGGGAGGATGCCGTCCAGTCCCGCGTAGACCAGCCGCTTCCGCCGCGACTCCCGGGCTGCGGTGGGCGAGAGGCGCGACACGAGGTCCGCTGCCCGCAGGAAGAGCGGCTCGCCGACCCGCACCAGCAGCGACGGCTCGGTGGGCTCCGGCAGCAGGCCGCCGGGGCCGAGCACCCCCTCGGGAACGAGCTGGGTATAGATGTCGGGCAGCGACTCGCCCCGCAGCATGGACGCGCGCGACCGGGCCAAGGCGGTCGTCCCCGCCACGACGGACAGGCCCAGGCCGACCGCCATGATCAGCATCGCCACGTAGAGCATCTCAGACCTCGATCTTGATGATCTTGCGCATCCACACGAACGCGGCCGCATTGAGGAGAACCGCGCCCCCGACCATCACGAGGCCGAGGAACGTGGTGAACAACGGGCGGGCGTAGGCCGGCTGCGCCACCTCGAGGAAGAGGCCGAAGGCGATCGGCAGGCCGCCGAGCACGTAGGCGGAGAGCCGGCCCTCCGCGGTCAGCGCCTGGAGCTCGCGGCGGATCTCCTCGCGGGCGCGCATGGTGGTGGCGACGATGCGCAGCACCTCCGCCAGCCGGCCGCCGGTGCGCTGCTGCACGCTGATGGCCTGCACGGTCCAGTCGACGTCGCGGCTGCCCAGCCGCTGCGCCATGGCGCGGAGCGCCTCGACCCAGGGGGTGCCGAGCCGCGAGGTCGCGAGGACCGCGCTGAACTCACTGGCGGCCGGGTCGTCCGCCTCGGCAACGATGAGCTCCAGGGCCTGCGGCACGCCGGCACCGGCCTCCAGGGAGGCCGACATCAGGTCCAGGATGTCCGGGAACTGCTGCTCGAAGGCGCGCGTCCGCTTGCTCACCGACGACGAGCAGAGCAGGTAGGGCAGCCCGAGGGCGATCATCCCGACCAGCGGGGCCAGGAACACGGGCAGGCCGACCAGCAGTGCCAGCCCGAACGCCCCCAACCCCGCGACGGCGCTGACGACGGCCAACTCGCCCGGGCTCACCCGCCAGGAGGAACGCTCCACGACCTCGCCGAGGCGGCCGAGCAGCGACGTGCCGGCCAGGGCCCGCTCCGCGATGACGCCGGACCGGGCGAGCAGGCTCGATCCCTCGGCGGCGTCCTTCGGGGCGTCGTCGAGGTAGGTGAGCTCCAGCTCCTGCCGCAGGTCGACCACGCGGCGGGCGTCCCGCTGCCAGAGCGCGATGGCGACCAGCCCGATGCCGCCGGCGACGAACAGCATCGCCAGGATGTCCAGGCCGGTCACCGGGGCCGCCGCACACGGCTGGCGAACCCCGGGTCGGCCGTGGGGCCGTTCGGCCCGCGGAAGTGTGTGGCGGGCAGGGTGACGCCGCGCTCGGCCATCTTCTCGGCGACGCTCGGCCGCAGGCCGGTCGCCTCCAGCCGGCCACCCGGGGTGCGGCGGTAGATGTCCTGCAGGGTGATGGTCTCGCCCTCGCGGCCCTGCACCTCGGTGATGTAGTTGACGACACGCGCGCCGTCGGGGCGCCGCTCCAGCTGCACGATCAGGTCGATCGCGCTCGCCACCTGCTCGCGGATGGCGCGCAGCGGCAGGTCCAGGCCGGAGAACAGCACCATGGTCTCGATGCGGGACAGCGCATCGCGGGGCGTGTTGGCGTGCACGGTTGTGAGGGAGCCCTCGTGACCGGTGTTCATCGCCTGGAGCATGTCGAGTGCGGCGGCGTCACGGACCTCACCGACGACGATGCGGTCGGGACGCATCCGCAGCGCGTTGCGCACCAGGTCGCGGATGGAGACCTCACCGGCACCCTCGATGTTCGCCGGCCGGGCCTCCAGCACCACGACGTGAGGCTGGGAGAGCCGGAGCTCCGCGGCGTCCTCGACGGTGATGACGCGCTCGTCCTCGGGGATGAAGCTGGACAGGACGTTGAGCAGCGTCGTCTTACCGGTGCCGGTACCCCCCGACACCAGCACGTTGCACTTGCCGCGCACCGCCGCCTCCAGGAAGACGGCGGCGTCCTGCGACAGGGACTCGCGGGCGATCAGGTCCGTGACCGTCATCGCCTTGTCCGGGAAGCGCCGGATCGTGAGCACGGGGCCGCGCACCGACAGCGGCGGCAGCACCGCGTTGATGCGGCTGCCGTCGGGCAGCCGGCCGTCCGCCATGGGGCTCGACTCGTCGACTCGGCGGCCGACGCCCGCGAGCATGCGGTCGATGACGGTCCGGTAGGCGCCCTCGCTGGGGAAGCGCACGTCCGACCGCTCGATGCGGCCGCCCTTCTCCACCCAGATCTCGCGGTGGTTGTTGCACATGATCTCGGTGACGGCGGGGTCGCGCAGCAGCGGCGACAGGGCGCCCCAGCCGAGCATGTCGGCGAGGCTCTGCTCGACGAACACGGCCCGTTCGGTCGGCGACATCGTCAGCGACCGGTTGCCGCGCAGCGCCTCCTCGAGGTGCGCCTCGATCTCCTGCCGGACACGGGCCTCGGCGATGTTGTCGGCCTGGGAGAGTTCGGGCCCGAGGCTGGCGACGGTCGCGTTGCGCACCTTCAGCTTGAGCGCGTCGACCTCGTCGAGCCCCTCCGTGGGGTCGTTCGGACGGCGGACCCGACCCCGCGTGGGCACCGGCGGGGGCGCCGGCCGGGTGCGCCGTGCGGCAGGCGCCGGCGCGGCGGGCGCCGGCGCGGACGACGGTGCGGACTGCGGTGCGGGCTGCGGCCGGGCTGTGACCGGACGGTCCACCACGGGTGGGCGCGGCCGCGGCACGTCCGACGTGTCGTCGGCGGATGCCAGACGCTCGGACAGTCTCACGGCGAACTCCTCGGGATCGGGTCGGTGCGGGCAGGACGGGACGGGCGGATCACCCGACGCTGCCGTCGGGGCGGTGGAACATCCGGCGCAGCCGGCCCTTGCGGGGCTCGGCGGCGTCCTGCGGCGACGCGACCTGGACGAGCTCCGGCGGCAGGATGTTGGCGGCGGCACGCCCCACGGCGCGGCTGACCGCGCCGCGCGGCTCCAGCTCGACGACGACGGTGCCGGCGTTGATCGACTTGCTGACGATGCGGGCGAGCGGGATCTCGGCGACGAACCGCTTGTCGAACGCGTCCTGCGCCTGGCCCACGTTGATGCCGATGTCGTCCTCGACCTTGTTGAGCATCAGCCGCAGCCGCGAGTCGTCGATGTGCAGCCGGCGCAGCGTCTCGAGGAAGACCGTGAGGTTCTTCAGGCTCGGGACGTCCAGCGTCGCGAGGACGGCGACCACGTCGCTGCGGTCGAGCGCGGTGAGCACGACCTCGTTCAGCGAGGGGGGCGTGTCCACGACGATGACGTCGTAGCGCGGCGAGACGGCGTCGAGGACGCGGGTCGCGTCGCGGGCGCCCACGTAGTCGGCGAGAGCGGGATCGCGCGGCGCCGTGAGCACGTCGAAACCGAGCGAGTGCGGGAACACCAGCTCGTGCAGGTGCTCCTCCAGCTCGCGCTCGGGCAGCGGGCGCCCCTGCGCGTCGTACAGCCCGTCGTAGACCGAGTACGGGTGGCGCACGCGCAGGGCGGCTGCCACCTCGCCGAACTGCAGGTCGAGGTCGACCAGCAGCACCTTCGAGCCCGACCGCGCGCACAGGGCGGCCAGGTTGGTGGCGAAGAAAGTCTTGCCGCACCCGCCGGTGGCGGACGCGACGGTGAGCATCGTTGCCTCGCGGACGATCGGCGCGCGCGCCCCTGCGACGCCCAGATCGCCTGCCGGGCCCGCCGCGACGAAGGAGTCGTCCTCGTCGTCGTCGAGGTACCCGACGGCGCGGGCGGAGCCGCGCAACGGGAGCCCTTCCGGCAGGTAGTCGTCCGGGTCGGGGCCGTCGAAGGGGGCGTCCTCGGCTTCGTCGTCGGACGCGTCGAGGTCCTCGAACTCGTCGTCGAATTCGTCCGCCTCGAGCTCGGCGCCGGTATCGAGTTCGTCCTCGAAGTCGCCCTCGTCGTCCGCCTCGAGCTCGTCCCCGGCGTCGAGCTCGTCCTCGAAGTCGCCCTCGTCGTCCGCCTCGAGCTCGTCCCCGGTGTCGTCCTCGGTGTCGTCCTCGAACTCCTCGGCCTCGTAGCCGTCCTCGGTGTCGTCCTCGAACTCGTCCTCGAACTCGTCCGCGGCATCCCCGGCCTCGTAGGTGTACGTGTCCGCGTCGTCGTCCGTCGCCTCCTCGCCCGGGAGGTAGTCGGCGATGTCGATGACGTCGGCGTCGGCAGGTCCCGACGCGCGGGGCGCCGGCGCACCGTCCTCGTCGGCGTCGGCCCCGTCCGGCTCCCCGTAGACCGGGAGCTGGTCTGCCGCGTCGAGCGGCTCCTCGTCGTCGTCCGGCCACGCGGCGGCCGGGTCCTCGTCCGCCCAGGCCCCGGCCGTCGTGGCGGGGGCCTCCGCCTCGTCGGTGTCGTCGGTGTCGTCGGTGCCCGGCGGCTCGGCCCGCAGCAGGTCGGCGTCGTCGGCGAGCCGGTCCAGCTCGGTATAGGCGGCGTCGAGCGCGGTCGCCACGCGCCGGAGCGTGATGGGCCCGCGGATGCGCACGGCGATCCCGGCGGCCCGGAGCTCGGCGACGGTCGGGCCGCCGTCCTCCACGAGCGCGGCGATGACCGTGAAGGGGTGCCGCCGGACGACCTTGGCGATGCGCCGCAGCCCGGCAGGGCTGAGCTCCCGCGGGCCGAGCAGTACGACGTCCGCCCGGGTGGTTTCCGGCCCGAACGCGGTCGCCGGACCCGCGTCGCGGACCAGGTCCTCGAGGCCGAGCAGGTCCAGGGCGTCCGGGACCAGCGGGAGCAGCTGGCCACTGCGGTCGAGCACGGCGACGCCGCCCTCGGGCACGATGACGCGGGCGTGAGGGCGCACGGTTGCTTTCGGTGCCGCCACGGGCCGCGCCGGGGCGGCAGCCTCCCGCCGGACCGCCCGACCCCCCGTGCGCCGGTCGTCCGGCAGCGGAGCAGGAGCAGGAGCAGGTCGGTTCCGGGCCGGCTCGGGCTGCGCCGCCGCCCGGCCGCCGGACCGCCGCGACCGCGCGCCGGTGTCTCCCGTCGGAGACGGCCGCAGCCGTACCGCGGACAGGTCCATCCCGGCGTGCGCGCGCTGCGCGCCGCTGTTCTCCGGCTGTGTCACTGGTTGCTTCCGATCACGTCGGCCTGGTTCGTGCCGGTGGTGGTGTGCAGGTCGCCGCTGCCGGTGAGGGCCAGGTAGATGCTGCCGCCGTTGACGGCGTTGACGATCTTCTCGGCCAGGTCGGGGGTCACCTCGAGCACGGCGAGCACGTTGCCGCCGTCGGTGGCCGCCGGCGTGGTGGTGCTACCGGCAGCGCCGGACGTCTGCGTCGCGCTGGCCTGGGTCACGCTGACCACCCGGACGCCGGTCGCGAAGAGCTTGGTGCAGGAACCGCCGCCGCCCTTGACGCCGCAGGCGGGGCTCGCGGCCGTGCCCGCCGGGGCCGCCCCGACGGGGCCCGAGGTCGACGAGCCGTAGGTGACGAACATGTCGACGTCGCTGCCCGCGCTGACGTAGTGGAGCATGCCCGGCGTCAGCCCGACGGAGATCGCGACGTCGACCTTGCCCTTCGGCGGCGTGACGGCCTGCGTGGTGCTGGGGTTGCCGAACATGGTCGAGGACAGCTGCGCGCCCTTGACCACCGGCCCCAGCAGCACACCGCTGGTCGGCGCCTGCGCGAGCGACCGCAGCGCGTGCGCCTGCACGTACGCGGTCGGCACCTGTTGCGTCGTCGTCATCGACCCGAGGGCTGCCGGCTTCGTGTTCGACGGGATGTCCTGCGTCGCCACGAGCACCGGGACCATCTGCCGACCGGCCGCGATCTTGCTGTCCACGCTGTGGCCGTAGCTGAACACCAGGATGGCCCCCGCCAGGGCCAGCACGACGCCTGCGATCAGGGTGATGTTGAGCTTGCGCATATGAGGTCCTACTCCTGGCGGTTGGCCGCGGATGCGGTCATGGAGACGGTCGACGGGGCGGGCAGGCCGGCCGCCGCGGCGATGAAACCGAAGAAGCCAAGGTGCTTATCGGCCGTGACCGTCACCTGCTTACTTCCTGGACAGGGTCCCTGTGACGGGACGCACGTCCCGGTGCCGACGGCGCCCCAGTCCTGGAGCCCCAGCCGGCTGGCGGTCGACCCGATCGAGCCGCCGGTGGCGTCCACCGCGTCGTTGAGGACGGCGGACAGGTGGGCGGGCGCGGAGCACTTCACCGCGGCGGTGGTCGCGCCGTTCGGGTAGTAGACGGTCACGGTCACCGCCAGCGGCTCCGCGACCCCCGCCGCGGCCGCCCGCGCCCGGACGTCGTTGACGACGTCCTGGCAGGTGGGCCGCTGCGAGTTCTGTCCCGCGGTGAAGGTCTGGCCCGGCACCGTCCCGCCCGGCATGGCGGTGGCGAAGTGCGACGACGCGGCGGCGACCCGCTCGAGCCGGAGCTGGGTGACCAGCATCGACGCCAGCGGCAGCGCAACCGACAGCAGGACGAACAGCATGGGGAGATAGATGGCGAACTCCACGGCGGCGGCCCCCCGCTCGCCGGCGCCGCGGCGGCGGGCGCGGCGCGGGACGGCGGCACTCATCCGCGCCTCGCGGTGGCGGTGGAGTTGGTGGTGGCCCAGAAGCTGGTGTTCAGGCCGAGGGCACCGGTCAGGCCGCCGAGGCCGGCGGCGATCGGGTTCTTGTAGCTCACCGACACGGTGACCAGGTCGCCCTCGTTGGGAACCCCGCTGGCGCCCGTCGACGTCACGACCAGCGAGGACGGCTTACCCAGCAGGACCGAACCGGCGCGCGTGCAGACCGTCGGCGTCGACTTGCAGGCGCCGGTCTGCTGGCTGCCGATCTGGTCGGGGTAGCTGAAGACGGTGTTGTTCGGGGCCAGGACGCTGACGTAGCGGGCCAGGTCCCTGGCCTTGTACTCGCAGAGCGTGCCCCACAGGGCGGCGCTGCTGGCCACCACGACGAGGAACACGACCCCCAGGGCCAGCGGCAGGATGATGGCGAACTCGACCGTCACCACCCCGCGCTCGCCGGTCGCGGCGCCCGCGGTCCGCGG
>JAOPWU010000024.1 GCA_025965515.1 Mycobacterium sp.
CCGGCGGCGCGCCCGCAGCAGGGCCAGCCCGGCGGCGAGCAGCCCGGCCACCGTCCACCACGGCCACCCGGCGGCGAGGACGCGGGTCCCGTCGCCCGACGGGGTCGCCGTGCCGGTGTCCTGGCCCGGCGCCACCACGACGACCAGGCAGGCGAGCGCCGCCGCCAGCAACAGCCCGCCCGCCGCGTCCGCGGCACGCGCCAGTCGCGGCAACCCCCGCAGCGGCAGCAGCGGCCGCGCGGCCGTTCCGCCGCGCACCACCAGGACGACCACACCGGCCAGCGCGACGAGCCCCAGCGGCGCCAGCCACCGGGAGCCGCCGACCATCGGCAGGTACAGCGTTCCGCTGCGCAATCCGTTCACGAGCCCGGGCGGCGCGGCCAGCAGCAGGCCGGCCGCGACCGCCGCAACGACCAGCGCGACGGCACCCACCGGGTCGCGGGGGCGCACCGGCTCCGGCCGCACGGCCACGGCCAGCAGCAGCGCCAGCCCGGCGAGCACGCCGAACATCCCGCGCCATCCCACCAGCGCGAGCGCGCCGATGCCGAGTACCGGCCCCGCCAGCGCCCCCAGCTCCTGCGCGCCGCTCACCAGTCCGAGCGGCAACCCCCGCCGCCCCGCCGCGTAGCGATCCGCCATGAGCCCCAGCGTCGCCGGCACCAGGCCGCCGCCGCCCGCGCCCTGCAGCGCCCGGCCCACGAGCAGCGGCGTCAGGCTGTGCGCCGTGGCGGTCACCCCGGCACCGACCGCCACGGCCACCAGGCACCCCAGCACGACGGAGCGCCGGTCCGTGCGGTCCGCCAACCGGCCGAGCAGCGGCAGGAAGGCGACGTAGCCGGCGAGGAACGCCGTGACGACCGACGCGAGCCGGCCGAGCTGGTCGACACCCACGCCGACGCCCGCACCGATGGCCGGTAGCGCGACCACGACCACGTAGGTGTCCGCGGCGGTCAGCGCGACCGCCGCGGCCGCCGCGGCGACGCGGCGCCGCGACGGCGTCACGACGCCCGTCTCACGGCCGGGTCACGGAGTCGGGGGCGCCGCGATGGTGACGGGCTCGCCGAACCGGTCGAGCACGATGGTCACGGTGCTCGT
The DNA here is from genome assembly GCA_025965515.1 of Mycobacterium sp. Lineage (GTDB taxonomy): Bacteria > Actinomycetota > Actinomycetes > RYN-182 > RYN-182 > RYN-182. Next base: position 1,096 of record JAOPWU010000024.1, read on the forward strand.
GGCCGAGCCGGCCAGCGCGCCGGTCAGCACCACGCGGCGCAGCTGGTGCGACGAGGTGGTCACCGCGAGCGTCGCCGGGACGTCCGCCGTCGTGGTCCGGCCGGGGAGGATCCGCGTCAGCGCGGAACCCGGCAGCGCGGCGCTGATCTCGTCGACCACCTCGCCGTTGATGCGGTCACGCGTCTTGACCGTCGGGTTCTTGGCGGCGGTGAGCAGGCTGGACAGGCCCGTGTCGGGGTTGAGCAGCCCGGCCGGGTCGCCGATGCCGTACGTGGCCGGGTCGACCTTGGTGAAGGAGGTGGTCAGCGGCAGCCGCGCGTAGGTGGTCCCGCCGGCCGCGACGATCGGCACGCTGATCGGGCTGCCGGCCAGCAGGATCTGCAGGGTGCCGCCGAACCGGTCGGGGCGGGCCAGCGAGCCGTCGAGGCCGGCCACCCGCACCCCGGAGACCGTGAAGTCGGGGCTGGTCAGCGAGAGGTGGAGCGTGGGGGCGGCGTCGAGCGTCCGCCGGGCCCCCGCCAGCGCGGCCGCGGGGTCGGCCTTCGTTCCCGAGGAGCAGGCGGTCCCGGCCAGCACGAGCGGCAGCGCCGCCAGCAGGATGCGGGCGAGCGCGGGGCGCGGGAACACGGCAGACCTCCTCGGGCGGCCCGCAGGTGCGGGCGCCAGGGGCAGCCTACGGGCGCGCAGCAGCCTCGCGCGGGGCTGGTGGGGCAGGACCCGAGCACCCAATCGGGTGAAACCTCTCAAGCTCCGGGCCGCCCGGGCCGAACCAACAATCAAGCCGTGAACGGGAGCCAGCCGGAGCACGTACGCCGAGCCCGCCTCTCACGGCCCCGCCTCTAAACAGGCCGGCTGCCATACCGGCCACTGCACGGCTTCGAACGCCCCCGGTGCCTCGGCACCGGGGGCGTTTCGCCGTATAGGCGGTGTTTGGGGTAGTCCACGTGACTCGACTCGCTGTCAGCAACCGCCGAAGCCAGGACCTGACGGGCTCTCGGATGGATACCCTCGCCTGGTGATCGCACGCACGAGCGTGGGACGCACCGCCACGGCGACGTGGCGAGGCGCCCTGGTGGCGCTCCTCGCCGCCGCCCCGCTCGTTGCGGTCGGCTGCCTGGCGGTCCTGCGCCCGGAGCCGCGCCTCGGCCTCGCCGCCGCCCTCGCGACCGACCTCGGCGTCGCTGCCGTCCTCCTGCTGCTCTGGCACCGGGCCGCCGCCGCCCGCTCCCGCTCCGAACGTGCCGACGCCATCGTGGGGCACGCGGGCGAGGCGCTGGTCGAGATGGACGGGCACGGCACGGTCCTGGCCTGGAACCGCCGCGCGGAGGAGGTCTTCGGCTGGCGCGCGGCCGACGTCATCGGCCGGCGGGTGGCCGACTTCCTGGTCCAGCCCTCCCACCTGGCGGGGCACCTCGCCCGGATGCACCACGTCCGCGCCGGCCGGACCACATCGCTCGACCGCTCGCAGGAGGGATCCGTTCTCCACGCGGCCGGCGGCGAGGTCCCCGTCGGCATGACCACCTGGGTCACGGGCGTCGGCGACGAGGCGCACGTGTTCGTCCTCCTGGAGGACCGGACCGAGCAGCGCCGGCTCCAGGAGGAGCTGCGGGCCTTCGCCGAGGACGACGCCCTGACCGGGCTGACCAACCGCCGGATCAGCTGGGCCCGGCTCACCACCCTGTGCGCGGACACGACGCGGTCGGCAGGCGCCGTCGTGCTCGTCGACCTGGACAGCTTCAAGGACGTCAACGACACCTACGGGCACGCCGAGGGCGACCGCATGCTGGTCGCGACGGCGCAGCTGATCACCGAGGCCGTGGCCACGTTCGCCGGCGCCACCGCGGGGCGGCTGGGCGGCGACGAGTTCATCCTGGTGCTGCCGGACGTGGCCGAGCTGGAGGCCCGCTGGCTCGCCGCCAGCCTCGTGGCGCGGCTGCAGCAGCCGTTCCAGGTCGGTGGGCACGAGCTCGAGATCAGCGCCAGCATCGGTCTCACGCTCGTCACCCCGGGTTCACAGGACGCCACGGAGGTGCTGCGCGACGCCGACCTGGCGCTGTACGAGGCCAAGCACCGCGGCCGCCACGGCTGGGCGGAGTTCGAGCCCCGGCTGTACGAGGCCGCGGTCGCCGCCGCGACGCTGGAGGCCGAGCTGCGCGCCACGCTGCGCGGCGGCGGGCTCACCGTGTACTACCAGCCGACCATCCGGCTCTCCGACGGCGCCGTCCAGGGCGTCGAGGCGCTGGTCCGCTGGGACCACCCGCAGCGCGGCCTCGTCAGCCCCGAGGAGTTCATCCACCTCGCCGAGCAGCGGAACCTCATCGGCGCGCTCGGCACCTACGTGCTGCGCGAGGCCTGCGAGCAGCTGACCCGCTGGCGGGAGAGCCTCGGGGCGGCCGCCCCGCAGGAGGTGTGCGTCAACGTCAGCGTGCGGCAGCTCACGACCGGCCTCTTCGCCGATCTCGTCGAGGACGTGCTGCGCAGCACGGGGCTCCCGGGACGGTCCCTCGTGCTGGAGATCACCGAGAGCGTCCTCATGCACGAGTCCCCCGAGATCGAGCGGACGCTGTGGGACCTGCGGACCCTGGGCGTCCGGCTGTCCGTCGACGACTTCGGCACCGGCTACTCGTCGCTGTCGCGGCTGCGCTTCCTGCCCGCCCAGACGCTGAAGATCGACCGCTCATTCGTCAGCCGGACACCCGGGCGGACCGACGAGCCGATCGTCCGCGCCATCGTCGCCATGGCCCACAGCCTCGCGATGGACGTCGTGGTCGAGGGCGTCGAGACGCCCGCCCAACTCGACTACGTCCGCTCGCTGGGGTGTGAGCAGGCGCAGGGATTCCTCATCTCCCCGCCACTGCCCGCAGCCGACCTACCGGCCTGGCTGGAGGGCCGCGCCGGGCTCTTCGCGCCGGCCCCCGCAGACCACCGGGGTGTCACCGCCCGCCGGTGGGAGGCGTGACGGCGACCCTGCGACTGGTCCTGGCCGACGACGACCCCGACGTGCTGACCGCCCTGGTGGCCCTGCTCGAGGAGCTCGGGTACGTCGTGGCGGCGACCGCGACCGACGGCGCCGCGGCGGTCGCGGCCGCGCTGCGGGAGCAGCCCGACGTGGTGCTGCTGGACGTGCGGATGCCCGTGCTCTCGGGGCTGGAGGCGGCCGCCCAGCTGCGCGAGCGGGCGCCGCAGCTGCCGCTGGTGCTGCTCACCGCCTACGCGGACCAGGCGCTGCAGGCGGAGGCCCGCGCCCTCGGGGTGCGGGGCTTCCTGGTCAAGGGCTGCTCGGCGCGCGCCATCGTCGCCGCACTGGACGCCGCCGTCGCCTGACCCGATGCGATGATCCGGCCTGCGAGGGCAGGAGGCTGCGGTGCTGCGGATTCGACGGGGGTCGCCCCCCGACGCCGATCGGGCGTTCCCGGAGGCCCGGCGGCGCGCCGTCGCGGGGATGCTCCGGATCGGCCGCCAGGCGGACTTCCGCCGGGCGGCCGTCGGCGCCGTGCTGTTCGTCGTCGCGGCCGGGACCGTACCGGCCCTCGGCGGGGTGCGCTCCCCCGGTCTCACGCATCGGATCGCGGCGTTCGCCCTGACGGCCGTCGCCGGGGTCAGCGGGCTGCTGGCGACCCGGAGCGCGGGGAACCAGCTGGGGCGGTTGGTCGCCCTGCGCGCGGGTCGCGGCGCGGCCGGGGTGCTGCGGCTGATCGCCACCCTCGCCGGCTACGTCATCGTGCTGGCCACCGTCGCGGCGCTGCTGACCTTCCCGGTGAGCCGGCTGCTGCTGTCCGGGGCCATCACCGGCGTCATCGTCGGTATCGCCGCGCAGCAGTCGCTGTCGAACGCCTTCGCGGGGATGGTGGTGCTGTTCAGCCGGCCGTTCGCCGTGGGTGACTACATCACGCTGCGGTCCGGCGGGATGGGCGGCCAGTACGACGGCGAGGTACTCGCCATCGGGCTGATGTACACGACCCTGCTCACGGCCGAGGGCCCGATCGTCCTGCCGAACAGCGGGGTGGTGGCCGCGGCGACGGGCGTGCGCACTCCGCCCGACCCGGACGCGGCGGCGGCAGCCGAGCCCCCCGATGACGCCGATGCGCCGGAGCCACCGCCTACACCCGGACGTTGACGACCCGGTAGTTGAACCAGCGCTGGAAATTGACCATGCCCGGGTTCAGGTGCAGCGCCGAGCCCGAGAGCATGCCGGCCACGCCCGCGGCCCGCAGCTCGTCGGCCATGCCGTGGTGCAGCAGGTAGCGGGCCTGCTTGCGCAGCGGGTGCTCCCGCGCGGCCAGCATGAAGCCCAGCCGCGCCAGCCCGCCCCCGTCGTGCACCACCATGTCCAGCGCGACGAGCCGCCCCTCGCCGTCCCGCACCGCCAGCCAGGTGCCGGGGGCCCGCACCGTGTGCCCGCGGCGCCTCTCGTCGAGCAGCACCGGCAGGCCGGCCTGCTCGGGCGGCAGCATCGCCGCCCAGATGGCGGCCAGCAGCGGCTCCCGCTCCGCCGCGGCGACGGGGGCGCAGGTGAGACCACCCCGCCGTGCCTGCGCCAGCTGGTTCCGCAGCCGTCGTGGGGTCGCGCCGGAGGACTCGACGGCGGCCCGCTCGTCGGCCAGCACCACGATCGACTGCGCGACCGCGACGCGGCCGCCCAGCAGCCAGCCGCGGTCGACGTCGAGGTGCTGCGACCGGATCAGCTGCTCCTGGCCGCGCAGGTCCACGGTCGGCAGGGCCCGGACGAACCGCAGCAGCGGCGCGCTGCCGAGCAGGGGCCCGACCTTGGCCGGCCACCCGGTCGTGAGCACCCGCCGGGCGCGGGCGTACGCGGCGTCGAACGCGGGTGCGGCCAGCGGGGGCGCGTCGACCCACGCGGGACGCGGCCGCTCCGCCTGGCGGCCGGGTGCAGGGGCCACGCCGGGACCGTAGCGCCCCGGCGCCCCGCGCGCCGGGACCGGAAGGACTCGCCGCCGGGCGGGTCATCCCCCCGCTGCCCTCACTCGGCTGAGGGGCGCACCCGCAGGAAGGTCACCTCGCGGCGCGGCACGAAGCCCAGCGTCCGATACAGCCGCAGGGCGCCGGCGTTCGCGGCCGCGGAATGCAGGAACGGTGCGGCGCCGCGGGCCCGGGCGTCGGCGGCCACGGCCCGGATCAGCCGCGCCGCCAGCCCCTGGCCGCGGTACGCGTCGTCGGTGCAGACCGCGCTGATCTCGGTCCACCCGGGCGGCTGCATCCGCTGCCCCGCCATGGCCACCAGCGCGCCACCGCGGCGGACCCCGCGGTAGGTGCCCATGGCGATGGTGCGCGGCGCGAAGGGGCCGGGGCGGGTGCGCGCGACCAGCTCGAGCATCTCCGGCACGTCGGCCGGCCCCAGCACCACGGCCTCGTCGTCCGGCTCGCCGGCGACGTCCGGGCCGGCGAGCTGCACGCCCGGGATGGCGTCGACGACCTCCCAGCCGGGGGCGCCGCCGCGTCGGCACCGAACAGCGCCACCGCGCCGTCCACCAGGGCGGCCAGGTCCCGCCAGGACGCCGGGTCGGCGGGGTCCGCCAGGCCGGCGAACGGCGACACGTCCGGCGCGAACCGGGCCGCGCCGCCCAGCCGCTGCCCCAGCGCGGACTGCGCGCCGGTCAGCGAGGCCCACACCGGGTTGTCCAGCACGTCGTCGGCCGGGGCTGCGCCGACCAGGCCGGTCGAGGGCAGCGTCACGGTCACCTCCGCGGGTCGGGATCCGGCCCGCGGGCCGTTGCACAGCCCAAGCATCCCATCGTGCCGGGTTCTCCAGGCGCCCGCCCTACCCGTTAGGCCAGGCTTTTCTCAATTCTGACAGGTGCCTGCGAATCGCGCCTCAATTGGTTTCCGAGAGCTGCCGAAGACTGCACCATGACCAGATGCGACCTCGCGGACCGGCCCTGACGCCCGCCCCGACGGAGGGCGCCTCCCTCGAGCACCCGGCCCTGGAGCACCTGGTCGTGGAGATCCGGGGGCTGAAGCGCACCCTGCTGAGCGCCGGCCGTCTCCTCGTGGAGGCCGCGCTGATCCCGACGCTGCTGCTCACCGTGCTGCTGCACGTGGCGGGCCTGCACGCGGCGCTCGCCGGAGCGCTCGGCTGGATCTACCTCACGGTCGTCGTCCGCTGGTTCCGCAGTCGGCACCTGCCCGGCACCCTGATGCTGTCCGCCGCCATGTTCACGGGTCGCGTGGCCGTCGCCCTGGCAACCTCCAGCGCGTTCATCTACCTGCTGCAACCCGTCCTGGGCTCGGTCGTCATGGCGATGCTGTTCCTGGGCAGCGCCGCGCTCAGCCGCCCGGTGACCATGCGCCTGGCCCGCGACTTCGTGCACCTGCCCGGCCACGTCCTCGACCGCCGCGGCGTGCGCCGCATGTTCACCCAGGTCGCCCTGCTCTGGGGCCTGTCGCGCGTCCTCGACGCCGCAATGAACCTGAGCTTCCTGCACGCCGGCGTCGGCGCCGGGTTGCTGTCCCGTGGGGTGTTCAGCCCCGTCCTCACCGTTCTCACCGTGATGGTCTGCGTGGTCTGGGGCTGGCGCGCGCTGCGCCGCGACGGCGTCTCGCTGCGCCTCGTCCCCGCCGCGGCCCCCGCCCACTGAGGGTGCAGCTCACCGACGCGGTCGTCCTCGTCACCGGGGCCACCCGCGGCATCGGCAGCGCCACCGCCACCGAACTGGCCCGCCGCGGCGCCCGGGTGGTGGCCGTCGGGCGCGACGCGGAGGCCGCCCGCGCCGTCGCGGCCGCGACCGGCGGGTCCTGGGTGGCCGCGGACCTGCGGGATCCGGCCACCGCGGAGCAGGTCGTCCGCCACGCCGTCGACACGCACGGCCGGTTGGACGCCGTCGTGGCGAACGCCGGCGTCGGGCACGCGGGGGACATCGCGGAGATGAGTGTCGGGCGCGTTGCCGAGCTGGTCGAGATCAACCTGCTGGCGCCCCTGCTGCTGGCCCGCGCCAGCCTTCCGGTTCTTCGGGCGCAGCACGGCGGCGCGCTGCTGTTCGTGACGTCCATCGCCGGCGCGCTGGGCGTCCCGGGCGAGAGCGTCTACTCGGCGACCAAGGCCGGCGTCGAAGCCTTCGCGGACGTGCTGCGCGAGGAGGTCCGCGGTGACGGGATCACCGTCACCACGGTCCTCCCCGGCGTCGTGGACACCGGTTTCTTCGCCACGCGCGGGCGGGCGTACGACCGGAAGTTCCCCCGGCCGATGCCGCCCGAACGCGCCGCGGCGGCCATCGCAGATGCGCTGGCCGCCGGCACGGGGCAGGTGGTGATGCCCCGGTGGCTCACCGTGCCGGCGCGGCTGCGGGCCGCCGCGCCGCGGCTCTACCGGACGCTCGAGCGCGCGTTCGGCTGACCCGCGACGACCCGCAGCCCACCGACGCGTCCCCGCGCCGCGGCGAGTTCGGCCCGCACCGCGC
>JAOPWU010000029.1 GCA_025965515.1 Mycobacterium sp.
CGCCGAGCAGCTGCAGATCGCGGTCAACAGCCGCATCCTCATCGAACAGGCCAAGGGCGTCATCGCCGAACGGCGCCGCCTCGACATCGACGAGTCGTTCGCCTTGCTGCGCGGCGCCGCCCGCGCCCGCAACCGCCGGCTGTCCGAGCTCGCCCGTGCGGTCGTCGACGGGTCGGAAACCGTCTGATGAGCGTGCGGCCACGGCAGCAGGGCCAACGGCCAGGAGGCGCTGCCGGCCTCGCGAGTCCCTGATCGGCATCGCCACCGGCACCGCCTACGGCGCCGTGGAGCCGTCCTGGCCGTCGTGAGCTCGGTGACCGGCGGGGCCGTGTAGGCGTAGCGACCTGTCGGGACGGAGAACCCCTCAGGACTCCTGAGGGGTCTTCCGTGTGCGCGATGGACGTCAGACGACGATCGGATGCCGGTATCGCGGGCGTCGCAGAGGGAGTAGCCTGGTGATGCTGCTCCGGACCTCGGCGGTGTGACGAATCCACCTGAGTCCGGGGACCCCCGTGGATGCCGTCGAACGGCAGACAGCTCAGCCCTGGCATGCGCCCGTCTGCACCAGCTCCTCCCACCGCCGCGCTGCGCCGGATGGGTCATGCAGTCGTGTTCTGGAAGAAGGCGTCATGCGACGCAACCGCACTGTCATCCAGGCTTCGCTCGGGGTCGCCGCCGTCGCCGGGGGCATCGTGTTCTTCCCCCCCGCGGCACAGGCCATCACCATCCCCGTGGCGTGCAGCGAGAACGCGCTCGTCGCTGCCGTCAACCTCGCCAACTCCACCCCGACCCCCGACACCCTCGTGCTCGCGGGCGGCTGTACCTACCGCATGACCACCAGCCACGGTGGCGCCGCCAACGCGCTGCCGGTGATCACCACCCCGATCGAGATGATCGGCCCCGCCACCGTCACCAATGCCTCGCTGCTGGGGCTCGGGCTCTTCCGGATCGCCGAGGTCGCCCCGACCGGCAGCCTCACCCTCACCACCGGGGTCGCGTTCACCCTGGGCAACGTGGTCGGTGACGGCGGCGGCATCTTCAACCGCGGCGCGGTGACCCTCACCGGCAGCACACTCACCGGTAACACCGCCTCGGGCAACGGCGGTGGCCTAGCCAATGCGGACACCCCGTCCGGGACCGCGCCGGCAGCGACGTTCACCAACAGCCCGGTTTCCGACAACACCACCCTGCTCGGTAACGGCGGCGGCATCTACAACGGTCTCCGTGGCACGTTGACGGTCACCGGCGTCTCCGGCAGCCCGCTGTTCATCACCGGCAACAACGCCGGCCGGGGCGGCGGCATCTCCGCGGTCGACTCCACCGCGACCACCCTCACCCAGACCGCCGTGACCAACAACCACGCGCTGCTGCTCCTGGGCTCCTCCGGTGGCGTCTACCGCCAAGGCGGAACGATGACCACCACGAACTCCCCGATCACCGCCAACACCCCGAACAACTGTGTCGGCAGCGTCCCGGCGGTCCCCAACTGCACCGGCTGATCCCGACTCCCACCGAAGTGAAGGAGTACCTGTCATGAACAAGTTCGCTCGCCTCGGAGTGGTGACCACCGCCGTCTCCGCCTTCGCCCTGGCCGCACAGTCGGCGGCCAGTGCCCTCACCGTGCCTCCGCTCCCGGCGACCCCGTCCCTGAGTGGGGTCCCGGTATTTGGCGCTCTGCTCGACTCGCTGGTCGGCATCGCCACCGGCTCCTACTACGGCGCCGCCGGTGCTGCGTTCGCCGTGCTGAACACACTCGGCCTGCCGATCTAGCGGTCGGTGACTCGGGCGGACGCCCCTCGGGACAACCCGGGGGCGTCCGTCGCGCCGGCCACCACGCCGGCGCCGGCCACACCGAGGCTAGCCGGCTGCGGGGCGTGTGTACGCGGGCGTGGACCCGCTGACCCACCGCCGACGCACCCTGCAGGAGACCGCTGCGACGCGCGGCGAGGCGGAGCTCGGGCCGGGCCGCACGGGGTCACACCGGTCAGCCCCTGGCATCGTCCACCTGAGCGCGGGCCCGGGCGACGACCGCCGGGGTGATCTCGCCGAGCGAGCCGACGACGACCCCAGCCAGGGCGAGCGCGTCCTGCGCGGGCGGGAAGGCGGCGTGCGGGACGGCGATCACGCCCAGCCCGGCCCGGGCCGCCGCCCGGAGGCCGTTGCTCGAGTCCTCGATCGCCACGGCCCGGCCGACCGGCACCCCGAGGCGCCGCGCCGCCTCCTCATAGACGGCCGGCGACGGCTTCCCTTCGGCCACCTCCTCCGTCGAGACGGTCACCGCGAACCGCCCGGCCAGATCGGCCGCGGCGAGGACTGCGTCGATGAGACGCCGCGGCGAGGACGAGGCGAGGCCGAGCGTGAACGCCCCGGCCAGCCGCTCGACCGCCTCGATCGCGCCCGGGATCACCGGCAGCCGGGTGCGGTAGCGGGCAGCCATGCGGTCGATGACGGTCGTTGCCACGTCCGCGGCTGTCCCGGGCACTCCGACGACGCCGGTCAGGTATGCCGACCACTCGGCCGTGCTCATGCCCTGCATCGCGCGGGTGGCCTCATCCGGCCACGGCCGTCCAGCGGTCGCGGCGACGTCCCGTCGCACCAGGTCCCACAGCTCCTCGGAGTCGACCAGCACCCCGTCGAGGTCGAACACAACCGCCTGCACCGCGTCATCCGCCACGTCCGTGGACCCTACGGTTCCCCAGCCATGGCCGCTTCCGACGCATGGGCGCGCCGGGACACGTCACCTCGGTGGCCGCCGATGAGCAGCGTGTCAGGCCTCGGCGGTGAGCCGGCGCTTGAGGACCTTCCCTGACCCGTTGTGCGGCAAGGCGTCGACGAAGCGGAACTCGGCCGGGATCTTGAAGTCGGCGAGCAGGGTCGCGGCGTGCGAGCGCAGCGCCTCGGCGGTGGGGGTGGCGCCCGGCCGGAGCACGACGAAGGCCCGTACCCGTTCGTCGAGGATCGGGTCGGGAACGCCGACGACGGCCACCTCGGCGATGTCCGGGTGGGCGGCCAGGGCGGACTCGACCTCGAGGCTGTAGATGTTCTCGCCGCCCCGGATGATCATGTCCTTGAGCCGGTCGAGCAGCCGCACGTGGCCGTCCGCGTCGATGGAGCCGACGTCACCGGTGTGCAGCCAGCCGTCGGCGAACGCGGCTCCGGTGGCCACCCGGTCGCCCCAGTAGCCGGCGGTGACGGTCGGCCCCCGGACGCACAGCTCGCCGACGCGGTCCCGGACGTCCCGCGGCTCCTCCCCGGCCCCGGCCACGGCCAGCTCGACGCCCGGGACGGCGCGGCCGACGCTCCAGGGCCACGCCAGGTACTCCTCGCCCTCGACGTACGTGACGATCGAGGTGGCCTCCGTCAGTCCCCACACGTTGGCCAGCACGAGCTCCGGAACCCGGCGCCGGACCTCGGCCGGGAAGTTCGCGGGCACCGGCGAGCCACCCAGCACGCACAGCCGCAGCGCCGACAGCTCGGCCGCGCCCGCCCGCAGCAGCATCAGCCGCAGCATCGCCGCCACGCCGACGAACACGGTGATCCCTTCCCGTGGGAGCAACGACAGTGCGGTTGCGGCGTGGAACTCGGGAACGAACACGCAGCACGCCCCGGCCGCGCAGAAGCCGACCAGCTGGGAGGCGGTCCCGGTGGCGTGGAACATCGGGGCGACGACCAGCGTCCGCTCCCCGGGCGCGGCGCCGAGCCGGTCCCGGACGGTGCGGGCGTTGGCCAGCAGGTTCGCGTGCGTCTGCATCGCGCCCTTGGGTCGGCCGGTGGTCCCCGAGGTGTAGAGCAGTTGGGCGACGTCATCGGGTTGCCGCGCGGCCCCCGGCAGCGCGCGGGGTTCCGTGCGGGCGGCGGCGAGGTCCGCCGCCCGCACGGGACGAGCGGGTGAACCGGGCGCCAGCCGGCCGCCGAGGAGGTCATCGGTGAGCACGAGCCGGGCTCCGCTGTCGCGAAGCACGTGCTCGATCTCGGTGCCGGTCAGCCGGGTGTTGACCAGGACGGCCACGGCTCCGGACAGCTGGACACCGAAGTAGCAGACCGCGTAGTGCCAGCCGTTGGGCAGCAGGATGGCGACGCGGTCGCCCGGCTCGACGCCCAGCCCGGCGAGCCCCGCCGCCACCGCGCCCGCCTGCCGCACGACGGCGGCGTAGTCGAGCCGCACGGGGCCGTCGACCAGTGCCTCGTCGGTCGCGTGCCGCCGCGCGACGTCGAGCAGCGCCGTGGCGAGGTTCACCCTCGGACGTCGATCTCGATGTCGTGCAGGGCCTCGTCGCCCTCCTTGACGATCTCGGAGTCCACCCGCAGCCCGGTGACGGGGCAGAGGTACTCCCGGTACCGCGTCCGGTCGCCGGCCCTGCCCTCGCGGGTGGCGAACTCCGGGGCGACGTCGCGCCAGGGGCGTTCCAGGACCGCGCAGCCGTCCTTGAAGTTGCTGCCGGCGGGAGCCAGGACGGCGCGCCCGGTGAGGCTCACGAACACCGCGGGCCGGCCGTCCCGCTCCACGACGGCCAACTCCCCGGCGAGCGGCCGCAGCGGCACGTCGTCCGGGACCGTGGCCGGTGCGACGGGCGGCGGAACGGCGCGGGCGAGCCGGGCGGTGAGGCGCTCGGCACGCAGCGCCCGGGTCGCCTCCTCGCCGGCCGCCACCCCGTAGACCCGCTCGGCCTCCTCCGCCGGCAGCGCCCCGGTCGCGACATCGACCCTCACCCGCTCCGGGTCGCGGGTGAGCGGGTCGCCGAAGCCGGGCGCGTTGGCGCCGGTCCACTCCCAGACAGCGTCCGCGGCCATCATCAGCATCGGGCCCTTCGCCTCGATCCCCGGCTCGGTACCCGCGACCGTGTCGAGGTCCTGGGGCACCTCGCCCCCGGCGAACCGGGCGAGGACGTCGGTGCCGTGCTTGAGCCGGAAGTGCCCGGCCGAGCCGGGGTTGCCGCCGAAGGGTCCGACGGCCTTGGGGAACGACTCGTCCGTGTAGAGGGCCGCGGCCATGCCGGGCACGGTCCAGGGGATCCCCGCCTCGACGAACCCGCGCCCGCCGCGGAAGCGCCCCGCACCCCCCGCGCCCGCGGGGAGCGCGCGTCGGTAGAGCACCAGCATCGGCCAGAGCAGCTCGAGCTCCTCGATGTTGCTCGCGGTGCCCTCGGGGATCCAGGAGTGGCCGCCGAAGTCGACGCCGTCGCCGGCCGGCGACGCGCCCAGCGAGCCGATCATGTTGTCGGCGTTGGTCGCGACGAACGGCTCGCCGGTCGGGTGCACCCCGCCGGAGATGAAGCCGTAGAACACCGGGTGCGCGGGGCCGATCGCGAGCTCGGCCACCTCCCGCTCGGCGCACGCCAGCATCTTGCCGATCACCGCCCCGGACAGGCTGATCAGCGTCTCCATCGTGTAGATCCCGGCGGGGCTGACCGCCGCGGGGAAGTCCGCGCAGGACAGCGTCCCCGGCACCGGCTCGAAGTGCACCCGCCGGTACACCCCGCCGTACGCGCCGGCGAGGTCCGCGGTGAGCGAGGCGGTCAGGGCGGCGAGGAAGGCGCCGGAGAACCCCGCGTAGGTGACGTTGATCGAGCCGGTCTGCGGGTCGGTTCCGGCGTTGTCCACGTAGAGGTGCTCGCCCTGCTTCCGCACGGTGACCTGGTACGTGTAGATGCCGGTGTCGCCCGTGTGCGCGGCCTCGGCGTAGAGCCGGTGGGTCCACCGGCCGTCCGGGATCTTCGCCAGCCGTTCGGCGACCGTCCGCTCGCCGGCGTCGAGCACGCGGTTCATCACCGACTTCACCGCGGCCGCGCCGTACCGGTCGACCAGGGCGGCGATCCGCCCGGCGGCGACCCGGTTCGCCGACACCGCGGAGTGCAGGTCCATCTGCACGTTCGTCGGCACCCGCGACTGCCGCAGGAACATCTCCTCGAGGTCCCTGCGCAGCTCGCCGCGACTGACCAGCTTGAACGGCGGGAAGGCCGGCGGGTCCGTGAAGATGTCCGTCGCGTCGACGCAGAAGCTGCCCATCACCGAGCCGCCGACGTCCGCGTGGTGCAGGACGTTGGCCACCCAGCAGAACAGCTCCGCGCCGACGAACACCGGGGCGGCAACGATCGTGTCGGGCTGGTGCGGGGTCCCGACGTAGGGGTCGTTGGAGACGAACATGTCGCCCGGCTCGATGCCGGGGTTCTGTGACCGGTTCTCCAGGATCCACTTGATGGTCAGGGCCTGGGCCGTGGAGAAGTACTGCAGGTACGGGCCGAGGAACACCAGGTCGCCGGACTCGGTGAGGATCGACGGCTGGAAGTCCCGGGTGATCATCGTGACCGGGGAGACCGCGAGTCGCTGGATGGTCTGGCCGTGCTCGAGGTTGATGTTCATGAGCGAGTAGCGGATGACCTCGAAGGTCACCGGGTCCACGTCGGCGGTGTCGGTGTGCAGCCGCAGCGACGCGTGGATGCGCAGGTCGGCACCGGGGATGTAGCCGCGGTGCACGCCGTCCCAGTCGGTCATCAGAACTCCCTCAGGTGCAGCTCGCCGAGTGGGCCGGGGGTCAGCGTCGCCCCGTCCGGGACGGCAACGGTGGTGTGTGCCAGCTCGACCAGGGCCGGGCCGGTGATCGTGTCGGCCGGGGCGCCGCGGTGGACGACGGTGCGTGTCCTGCCGTGGCCCGGCCAGTAGACGTCGGTGGCTTCGGGTTCGGTGGCGGCGCTCGGCTTCGGCCGGGCGACGGGAATGCCCGCCGGAACGGCGACCCTCGCCCGCAGCGCGAACACCTCGACACCCTGGAACAGCGCGGTAGCCGCGTCGCCGTAGCGGCGTGCGTACTCCTTGTCGAAGTCGGCGAGCAGCGTGCCCCCATCGGGCGGCGACGGGACCGGGATCTCCAGGCTGTGCATCAGCTGCTCGCGGTAGCGCAGCAGGGCCTCGAGCTCCACGTGCGCCTCGCCGGTGACGCCGGTGGCCGCGAGGTCGGCCAGCGCCGCCGCCCGCAGCTCGGCCACCGCGGCGGCGAGCGCCGGCCCGTCGAACGGCGCCGGCAGGGAACGCTCGAGCTCGCGGTGGAGCACCACGTCGCCGGACGCGATGCCGTACGCCGAGAGCGTCGACGCGCCGCCGCCCAGTGGGATCACGACTTCGCGGACGCCGGACTCGGCGGCGTACCCGAAGGCGTGCACCGGGCCCGCGCCGCCGAACGCGTAGAGCGCGAAGTCGCGCGGGTCGTGCCCGCGCTCCATCGTCTGCTGGCGGATCACCGTGGCCGCCCGCATGTTGTTGACCCGCAGGATGCCGGCTGCCGTCTCCTCCACGGTCAGGTCCAGCCGGGACGCGAGCCCGCCCACCGCGGCGACGGCCGCGTCGCGGTCCAGCGGCATCCGGCCGTCCAGGAACGACGCGGGCCGGAGCAGGCCGAGCACGACATCGGCGTCGGTCACCGTCGGTTCCACGCCGCCGCGGCGGTAGCAGGCCGGGCCCGGCTCGGAGCCCGCGCTGGCCGGGCCGACCCGTAGCCCGCCGGTCGCCTCGTCGAGCCAGGCGATCGAGCCACCGCCGCAGGCGACCGACCGCACGTCCAGGTGGGGCAGCCGGTAGGTGTACTGGTCGATCACGTGCTCCTGCGCCACCACCGGCTTGCCGGTGACCACCAGCCCGACGTCGAACGAGGTGCCGCCCATGTCGGTGGCCACCACCTGGTCGTGGCCGTAGGCGCCGGCGAGGGTAGCGACGCCGATCAGCCCGCCGGCTGGGCCGGAGTCGATCGTGCCCACGGCGGTGGCGGCGGACGCTGGTAGCACGCCGCCGTCGGCCTGCATGACCAGCAGCGGAGTGGCGAGCCGGCTCCCCAGGTCGCCGAGGTATCGGGAGCAGGCCGGGCCGACGTAGGCGTCGAGCACGGTGGCGACAGTGCGCTCGTACTCGCCGAGCCGGGGTGACACCTGCGATGAAGCGGACACGAACGCGGCCCGGATCACCTGCGCCAGGGCCCGCTCGTGCGCCGGGTTGGCGAACGACCACAGCAGCGCGACGGCGACGGAGTCGAGCTGGTAGTCGGCGATCATCCTGCCGATCCGCTCGGCCGCGGCGTCGACGTCCAGCGCGACGACGACCTTCCCGCTCGCGTCGACCCGCTCGTGCACCTCCACCACGGCGCCGGGCACGATCAGCGGCGCCGGCAGCCTGCTGCCGTGCACCGAGAACACGTCCTCGATCGAGCGGCCGGCGACCCGGCCGGCACCGCGCATCATGGCGAGGGCGTCACCGTGCCCGGCCGTGGCGACGAGGCCGACCCGCGCGCCGTTCCGCTCCAGCACCGCGTTGGTGCCGATGGTGGTCCCATGTCCGATCCGCTCCGTCCGCTTCAGCAGCGTGGGCAGGTCGACGCCCACGGTCCCGGCCAGCCGCTCCAGCCCGGCAAGCACCCCCGCGACCGGGTCGTCCTTGGTCGACAGCGTCTTGGCCGTGCGGTGGTTGCCGTCGGAGTCCACGAGTACGCAGTCGGTGAACGTGCCACCGATGTCCACGCCGAGGTAGTACATGGCTCAGCTCCTTAGCGATGCAGCCCGACCTGGCCGAGTTCCGCGCCGCCGTCGAGGCGCAGCCCCTGCCCGGTCACGTATCCGGCTGCGGGCGACAGCAGGTAGAGCACCGGGCCGACGACCTCGGCGAGTGAGGCGACCCGCCGCATCGGCACACCGGCGAGCAGCCGGTCGCGCACCCCCGGCGGCATGCCGAGCACCTTCGGGGTCGCGACGAGACCGGGCACCACCGCGTTGACGCGGATGCCGCTACCGCTCCATTCGGCGGCGAGCGACCTCGTCAGCCCGAGGACACCGGCCTTGGCCGCCGCATAGCCGACCTGGCCGGGTAGGCCGGTCTCCGCCGCGAGGGATGAGAAGAAGACGATCGACGGTCGGCGCCCTTCCCGCAGCGCCGGGAACGCGGCCTGCGCGACCGTGAACTGGGCCACCAGGTTCGCCTCGATGTCCCCGCGGAACTCCTTGAGCGGGAAGGTCTCCGCGCGGTGGATGGTGTCCACCACGCCGGCCGCCCCGACCAGGGCGTCCAGGCCGCCCAGGCGCGCCACCGCGTCGGTGACCGCGCGGCCCGCGCTGTCGTCGTCGGTGAGGTCGGCCGTGACGGTCGCCCCGGACCCCGGCACGTCGATGCCCACGACCTCGGCGCCCACGTCGGCGAGCGCGCCCGACAGGGCCCGCCCCAGTCCGCCCGCGGCTCCGGTCACCAGGACGCGGCTCCCCGGAGCCGGCAGCGTCGACCACTCGGGCCTCGGTGCGACCGCGTGTCCCATGCCGTAACTCCCGCGTGCCGACGTCTCGTTGCCCTCGAGACTCGTCGTGGCAGGCCCGCATGACGCCACGGCCAGCCCGAAACCCGCGCTCCGCCGGCTGGAGTCTCCGCATACCTGCTGGCCCCCACTGGCCGGTCGGCGCGGCCCGGGTCAGGCCCGGTGGTCACCGCCGTGCGTCGCTCCGGGCCGGAGGGAGCACCTCACATGGCGGGCCGCAGCGTCTGCCGGGCCTCGGTGGTCAGGCTCCGGATCTGCACGGCGAGGACGAGCGACGAGATGCCGTGGACGATGCTGAAGAGGCCGAACACGGTGGCCAGGGTGAGGGCGCCGAGGTCGGGCCGGATGGCGAGCACGACGCCGAGCCCGACCGAGACGAGTCCGCTGAGGCTCCACAGCGCCCGCTCGCCGGCGGGCTCCGCGGGCCGGAACGCCAGCGCCACTTCGACCACACCGGTGGCGAGCGCCCAGGCGGCCACCCAGAGGGTCAGGGCCAGCGCCGTGATGCCCGGCCAGACGAGGGCGCCGATGCCGGCAGCGATCGAGAGGACGCCGAGCAGCAGGTAGCCGATCACCCGGCCGGCACTCTCGCTGCGGAAGGCGCGCGACAGATCGGTGCCGGCGGCCATGAAGGCGTACACGGCAAAAAGGATCACGAATGCGCCGATGGTGATGCCCGGCCACGCAACCGAGACCACGCCGACGGCGATGCCGAGCACCCCTCGCAGCAGCAGCGAGGATGACAGGTGAGAAAACATGGGCGTCTCCTCCCGAGCGCGTTCCGTAGAAGGCGCCGGTGGGCTGTCCCCGCTCACGGGGCGGCCGACCTGGGATTTCTGCCCGCCCGCGGGCGCTTCCACTCCGCGCCGGGCGCACGGCTTGCGGACCGCTGGTCGACCCGCCGCGCGGCCGGGTCCACCGCGCGCGCCGCCGCGTTGAGGCTGCGGGAGACCGTGCTCGTTGCGCCGTCCACCCGTTGCACTGAGATAGCCACAATATGCTGACATCCGCCTATGGCGAGGTCGCCAGTCTCGCCTAGCGAACGGCCCACCATGGGCCCTTTGCCCGCGCCCCCCATAACCTGACGGTGCATCAACTCGTTCATCCACATGCCAGGACGGCCTCTCCCCGGGGTTCTGCCGTCGGCGAGGAAGGAGCCGGGCGCGGGACTGGGGACCCGGGCCCGCTGGGGCAGGTCCACGCCGGATGCGACGTCCGTCGGTGCTGTGGTGCGCCGGACCGGGCGGCTGTCCTGGAGCGGCGTGAGTAGGGGGACTCATGAAGACCGTCGGTGGCCTGCGCCCGGCCGGCGAGTGGCCCGCGAGGCCGCACGTGGAACAGAAGCTCGACAGCGCCGGAAGCCGCGTCTGCGTCGTCCTCGGCGTGGCGGGGTCCGGAAAGACGGCTGCGGTCGCCGCCTGGGCGCGCCGCCATCGCACGGTGTGGCTGGCGTACGAGCGGCGGCACGACGCCGCCTGGATCCTGCGGGTGATCGAGCGGGCGGTGGGGCAACGGGTGCCCCACGCCGTCCGCGAGGCCGCGGGGGAGACGGACGATGTCGACCGGCTGGGTGCGGCGGCGGCCGGGTTGTGCTCCTGGCTCCGGGAGGCCGTCGGGCCGGAACTCGTCGTCGTCCTCGACGATCTCCAGCGGTTCCCCCCGGGTGCTGAGGCCGTACGGCTCGTGGAGGGGATGTGCTGGTATGCCCCGCCGGGCCTGCGGATCGTCCTGGTATCCCGACGGGAGCCCCCGTTCTCGACCGCCCGGTTGCGGGGCCAGGGCCTGCTGACCGAGATCGACGCGGTGGACCTGGCTCTCGACGCGTCGGAGATCGCCGGCCTCGTGCCGGCGGTCAACGGGCCGGCCGAGGAGGGGACGGCCGGGCTCGCCCAGCGCATCCGGGAGCACACCGGGGGGTGGCCGGCCGCCGTCCACGCAGCGGTGACGGCGCTGGCGCGGGAGGACGGCGCCGGAGGGTCTTCGGCGCTGGAGCGCCTCGTGGCCCCCGGGGAGCGGTTCCACGCCTACCTGGCGGAGGAGGTGATCGGCCGGGAGCCCGACTGGGTGCAGGAGCTGTTGGTCCGGACCGCGGTGTTCGGCGGGATCACCAGCCCCGTGACGCTCGGCTCGGGGGACGGCGACCCCGGGGTCGTGCTGGCGGACCTGACCCGCCGCGGCCTCCTGCGGGAGACGTCCGGGGACGACCCGCGCTGGACCCTCGTGCCGCCGCTCGCCCGCTTCTTCGAGCACGACGGCGTGGTGGCCGGCCCGTCCCGGGCGGAGCTGCACGCTGCCGCGGCCGGTGAGTGCATGACGCGCGGGGCCTACGGCGACGCGCTGCGGCACCTGGTCGCCGCGGGGGACCGCGAGAGGACGGCGATCGTGCTCCGGCACCACGGCTCCAGCCTGGTGAGCGGGGGTCACGCCGACGCCGTGCTGCGGGCGGCGGAGCTGGTCCCCGGTCACCCCGACGACGCCCGGTTCCAGCAGGTCGTCGGCGAGGCGCGGCAGCTGCGCGGCCACTGGGCGGCCGCCTTCACCTCCTACCAGCGCGCGGCCGGCGAGGGAGACCGGATCCTCCCGGACCTGGCGTGGCGGATCATGGCCATGCTGCAGATGCAGGGGGAGTTCGGCCAGGTGCCCCGCCTGTTCGACAGGGTGGCCCTGCGCCGCGAGGACACCCCCGACGAGTCCTGGGTGCTGGCGCACGCGGCCAGCGCCTACCGCCTGCTGGGGGACCACGCCAACGCCCGCCGTCTCGCCGACCGGTCCGTAGCCGCTGCTCAGCGCTCCGGCCGGCCGGGGGCGCACGGGCCGGCCCAGAACGTGCTGGCCATGCTCGCCGCCGCCGAGGGTGACCGCCGCGGGCTGGAGGCGCACTACACGAGCGCGCTCGAGGCGGCGGCCGCGGAGAACGACCGCGTCCGGGTGGGGTGGATCCGCATCTCCCGGGCCATCCACCTCTTCGAGCTGGGATCCACGGGGGAGGCGGCGGCGGAGGCCGAGGCGCTGCGGACGCTCGGTGACCAGTACGGGATCCCGTTCCTGCAGGCGCACGCCCTGACGGTGTCCGGACGCGCGGCCTTGCGGCTCGGCGACCCGGAAGCGGCCGCGGCGGACCTGTCCGCCGCGCTCGAGCTGTTCCAGCAGATCGGTTCCGGCTTCCTGGCCTGGCCCCTGGCGGCCCTCGGGGACCTGTACCGCCTCCGCGGCCAGCTCGCCCGGGCCCGGGCGGCCTACGAGGAGGCCCTGCGCACGGCTGAGGCGGGCCCCGACGCCATCGGGACGTCGCACGCGCTCCTCGGTCTGGCGCGCGTGCGGGCCGCCGACGACCTCACCGTCGCCCGCCCGCTGGCCCAGCGGGCGATGGCGCTCGACGAACCGCTCCACCGCGTCGAGGCCCTCCTCACCCGCGGGTGGGTGACCCTGCTCGCGGGCGACCGGCGCTCCGCCGCCACGGACGCGGCGCGGGCGGGTGCCGAAGCGCGGCGCCGCAGGGACGACCTCGGCCTCGCCGAGGCCGTCCTGCTGAGCGTCCAGTCCTCGAAGACCCCGGGGAAGGACGCCCAGCTGCTCGACGAGGCGATCGCGATCTGGCAGGAGGCCGGCTGCTTCCTCGAGGAGGAGGCAGCGCGGCTCGTGGCGGCGACGCTCGGCGGGGCGCCCTCCCGGCTGGAGGCGGACCGGGCGGCGCAGGCGCTGCGCGCCCGCGGCGTCGAGGTCGAGTCCCGCCAGGCGGCCGGCCCGGTGGCGGTCCTGCTGCGCTCGGCCCCGACGGTGTCCGTCCGCGCCCTGGGCGTCTTCCAGGTGGTACGCGACGGGGAACCCGTGCCCAAGGCGGCCTGGCAGTCGAAGAAGGCCCGGGACCTGCTGAAGATCCTGGTCGCCCATCGCCGGCCGGTGCCGCGGGACCGGCTCGCGGAGCTGCTCTGGCCGGGCAGCGACCCGGCGCGCTCGGCCAACCGCCTGTCCGTGTTGCTCTCGACGCTCCGGGATGTCCTGCAGCCCGGGCGGGACGGGGTGGGTCCGCTCCGGTCGGACGGCGCGGCGGTCTGGCTGGATCCGGCGCGGGTGCGGGTGGACGTCGAGGACTTCCTCGAGCGTGTCGACGCCGCCCTGGACGCCTTCCGCGGCGGCCGGCCCGAAGCTGCCGACCAGCTCGAACAGGCGGTCGCCGCCTACGGTGGCGACCTGCTGGAGGACGACCCCTACGAGGACTGGGCCGCGCCGCTCGCCGAGGAGGTGCGCGCGCGCCACATCGCCCTGCTCCGGGCCCTCATCGCGTGCTTCCGCGCGTCCGGCGACCTCGACCAGGTCATCCGCTACGGCTTACGGCTCCTGCAGCAGGACCCGTACGACGAGGAAGTGCGGCTCGACCTGGTGGCCGCGCTGCTCGACGCCGGGCGGCTGGGTGAGGCGCGTCGGCACTACGACGTCTACGCGCGCCGGATGCGGGAGATCGACGTCGAGCCCCGGCCGATGCCGCGCCCGCCGCGGACGATGCAGCCGGGGTGGCAGGGGCGGCTGGCGTAGCAAGCAGGTTCTGTCCTCACGGCTAGCGGACGGGTCGGGCGGCGCAGCTGACCTGCGCAAAGCCGGAACGGCACCGGGCCCGGTAAGCAGCCCCGAACCGAACCCTAAGATCGCCTGAGCCCCCGTTTCCTACGGTTGCGCCTGTCGTCACAACCCGACAACGCGCCGACGGGGGGCCCGCATGGTGGACCGTGGAGCGGCTCTCACCGGGGGCCCCCGCCCGTCCGTCACCAGCGACCGCCCCGCGTTCGAGCAGCTGCTCCGGGACGCGCTGCGGCAGGCGGGCCGGGCCGGCTCCTGGCAGGTCGTGGACGGGCCCCTCTGGTGCTCCGCGTCCCCGCTCGGCGCCACCGCCGCCCCGTCGCAGGGCTGGAAGTTGCATGTCTCGGCGACGCCCGCCTCCGCTGCGGCCGTCCTCGCCCGGGCGCTCCCCGTCCTGGTCGCGGGTGACTCGGCGTTCAAGTTCGCCCGCACGCCGCAGACGGTGGCGGAGCTGAACGGACGCCACACCCCGCGCGGCCAGTCGGGCAAGGTCCTCACCGTCTACCCCAGCAGCGACGCGGAGGCCGTCCGGCTCGCGGCGCTGCTGGACGCCGCCACCCGCGGCCTGCCGGGGCCGCGCGTGCTGTCCGACCGCCCGTACGCGCCCGGCAGCCTCGTCCACTACCGCTACGGCGCGTTCGCGGAGCAGCGCCGGATCTCCTCCGACGGCCAGTACTCCTGGGTGATCCTCGACCCCGACGGCAACCCGGTCGAGGACCTGCGCCTCGGCCAGTACCTGCCGCCGTCCTGGGCGCGGTGTCCCTTCCCCGATGCGGCCCCGAGGCGTCCCGCCGCGACGCCCGGAGACCGCGGGGTGCTGATCGGCGGCCGCTTCCTCGTCCGTGAGGCGATCCGTCACGCCAACAAGGGTGGCGTCTACCGGGCGGTGGACACCCGAACCGGGGACGAGGCGATCCTGAAGGAGGCCCGCCCCCACGTGGCCGCGGACGCGGCGGGCCGGGACGTCCGCGACCTGCTGCGTGCCGAGGCACGGGTGCTCGAGGTGCTCGGCCGCCGCGGCGTCGCGCCGCGGCTGCTCGCCACCTTCGAGCAGGGCGGTCACCTGTTCCTGGCGGAGGAGCACGTGCCGGGGGAGCCGCTCCGCGTGTGGGTGCTGGACCGGATCCGCGAGGCGGGCTGGCGGCGGAACACCCCGGAGGCCCTGCGCCTCGCCGACCGGCTGATCGCGTTGCTGGAGACCTCGCACCGGGCGGGGTTCGTGCTCCGCGACTTCACGCCCAACAACGTCATGGTCCGCCCGGACGGACGGCTGCAGCTGATCGACCTCGAGCTCGCGGTGCGCACCGCCGAGGCGGCCGACGCGCCGGGGGGCACCGGCACGCCCGGCTTCGCCGCCCCCGAGCAGATGCGCGGGGCGCCGGCCGCCCTGGAGGCGGACTCCTACAGCCTCGGCGCCAACCTGTGCTTCCTCCTGCTGGGCAGCACGCCGGAGCTGCTCGACGAGGGCGCGGAGGGCCGTCCCCTGAGCACCCGGCTCGCCGAGTGGCTGCGGGTCCGCCGGACGCCCGAGGCGCTCGTCCCGCCGATCCTGGGGCTGATGGACCCGGAGCCGGCCCGCCGCTGGACCCCCGCCGAGGCCGCCCGGGCCCTGGCACCCGCGCTCCGCCGGCCCCCGCCGGCGGCCGGCGGCTCCCGCGACCTTCCCCACCCCGACCCGCTCGACAGCGGCCTGTGGCGCGAGGTGGTGGACGGCCTCGTCAGCCACCTGCTCGGCGCGATGGACCCGGCCGACCCGGAGCGGCTGTGGCCCGTGTCCCCGGCCCACGGAGACCCCGACCCGTGCATCGTGCAGCTCGGCACGGCGGGGATCCTCGGCGTCCTCACGCGCTGCCTCGAACTCACGGGGGACCCACGGCTCCCGGCGGCGGTGGCCACCGCGGCCCGGTGGACAAGCCGGCACGCCGCCGGCGACTCCGAGCGCGCGCCAGGCCTGTACTTCGGCCGGGCCGGCATCGCGTGGGCGCTCTACGAGGCCGGCCGGGTGCTGGGCGACGGCGACCTCGCGGCCCAGGGCCTCGCGCTCGCCGCCGGGCTGCCGGTCGACCCGGGGTCGTACGACGTCACGCACGGGACCGCCGGCATCGGTATGGCCCTGCTCCACCTGGGGCGCAGCGCCGGCCGGGAGGACCTGGTCCGGCGTGCGGGCGAGGCCGCCGCCGTCCTGGTCGCGGCGGAACGGGATGCGGACACGGCCGACGGCCTCCTGTGGCCCACGCCCGCGGCGGCAGCGTCCCCGACGGCGGGTGGCCTGTACTACGGCTTCGCACACGGCACGGCGGGCGTCGCTGCGTTCCTCCTCGCCACCGGCCGCCCCGACGGCCGCAGGACCGCGGTCCGTGCCGGCGAGACGCTGCTCGCCGCGGCCACCGTCGCCGACGGCGTGGCGCTGTGGGGCGCCGGGCCGGGAGACCCCACGACGGCGCCCTACTGGTGCCACGGCTCGGCCGGCATCGGGAGCTTCCTGACCCGCCTGTACCGGGTCACCGGCGACGACCGCTACCAGGAGGCCGCGCGCGGGGCCGCGACCGCGGTGCTGGAGAACGCCTCCCGGGGCGTCCTGGGCCAGTGCCACGGCCTGGCCGGTAACGGGGAATTCCTGCTCGACCTGGCGGACACCGGGGACCGGGCGCACCACGAGGAGCAGGCCACCGAGGTGGCGCGCATCCTCCTGGCCAGCCGCGCGCACCGGTCCGGCGCCGTGGTGTTCCCCGACGAGACCGGGACGGTGTCGCCGACCTGGGCCGACGGCACCAGCGGCATCCTGGCGTTCCTGCTCCGGCTGCGGTACCGCTCGCCGCGGCTGTGGCTGGTCGAGCCCACCGGGGATGGGCGC
Source organism: Mycobacterium sp. (assembly GCA_025965515.1). GTDB lineage: Bacteria > Actinomycetota > Actinomycetes > RYN-182 > RYN-182 > RYN-182. Next base: position 16,713 of record JAOPWU010000029.1, read on the forward strand.
CCATGACCGCGACCTACCTGCGTGACCGCTTCGCGTTCGCCTTCTCGCCCCGGGGGCGCTGGGCGGCCTGCCTGCGGCTGGCCGGTGACCGGCGCACGCTGGAGCACTGGGCCCTGGGGACCGAGCCGCCCGTGCCCCGCACGGTCCACGTGGTCGACGCCACGGTCGACACCTCCGCGGCGCCCCTCGACGACGGCCGGATCGTCGTGGTGCAGCGGGAGCAGGCGGTCCCGCCGCGCTACCGGGTCCACCTGGTCTCCCCGACGGGGGACGGGCACGCCCGGCAGGAGATCGGCATGGTCCCGTCCTCCCTGGCGTGCCACGTGCTGGCTGCTCCGGGGGCGTCCCGGCTTGCCGTCGTGGTGGGCGTCGATGCGGAGCGTTCGACGGTGTGGGAGGTGGCGGGCGAGCCGCCGCGGCTCACCGCGGTCGCGGAGCTGCCGGGCGCGGTGGACGGCGGCGCCTGGGCTGCCGCGGACGTGCTGGCGCTCAACCGGACCGACGACGCCGTGGGGACCCACGGGGTCGTCGTGGAGCTCCGGGACGGATCGTGGCGGCAGGTCTGGAACGTCTCCGAGGGCAGCGCCGACGAGATCCTGCTCGCCAGCCCCGCGTCCGGGCTGCTCGTCGTGAGCACCGACGCCGGGGGCGTGCAGCGCCTGGGCTGGGGCCGGCTCGGTGAGCGCTCGGTCCGGTTCCCCGAGGCCCTCCGGCCCGCGGCGACGCCCTGTCGGGTCCTGGCCCTCGACGACCGGGGGGAGCGGTTGCTGGTCGATGCGCCCGCCGGTGCCTCGTCCCGGCTGTGCGTCGTCGACCTGGCCCGGGACGTGGCGGAACCGGTCCCCGGCCCGCCGTGCACGGTGTCGCCCCCGGCGTCGTGGGTCGGCGACACCGTCCGCTTCGGGTACTCCGCGCCGGACTGCCCGCCGGCGCTCGGGACGGTGCGGCTCGGCCCCGACCCGCGGTGGTCGTCCGCCGGGGAGGGGGACCGCCGGTGGGCCGGCGCCGGGCTCGTGGAGCTGGCCGGGGCGGCCGGCCCCGTCGAGGCGATCGTCTACGGGGGACCCGACTGGCGGCTCCGCGAGCATCTGGTCCTGGCCTTGCACGGCGGTCCGCTGGCGGCCTGGCAGTGCGCGTACGACCCCCTGTTCGCGGAGCTGGTCGACGCCGGTGCCGCCGTCGTCGCCCCGAACTACCGGGGCAGCACCGGCTACGGCGAGGACCACCTGCGGGCGGTGCTCGGCCACTGGGGCGGCCCGGACCTCGCCGACGTGCTGCGCATCGGCCGGGATCTCCTCGCGGCGCGGGGCCCCGGTCGCCCCCGGCCCGTGCTGGTGGCCGCCAGCTACGGCGCGTACCTGGGACTGCTCGCGGCCTGCGAGGAGCCCGGCCTCTGGTCCGGCTGCGCGGCGCTGGCGCCGTTCCTGTCACCGGCCGCCCTGCACGCGAGCGGCTCTGCCGCCGTCCGCGACCGGGTCGAACGGCTCGGCGGGCTCGAGGGCCCGGCCCCGGACGTGCTGCGTGCCTGCGACGCCCTGACCGTTCCCCTGCTGCTCGTCCACGGCGCCGACGACACGACGATTCCCGCCGACGGGTCGCGGGCGCTGCACCAGCGGCTGCTCGCCCTGGGACGGCGTGACGGCGTCGACGTCGACTTTCTGCAGCCCGCGGCCGACCACACGGCGGTCGGCCTCTGGCAGGAGGAGGGGCTGCGGCGGCGGCTGCGCGACTTCTGCCTGCAGCCCCGACCCGCGCCACCGACCGCGGTGGCCGCCACGGCGGGCCGTCCCCCCAGACCACCTGCGCACCCGCTGCCCGCTGTAGAGGGCGGTGCCCGCAGGTAGGCCCGGCCACCCCGGCCGGGTGCACCCAAAGGAAGCACGACGAGAGGAGACACGATGGAGCTCGAGAGCATGGACCTGGTGGCCTCGCTGCAGGCGCTGCCCGAGACGGACCCGATCGAGGGCATCCAGTTCTGGAGCGGCGGCGGCAACAAGAAGCCCCCTCCGGGTGGCGGCGGCAACCGCACCTGTCAGTCCGCCTGCGTGGCGGCGCTGACGATCCAGGTGAACACCGTCTGCGTGCTCGTGGCCACCTGCGTCTGAGGCCCGCACGGCTCGCGACGCCGGCCGCTGGTACCGGCCGGCGTCGCGAGGCCTCTCGGCGGGGGCGGCCTGCGGGCCGCCTCCGCCGTCGGGATGTGGTTCGGAGTCTAGGGGGAGGGAGCCGCCCCGTGAGAGGTGCGGAGGGCCGCGGCCCGGCGCGGCCCCGCCCCGCGCGGCGTCGGCTGCTGTCGGGGTTCGCGGGTCCCGGGGGCGGCGAGCACCAGATCCGTGCGGTCGGCACGCGGCTCCTCCTGCGCAGCCTGGTCCAGGTGCGCCTGCCGGTCGCCGTCCTGGTGGTCGCAGCACTGCTGGGCACCGTCACGACCGTGCTGTTCCCCGCCGCGCTGGGCAGGGCGATCGACGCCGTCGTCACGGGACACGGCCTGCCGGGCGCGCTCGTGTCGGTGGGGGCGCTGCTCCTGACGGGCGTCGTTCTCGAGGCGGTCGACGATCTGGTCGGCACGTCGGTCGGCGCGTCGCTCACGGCGTACCTGCGGCACCGGCTGCTTCGCCGGGCGCTCGGATGGGGCGGCGCGGAGCGGTTCCCGCCCGGTGACGTGCTGTCGCGGCTGGCCGTCAACGCCGACAGCGCGGCGGTGTTCCTGCCGGCCGTCATCGGTGGCGTCACGACGGTCCTCGTCGCGCTGGGGGGCGTGGCCGGCCTCGCCCTGATCGACTGGCGGCTCGCCGTGGCGTTCCTGCTCGGGACGCCCGTGGCCGTCGTCGTCGTCCGGGTTTTCCTCGTCCAGGCGGCCGGGCCATCGGTGCGGTACCAGGAGCTGCAGGCCACGCTGGTCGGCCGCCTGCTCGGGGCGTTCGAGGGTGTCCGCACGATCCGGGCGAGCGGCACGGCGGAGCGCGAGATCGAGCGCATCCTGCAGCCGCTGCCCGAGCTCCACCGCCTCGGGCGCCGGGTCTGGACGCTGCAGGGCCGGGCGAGCTGGCGGCTGACGCTGCTCACCCCCGCGGTGGAGGTGCTGGTGCTCGCGGTCGCGGGGTTCTCGCTGGTCCGCGGCCGCATCACGCCCGGGGAGCTGGTGGCCGCCGGGGAGTACGTCGGGATGGCCCTGGGGGCGATCGGGTTGGCGGACCAGCTGGTGTCGCTGCTCGGCTGCCAGGTCGGGGCCGGCCGGGTGGGTGAGGTCCTGGCGACGGAGGACTCGATCGCCCAGCCACCCGCGCCGCGGCCGCTGCCGGACGGCCCGGGCTGCGTCGAGCTGCGCGGCGTCACCGTCCGGGCGGGCGGCAAGGTCGTTCTCGACGCCCTGGACCTGACCGTCCCGGCCGGGGCGCAGGTGGCCCTGGTCGGTCGGTCGGGCGCGGGCAGGAGCACGCTCGTCTCCCTGGTGGGCCGGTTGCGGGATCCGGACGCGGGCGAGGTCCTGCTCGACGGGGTGCCCGTGCGGGAGGTGGCGCTGCCGGAGCTGCGGCGTGCCGTGAGCTACGCCTTCGAGCGGCCGGCCCTGCTCGGCGCCACGGTCCACGACACCATCGCCTACGCGCGCCCGGCCGCCTCGCGCCGCGACGTCGTCCGAGCAGCCGTGGCGGCCCGGGCCGACAGCTTCGTGCGCAAGCTGCCCGACGGCTACGACACCCCCCTGGCGCGGGCCCCGATGTCCGGGGGGGAGTTGCAGCGGCTGGGGCTGGCGAGGGCGGTCCTCGTGGCCGCCCGGGTGATGGTCCTGGACGACGCGACCAGCAGTCTCGACACGGCGACCGAGGCGCAGGTGACCCGGGCGCTCGCCACCGTCCTCGCCGACCGCACCTGTCTGGTGGTCGCCCACCGGGCCGCGACGGCGGCGCGCGCGGACCTCGTCGCCTGGCTGGACGGCGGCCGCATCCGCGCGCTCGCCCCGCACCGCGCCCTGTGGGCCGACCCCGCGTACCGGGCGCTGTTCGCCGCCGGAGGCGACGGGTTCGCCGACCCGGACGCGACGGACGGCCGCCGGCCGCCCGTGGGCGCGGGGGCCGGGCCGTGACCCAGGAAAGGGCGACCATGGCGGAGGGAGCCCGGTTCCTGCGGGGCGCCCTCGGGAGCCGCCGCCGGGCCCTGGCCCGGCTCGCCGGCTACTCCCTGCTGGAGGGCCTGCCCTCCTTCGTCTCCGGCCTGTTCATCGCCACCGCGATCGATCGCGGTTTCCTCGCCGGCCGGTTCTGGGTCGGTGCCGCCTGGCTCGCGGCGCTGGCGGCGGCCTGGGTGGTCGGCGCGTTCGGGACTCGGCAGGCGTACCCGTGGCTGGCGGAGATCGTCGAGCCGCTGCGGGACACGCTCCTGTCCCGCCTGGTGGCCGCCTCGCTCGGGTCGGCGCTGCGGGACGAGGACGCCGCGCGCGGAGCGACCGTCGCCCGCGCGACCGTCCAGGTGGAGACCGTGCGGGCGCTGTTCTCCAGCCTGCTGCGCATCCTGCGCCAGCTGCTCACCTCCTGCATCGCCGCGGTCGGCGGCCTGGCGACCCTGTCGCCGCTCCTGGCGCTGTGCGCCTTGCTGTTCCTCGGCGTCGCAGTGCTGCTCTTCGTCGCGCTCCTGCCCGTGCTCGTCGCCCGGTACCGGGCGGTGGTGCTGGCCGAGGAGCAGGTCGGGGAGCGCGCGGCGCCGGTGGTGACGGGCGTCCGGGACGTGGTCGCGGCCGGTGCGCAGGAGCACGCCGCCCGGGACGTGGGGGAGGCGATCGACGCCGCGGCCCGGGCCACCCGGGCCTTCGCCCGGGCCCGGGCGTGGCGCCTGCCGGTCGTCGCGCTCGGCGCGGACTTCCCGCTGCTCGCGCTGCTGGCGGCGGCGCCGTGGCTGCGGACGCACGACCGGCTGACGGTGGGGGACATCGCCGGCGGGGTCGTCTACCTGTCGGCGGGGCTCGAGCCGGCCGTCCGGTTGCTGGTGAACGCGGCCGGCACCGTCCTCGTGACGCTGGGGGTCGTCCTGGGCAGGCTGGCGGAGGCGTGCCGGGAGCCCGACGCGCCGCCGGGGGCCGTCGGCGCCCTGCGGCCGTGCGGGTACGCCGTCCGCCTCGACGGCGTGACCTTCCGCTACGCCGAGCACGCCGCGCCGGTGCTCCGGGAGCTGGAGCTCGAGATCCCGGCGGGCGAGCACCTGGCCGTCGTCGGGCCGAGCGGCGCCGGCAAGTCCACGCTGGCGGACCTGCTGGCCGGCCTCCTCCGGCCGCAGGAGGGGTCGGTCCTGCTCGGCGGCGTGCCGCTCGAGGACCTCGACGAGCGCGAGCTGCGGCGCACCGTCGCGCTCCTGCCGCAGGAGGGCTACATCTTCGCCGGGTCGGTGCGGGAGAACCTCGCCTACCTGCGTCCGGACGCGGACGACGAAGCCGTCACCCGGGCGGCCGCCGCCGTCGGACTGGACGCGACCGTCGCGGTGCTGGGGGGACTCGGCGCGGAGCTCGACCCGCGCAGCCCCATCCTCACGCCCGGCACCCGCCAGCGGATCGCACTGGCCCGCGCGCAGCTGTCGCCCGCCGCCGTCGTGGTCCTCGACGAGGCGACGTCCCACCTCGATCCCGCGGCGGAGGCCGCCGCGGAGCGGCTCCTCGCCGACCGGCCGGGCACGCTCGTGGTCATCGCCCACCGGATCAGCTCCGCGCTGCGTGCGGACCGCATCCTGGTGCTGGACGGCGCTGCGGCGGTCGTCGGCCGCCACGAGGAGCTGCTCCGGACCAGCCCGCTCTACGCCGAGCTCGTCGGCTACTGGACCGATGCGCCGGACGCACCGGGCGTTGCCGGCCCGACCGCCCCCTGTCCCGTGGGCGCCCCGGACGGGCTCTTTCGCCTGTAGAGTTGGGTGGTGAGAGCCACCATTCCGGCCCTGGAGTCGGACGCTCGGCCGCCCCGGTTCGGCGGGCTCGTGGCAGGCGCTGTGGGCGCTGTGGGCCGGGGATGACCGCCGGACCCGGCTCCGCCGCAGACCGGAGCGCCCGGTGGGACGAAGCCGCGCCGCACGTCGTGGCGTTCGGCGCCGACGGCCTGCCGGCCGTGCGGGGGACCTGCGCAGCGCTCGCGCTGGCGGCCGGGTTGTCCCGCCAGCGGGCGGACGAGCTGACGCTGGCCGTGCACGAGGTCGCCGCGAACAGCATCCGGCACGGCGGCGGCAGGGGAACCTTTTCGCTGTGGACCGAGGCGGACCGCGTCGTCTCCCAGGTGCAGGACGCCGGGCACTTCCGCGACCTCCGCGCCGGGGAGACGGAGCCGGACCTCGACCGCGAGGACGGCCGTGGCCTCTGGCTGGCCCGGCAGCTCTGCGACCTCGTGCAGATCCGGTCCAACGCCGGCGGTACCACGATCCGGCTGCACGTCTACCGCTGAGCCGGGCCCCCGAGGCGGCCCTGCATGATCGCTCACTCGGGGACTACATCCGCGGGACACCGTTGCCGATCCCTCGCCCATGGCGGACCGCGGACGACGAGGGGGTCCGGGGGCCGCGGGACGCGACGCGGTCGTGGCCCGCGTACGTCGTCGCCGGGGGATCGCCCGTCCGGTCGTGGCCCGGCCCCGGGTCGTGGCCGTGACGACGGCGGTGCTCTTCACCGTCGCGGGCCTCCTCGCGCTCGCCGCGACGCTCCTGTCACCCGGCGACTTCGCCAACCTGCCCGCGGTCCGCGCGCTGGCCGTGACCGCGGTGGCCACGGGCGTCGTCACGGCCTGTTTCCGCAACCGGTTCCCCGTCCGAGCGGCCCATGGCCTGGTGACTGCCGGCACGGCGCTGATCACCGTGGCGGTGCACATGACCGCCCACTCGCCCACGTCGGTCGCCCTCGCGTCCCTGTACGTCCTCATCGCGGTCGACAGCGCCTTCTTCTTCTCGTGGCCTGCCGCGGTGGGGCACCTGACCGTCGCGACGGTCGGCGGCGGGGTGGTGCTGTGGTCGGACCACGACGTCGGCGCCGGGCCCAGCCTCGTGGTGGCCGGCACCGCGGTGCTCGTGGCGGGCGTGGTGGCCTGGTTGGTCCGGGCCGCTGGGGCCGCCGATACGGACGCCCTCACCGGGCTGCCGAACCGCCGGGGACTCGACCGGCTGCTCGACGACGCCATCACGGTGGCCGAGCGCTCCGGGGCCCCCCTGACCCTGGCGGTCATCGACCTCGACCACTTCAAGGCGGTCAACGACAGCGCCGGTCACCAGGGCGGCGACCTGCTGCTCATCCGCACCGCGCACGCGTGGGCCGCGCTGCTCGGACCGGGCCAGTCACTGGCCCGGCTCGGCGGCGACGAGTTCGTCGTGCTGCTTCCCGGCACCGGCCTCGAGACCGCGCTCGGGGTGGTGCAGCGCCTGCGCGGCGTGGTGCCGGACGGGCGCACCTGCTCGGTCGGCGTCGCCGAGCGGCACCCCGACGACGCGTCCTCCCTGCTGTCCAGCGCGGACGCGGCGCTGTACGAGGCCAAGCGGGCTGGCCGCGACTGCGTCCGGCACCACGGGCACACGGCCGCGGTCCGGACCGAGGTCCGCGGTGCGCTGGCACGGGGCGAGATCGTCGTGCACTACCAGCGGGTGGTCGACCTGGCCACGGGCCGCACGGCCGGGACGGAGGCCCTCGTCCGTTGGCAGCACCCGGAACGCGGGCTCGTTCCGCCCGGTGACTTCCTGCCGCTGCTCGAGGGCTCGACCCTGCTGGCCGACGTCGGCCGGTTCGTACTGACCGAGGCCTGCGCGCAGACCGCGGCCTGGCGGCGCGACGGCAGCGAGGTGACGGTGGCCGTGAACGTGGCAGGGGAGCAGCTGCTCGACCCGGGCTACGCCGAGCAGCTCGCCGAGATCCTCGCCGCGACGGGGCTGCCGGCGGCCGCGCTGGTGCTGGAGGTGACCGAGTCGTCCCTCGACGCGGACACCGCTCTGGCGCAGCGGACCCTCGAGGCCGTGCGGGCGCTCGGGGTGGGCATCGCCGTGGACGACTTCGGCACCGGGTACTCGAGTCTGGCCCGGCTGGGGCGGCTCCCCGTGGACCTCCTGAAGATCGACCGCTCCTTCGTCGTGGCCGTCCCGGAGGGGGCCACCGAGGCGCCCATGATCCAGGCGATCACCGCGATGGCGGCCGCGCTGGGGCTCGAGGTGGTCGCCGAGGGCGTGGAGGACGAGGGCCGTGCCCGCCTGCTCCGGAGGCTGGGGTGCGGCTACGCCCAGGGGTACCTCTTCGGCCGGGCCGTCCCGTCGGCGGAGCTCGACCTGCTGGGGGTCGCGGCGGTCGAGGACCACGGCGGCGCTCCGCGGCTGCCGGCGCAGCGCCGGCTGGCGGTCGGACCGGACCTGCGCCTGCCCCGCTGAGGGCGCCCTGGGTACGGCTAATGAGGGTGATCGCATCGGGCTAACTGTTCGTCGCGGACTCGCTCAGAAGGCGGCTTCAGGGACGGTCTGAAAGGACACGTGCCTCTACGGCAAATCCTGAGCGGCGAGGCGCTGAAGGATGCCGACCAGGTGTTGTAGGTCGTGCCAGGTGGAGACGATCTGGTCGGGTCGGAGGATCTCGTCCAGCGTGGCGATGTCGTCCGAGAGTTGCCCGATCGTGAAATCGGGCTCCTTCGGCGTCTCATAGACCTCATACGTCGCCCGTGGGTTCAGCGCCCAGTAGTGGTCAGCCGAGAGCGAGATGCTGTCGCCCTGTTCGGCCTGCACAGCCGTGAGCACACGGTCAAGGGCCAGACGCAGCTTGTCCATCGGTACTGACAACGGATCCTTCATGGGCGACTTGCTACCAGCAATCGGTCCGGTCGCTGCAGCGCGCCCTCCTACGCGCGAACGTGTCCCTGAATGGGCCGCTCAGAGCGCCAGTCCTACTTGCGTCCCTCGAGGCGAAGAACCGCCGCGCAGGTGATCGTCACGGCCGCGAGAACGAAAAGGGGTGTTAGTAGCGGGACAGTAGGTCGGCGACGCTGTCCATGCCCCGGCGACGCAGTTCTCTGATCAAGACGTCTCTTGGTGGCTGGTTGCTCCGGTACGTGTTCTTGCCAGAGCTCGTCGACAGTCCGCCCCCGGGCCCGGTGGAAAGGCCACCGCCGGGTCCGGTCGACAGTCCGCCCCCAGGCCCGGTGGAAAGGCCACCGCCGGGACCGGTCGACATGCCACCGCCAGGCCCGGTCGACATGCCACCGCCAGGCCCGGTCGACGCCCCACCGCCGGGACCGGTGGAAAGGCCACCGCCGGGACCGGTGGAGAGGCCACCGCCTGGGCCAGTCGAACGATTGCGTGGCCACCCCTTGCTCTGCATGGCCGCAGGCTATTGCCGGGGACCGACAGTTTCGGCGTAACGGTTGGGAAAGTCGCGCTAGGGCGCCCTGAAGGGCCGCTTAGGGCGAGTTTCGCGGGCTCCCGGGCCAGACGTCCTGGCCGCATCTCGGGCGGTCGCATCCGCGGAGTTAGCCCGATCTGTCACCCTCATTTGCCGTACTCAGGGCGCCCTGCGGGGGGCGGCGGGAACTAGCGGCGTGCCCGGGGCCGGCGGGGGGACCGGGGCGTGGGAACGGCAGGGTTCAGCGGCGGGGCGAGGACGGCACGGCCGTCGCAGGCCTTCTTGGCGAGGTACATCGCCGCGTCGGCGGCGGCGATGAGCTGCGGCGCCGTCGCGACCAGCGGAGGGGTCCACGCGACCCCGAGGCTGGCTGCGATGCCGGTGGCACCGGCCAGCCCTGCGGCCCGCGCGAGGGCGTCCGCGAAGCGTTGCGCCACCCTGCGGGCGGCCTCGGCCGAGTGGACGTCCAGGCACGCGACCAGGTACTCGTCGCCACCCAGTCGGCCGACGGCGTCACGGTCGCGGCAGCTGGCGCGCAGCACGTCGGCGACGCGGCAGAGGAGCTCGTCGCCGGCCTGGTGGCCGAGCGTGTCGTTGATCTGCTTGAAGCCGTCGAGGTCGATGAACACCGCGGCCACGCCTCGGCCGGCCCGGCCGAGGGCGCCCTCGAGCGTCTCCAGCACCGCCGCCCGGTTGAACGAGCCCGTGAGCGGGTCGATGCGGGCGCGCTCCTGCAGCTGACGCCGCAGCTCGAGGCTGTCGGTCACGTCGTTGAAGCAGGCGACCGCGCCGGTCGTGACGGAGCCCTCGTCCAGGCGCCGCACCACGACGGACAGGTGGGTGACCTTCTCGGGGCAGGGCAGTGCCGCCTCGGTCTCGCCGCCGGCGGCGCCGTCGAGCACGCTGGTGAAGCAGCTGCGCACCCGGGCCGCGTCGTCGGCAGGGAGCCCGGCGACCACGCTGTCGATGCTGTCGAGTTCCGGGCCGAACAGCGTGAGCGCCTGGCTGTTCGCGTAGACCACCCGCCCGTCGGCCGCGGTCTGCACGACGCCGACGGGGAGGGACTCGGCGAGCCGGTCGAGCAGCTGCTCGCGGGCACGGAGCGCCTCGTGGGCGGCCATCTCTTCGCTGATGTCGACCATTTCGCAGAGCACGTGGCCGCGCTCCTCCAGCAGGTTGTGGTTCGTCAGCTCGAACCAGGCCCAGCTGCCGTCCTTGCAGGCGTGCCGGAGCCGGACGCGCCGGCCCAGCCCGGGCGCTGCGAGCATCTCGACCCAGCTGGCGACCGCGAGTTCCTGGTCGTCGGGGTGCACGAAGTCGCTGGAGCGGTGTCCGATGAGTTCGTCGGGGGACCAGCCGAGCAGTTGCGAGAGGGCCTCGTCGACTTCCGTGATGACCGCGATCTGGTCCTTGACCACGCGGGCGAGGCGCGGCCGCGCCGGCGCGCCGGCGGCGGCCTGCTCGCGGTCGGAGGTCTGGTCCGTGGTCGGGACCGAGACGGCGAGGAAGCAGCCGCAGGACGGCCGCGCGTCCATCATGTGGAGGATCCAAGCGCCGCCGGCGGGGTCCTCGACGAGGTGCACGACCACCGAGGCGGCGCCGGTGCGGGTGGTCGCGTCCCACGCCTCGATGACGGCGGCCCGGTCCGCCGGGGCGACGCTGTCGAGGGCGGTTTTGCCGACGAGGATCCGGCGCTGCGGGTTCGGGACACCTGTGAGCTCCGCGAGCTTCTCCGGAAGCGGCAGGAGGAAGCCGACGTCCGAGATCGCCGAGACCCGGGCCTGCGGGTCGGCCAGCAACGTCCGGAGCGCGGTCCAGAGCGTGTCGTGCTCGCGCTCGTCGGCCGTCTCGACTGTGGCGCTGTCCGGATGCATCGGGGGACCTCCTTTGTCCCGGAGGTCTCGTCAGCAGAGAGGGGAATCTTGAGGTAGGTCTGGCCGGACGGCCGATCCCAGCTGGGAGATTGCTGCGCATCCGGGCGGCCCGCTCCTGTCGCCGCCGGCCGGGGCCGACAGGGGAGCAGACGCCCGCGTCCGCGGGCGCCCCCTGCAAGGTTGGGAGACCCTCCATGCCCGTCAGCGCCACCTCCGCACCGAGCCCAGCGACGAGCGCCGCGCTCGCCCAGGCACAGAAGCAGCTGATCACCGATACGCAGAAGCTCGCCAACGACGCCGCGAAGAAGGCCAGCCAGGCCCAGCTCGCCGCGGACCAGGCGGCCATCCTGCGGGACCAGCTCGCGGCCCAGTCCGCCCAGAAGACGGCCCCGGCCGCGACCTACCTGTAACACCGCTCCAGGCCCCCGCGGCTGTCGAGCGTCAGTCGGATCCGCCGGCTGGCGGCTGCGGGGCACTCCGGCCGGCCGTACCGGCCCACGTCCGCCCGCCGGAGCAGCCGGACGGCCCGCCCCCGGCGGCGATCCCCCGCTCGTGTCGACCCCGAGCGCACCATCCCGCACCGTCAGCGGCCGTACGACGAGCGCCTGCCGTCGAGCGCCGGCCCGGCGCCGCACTTCTTCCGTCCCCGTGGCCATCCCGGGCGTCCTCAGCAGGTGCAGGCGAGGCGATCCCCGCGTCTCCCTGAGGTGATCCACGCCACAGGTGACCCTTGACACCGGGCACAACCGGGCAGCAACATGCATGAACGGGCATCGCAACGGAAGGGATCCCACACTCATGTACGCCGAGGAGCGGCAGGGCGAGATCGCCCGGCAGGCGCGTGAGCACGGCCGAGTGGACGTCGCCGAGCTGGCCCTCGTCTTCTCCGTGAGCCTGGAGACGGTCCGCCGGGACCTCACCGCACTCGAGCGGGTCGGGGTGCTGCGTCGGGTCCACGGCGGTGCGGTGCCGGCCGAGCGGTTGCGGCTGGAGCCCGCGCTGGCCGTCCGGGCCGCCGAGCGGATCGCCGAGAAGCGGCGCATCGCCCAGGCCGCGCTCGCGGAGCTGGAGGGAGCGTCCACCATCCTGCTGGACGGGGGCAGCACCACCGCGCAGCTGGCCGAGCTGCTGCCCGTCGGCCGCGAGCTGACCGTTGTCACGAACGCGTTGCCGGTCGCCCTGGCCCTCGGGACCCGCGCCGACCTCACCGTCCACCTGCTCGGCGGCCGCGTCCGCCCGCGCACGCTCGCCACCGTCGACCAGGCCTGCGTCGACGCGCTCAGCGACCTCTGCGTGGACGTGGCCTTCCTCGGCGCCAACGGGATCTCGGTCGCCCGCGGCTTCACCACCGCGGACCCCGCCGAAGCGGCGGTGAAGCGGGCCATGGTCGCCGCCGCCCGCCGGGTGGTCGTGCTCGCCGACGCCACGAAGGTAGGGGACGACCAGTTCGCCCGCTTCGCGCGGCTGGAGGACGTCGAGACCCTCGTGACGGACAACGCCCTGGACCCCCGCGACGCGGACGCCCTCGAGGCGGCGGGCCCCCGGGTCGTGATCGCATGATCGTCACCCTCACGGCCAACCCGTCCGTGGACCGCACGGTCGAGGTCGACGCCCTGGTGCGCGGCGCCGTCCTGCGCGCGACGGGCCAGCGGGTGGACCCGGGCGGCAAGGGGGTCAACGTCTCGCGGGCCCTCGCCGCCCACGGCGTGCCGACCTGCGCGGTCCTGCCCACCGGCGGCACCGAGGGCCTCCAGCTCGCGCAGCTGCTGGAAGCGGCGGGGGTGGCCGTTCGCCCCGTCCCCGTCCTCGGCGCCGTCCGCGCCAACGTCAGCATCGTGGAGCCCGACGGCACCGTCACCAAGGTCAACGAGCCGGGGCCCGACCTGGACGCCGCCGAGGTGGCAGCGCTCGTGGCCACCACGGTGGCGGCGGCCGAGGGCAGCTCCTGGGTGGTCCTGTCCGGCAGCCTGCCGCCGGGCTGCCCCGACGACCTCTACGCCACACTGCTGGCCCGGCTGCCCGGGCCGACGGTGCTCGACAGCAGCGGCGCGCCCTTCGAGCGCGCACTGTCCGCCGGGCCGGCGTTGGTGAAGCCCAACCGCGAGGAACTCGCCGAGGTCTCGGGCCTGCCGGTCCGGACCGTGGGCCAGGCGGTGACCGCCGCCCGCACGCTGCTGGAACGGGGGGCCGGTGCGGTCCTGGCCAGCCTCGGGGCCGACGGCGCGGTGCTGCTCGACGCCACGGGCGCCTGGTACGGCGAGGCCCCGGTGGACGCGCCCGTCTCCTCCGTGGGGGCCGGCGATGCCACCCTCGCGGGCTTCCTCGTCGGTGGCGGCCGAGGCCCCGACGCGCTCCGCACCGCCCTCGCCTTCGGCGCCGCCGCCGTCAAGCTGCCCGGCAGCCGGATGCCCGGACCCCGGGACATCGATCCCTGCGCCGTCGTCATCACCGACGCGGTGCCGACCGACCGCGACCTCAAAGGGGAGTGACCTGGTGCCCGACCTCATCACGAAGGAACTCGTGGACCTCGACCTGGAGGCACCCGACCGCGCCGCAGCCGCGCGCAGCCTCGCGACCCGCCTCGTCGAGGCCGGCCGGGTCACCGACCTGGAGGGCTTCCTCGCGGACGTCGCCGCGCGGGAGCTGCAGATGCCGACCGGCCTCGAGGGGGGCATCGGCATCCCGCACTGCCGGTCCGACTACGTCACGGAGCCGACGCTGGCCTTCGGCCGCAGCACCGGCGGCATCGACTTCGGTGCCGAGGACGGCCCCGCGCACCTGATCTTCCTCATCGCGGCGCCTACCGGCGGCGGGTCGGAGCACATGACGATCCTCGCCAAGCTGGCCCGCACCCTCGTCCGGCCGGCCTTCACGACCGCCCTGCGCGACGCCGGCGACCCGGCCGTGGTCGCCTCGCTCATCACCACGGAGGTGTTCGGCCAGTGAAGATCATCGCTGTCACGTCGTGCCCCACCGGCATCGCCCACACGTACATGGCGGCCGAGTCTCTCGAGCAGACCGCCCGGGCAGCCGGCCACGAGATCGTCGTCGAGACGCAGGGCGCGGCCGGGGCCACCCCGTTCACGCCGGCCGAGCTCGCCGAGGCCGATGTCGTGATCCTCGCCGCCGACGTCGAGGTGCGCGGCCGTGAGCGCTTCGCGAGCCTGCCGACGGTCACCTCGGGCGTCAAGCGGGCGATCAACGACGCCCCCGCGCTGCTGGCCGAGGCGGAGGCCGCCGCCGCGGCCCGTGGCGCGAAGTCGCCCGGCGCCGCCCAGCCCGCCCCGGCCACGGCCGCCGTGGGTCCCGGCACCCGGCTGCGCCAGTGGCTGATGACGGGGGTCAGCTACATGATCCCGTTCGTCGCCGCGGGGGGCATCTGCATCGCGCTGGGGTTCCTGTTCGGCGGTGACCAGGTCGTCGACAAGCTCTACGGCGGCACGTACCACGGTCACACCTGGACGGCGGTCGCCGGCAACGTGCCCAGCTCGGTCGACGTCGCAGCGATCCTCCACCAGGCCGGCTACGCGGGCCTCGTCTTCATCATCGGCAAGATCGCCTTCTTCATGCTCGCGCCGATCCTGTCCGGCTTCATCGCCTACGCCATGGCCGACCGGCAGGGCCTGGTGCCGGGCATCGTCGGCGGCCTCATCGCGTCGGCGGTGGGCGCGGGTTTCCTGGGGGGCCTGGTGTCCGGACTGCTCGCCGGGGCCGTCGTCATGGCTATCGGCCGGCTCCGGATCCCGCGCCTGCTCGCGGGGGTGATGCCCGTCGTCGTGGTGCCACTGGTCGCGTCGCTCGTCGTCGGCTTCGTCATGCTGATCGTCGTCGGCCGGCCCATCGCCGCCGCGACCCGCGGCCTCACGGACGGCCTCAACAGCCTGTCCGGCACGAACGCGGTCCTGCTCGGCGGCCTGCTCGGCCTGATGATGGCGTTCGACATGGGCGGCCCCGTCAACAAGGTCGCCTACACCTTCGGCGTCGCCAGCCTCGCGAACGGCAACCTGAACGTGATGGCGGCCGTCATGGCCGCCGGCATGACCCCGCCGATCGCGCTCGCCCTGGCGACGGTCGTCCGGCCGAAGCTGTTCACCGACGCGGAGCGCAAGGCCGGCGAGGCCGCCTGGCTGCTGGGCGCCTGCTTCGTCACGGAGGGCGCCATCCCGTTCGCCGCCGCCGACCCCTTCCGGGTCATCCCGCCCCTCATGGTGGGCAGCGCGGCGACCGGCGCCCTGTCCATGGCCTTCGGTGCCACGTCGCGCGCCCCGCACGGTGGGATCTTCGTGGTGGGCCTCGTGGGGAAGCCCTTGCTGTACCTGCTGGCCATCGTCGTGGGCATCGTCGTCAGTGCGGCGGGCGTGGTGCTGGCCAAGTCGACCACCCGTGCCGTCGTCGTCCCGGTCGAGGAGTCGAACGCCGCCGTGGCGCCGGCAGCCCTGGCCGCCTGACCTCCTCCCCAGCTCCGAAAGGAACGGCTATGCCCGAGCGTCGCGTCGTCATCGCCTCCAAGGTGGGCCTGCACGCCCGCCCCGCGTCCTTGTTCGTCCAGGCGGCCTCGGCCGCCGGGGTCCCCGTCACCATCGCCAAGGAGGGCGGCGACCCGGTGAGTGCCCGCAGCATCCTGCAGGTGCTCGCCCTCGACGCCCGCGGCGGCGAGGCGGTTGTGCTGTCCGCCGAGGGGGACGGGGCGGAGGCCGCGCTGGACGGTCTCGTGCGGCTGCTCGAGATCGACCACGACGCCGCGGAGGGCTGAGCCGTGGCCGACACGCTGACCGGCCTGGGGGTCAGCCCCGGCGTCGCCCACGGTGCGGTGGTCCGGATGTCGCCGCCGCCGCTGATCCCCGCGGACCTGGTCCCACGGGGCACCCCGGCCGCCGAGGCGGCGGACGCCCAGCGCGCGCTGGACGCGGTCGGTGACTTCCTGGATCGCAAGGCCGTCGCGGTCGGCGGCGCGGCGGCGGAGGTGCTGCAGGCACAGGCGATGATGGCCCGCGACCCGTCGCTGACGGACGCGGTCGTCCTGGCGACCGAGGCGGGCCGGCCCGCCGCGCACGCCCTGGTCGCCGCCTTCGACGGGTTCCGCGCCATCCTGGCGGCCGCAGGGCCCTACCTGGCCGAGCGGGTCGCCGACCTGGACGACCTGCGCAACCGGGCGGTCGCCCTGGTGCTCGGGTTGCCGGTGCCCGGGGTGCCGGCCCCGGGTCACCCGTTCGTCCTCGTCGCCGCGGACCTCGCCCCGGCGGACACCGCCGGTCTGGACCCCACCCAGGTGCTGGCGCTCGTCACCGAGGGCGGGGGCCCCACCAGCCACACCGCCATCCTGGCCAAGTCGCTCGGCCTGCCGGCCGTGGTGTCCTGCCCCGGTGCCGCCGCGCTGGCGGACGGCGAGACCGTGCTGGTCGACGGAGGAGCGGGCACCGTCGTCGTCAGCCCCGAGCCGGCGGCCGCGGAGCGGGCGCTCGCCGCCGAGCGCGCCCGCCGCGTGGTGTTCGCGCGCTCCTCCGGGCCTGGCCGCACCGCCGACGGTCACCGCGTGCAGCTGCTGGTCAACGTCGGCGCCGACAGCGGGATCGCGGCCGCTGCCGCCGTGGACGCGGAGGGGGTGGGCCTGTTCCGCACCGAGTTCCTGTTCCTGGACCGGCCGGAGGAGCCCACCCGCGTCGAGCAGGAGGCC
>JAOPWU010000034.1 GCA_025965515.1 Mycobacterium sp.
CCACCATGGCGCGCATCCGGCCGATGTAGCCGTGGTGGTCGGCCCCCAGCATGATGACCACCTTCTCGGCGCCGCGGCTGCGCTTGTCCAGGTAGTAGGCCGCGTCGCTGGCGAAGTACGTGGTCTCACCGTCGCTCTTGACGAGCACGCGGTCCTTGTCGTCGCCGAAGTCGGTGGTCCGCAGCCAGGTGGCACCGTCCTTGTCGTAGGTGCGGCCCTGCTCCGTCAGCCGGTCGAGGGCGCGCTGCAGCGCCCCGGACGTCTCGAGCGACCGCTCCGAGAACCACACGTCGTAGTGGACGCCGAACCGGGCGAGACTCTCGCGGATCTCCGCGATCATCGTCTGCAGCCCGAGCTCGGTGAAGACGATCAGCTGCTCCTCGCGCGGCAGCTGCAGCACGCCCGTGTGCCCCGCCAGCACAGTGGCGGCGACGTCGGCGACGTACGCCCCGGCGTAGCCGTCCTCGGGCGCGGGCTCCCCGTGGGCGGCCGCCAGCAGGGAGGCGCCGAACCGGGCCACCTGCACGCCCGCATCGTTGATGTAGTACTCGCGGGTGACGTGGGCGCCGCTGGCGATGAGCAGCCGCGCGATCGCGTCGCCGACGGCGGCCCAGCGCAGACCGCCGATGTGCACCGGCCCCGTCGGGTTGCCGCTGACGAACTCCAGGTTGACCTGCAGGCCGGCCGCGGCCGTGTTCGTGCCGTAGGAGCCGCCGGCGTCGATGATGCGCCGCGCGGTCTCCCCCAGGGCGTCCGCGGCCAGGCGGACGTTGAGGAAGCCGGGACCGGCGACCTCCACCGCCTCGATGCCCGGGGCCGCCGTCAGCCGCGTCGCGAGCAACTGAGCCACGTCGCGCGGCGGCCGCTTGGCCGCCTTCGCGAGCACCAGGGCGACATTGCTGGCGTAGTCGCCGTGGTCGCGGTTGCGCGGTCGCTCGACCGTGACGTCCGCGGGCGGCTCCACGGCGAGGTCGCCGTCGGCGATGGCGTCCGCGACGGCTTGCCGCACGAGCACAGCGAGGTCCTGGGGGGTCACCGACCCAGGCTACCGGGCCGGATCCCCTACCCCGTGCAGCCGTCCGCTACGCCACCTCAGTGACCGCCAGTAAGCGTTTCGTCACTGCGCAGGATCACCCGCGTGGCTCAACCCGACTGCGCCGACTGCCGAGAGCACTGAGGTCGCCGCACCGAGGCGCGACACGAAAGCCCCCGACGAGACGGCTGCGACGACAGGTTCGCGCGCTGTCGGGTCGGCACCCCAGCCGGCCGTACCGACCCCCTGGAGGACATGTGGCGACCCCCCGCTGCCATCGACTGCTGCGTAGCGGTTCCCGGCGCGCCGCCCTGCTCGCCGCTCTGACGATCGCCGGCGGTGCCGCCTCCGCCGCGGGAGCGTCGGCCATCACCGGTCCCGACGTGGCCAGCTACCAGCACCCGAACGGCGCCCCGATCAACTGGGGGCAGGTGGCCGCGAGCGGTCAGAAGTTCGCGTTCGTGAAGGCCAGCGAGGGCACCGGCTACACCAACCCGTACTACAGCGGGGACGTCGCCGGGATGACTGCGAACGGCATCTACCACGGCGCGTACCACTACGGCCGCCCGTCGAACGACCCCGCCACCGAGGCGAACCACTTCGCCGACGTGGTCGGGAACGTCACCGGGTCCGGCAACCTGCCGCCGGTGCTCGACATCGAGCAGACCGACGGACTGGGCCCCGCCGCCCTGACCGGCTGGATCCACACGTTCCTCAACACGCTGCAGGCCCGCACCGGCCGCGTCCCGATGATCTACACGGGGCCCTACTTCTGGAGCAGCGCGACCGGCAACGCCACCGACTTCGCCCAGTACCCGCTGTGGATCGCCTCCTACGGCGTGTCCACCCCGCAGATCCCGGGCGGCTGGAACGGCTACACCTTCTGGCAGACCACCTCCACCGCCAAGCTGCCCGGCATCGACGGCAACGTCGACCTGTCGACCTACTGCTGCACCCAGCAGCAGCTCGACGTGCTCGCCAACAACGGCACCCCCACGCCGATCGGCGCCATCGCCGACCTCTGGACGAAGCGGGGCGGCGGGGCCGGCCCCCTCGGGGCCCCGCTGAACGACGAGTACGCCGTTGCGGGCGGCCGCGCGGAGGACTTCGCCTTCGGCCGCATCTACTGGACGCCTGCGACGGGCGCCCACGCCGTCCAGGGCCAGATCCTGGCCAAGTACGTGGCGCTCGGTGGCCCCGCCGGCCCGGTGGGGTTCCCCACCACGGACGAGACCCCGACCCCCGACGGCGCGGGCCGGTTCAACCACTTCACCGGCAACGGCGTCGGCGCCTCCATCTACTGGACCCGGGGCACCGGGGCGAACGAGATCCAGGGCGCCATCCGCGACGCGTGGGCGACGAGCGGGTGGGAGTCCGGTCCGCTCGGGTACCCCACGACGGACGAGACGGTGGCCGCGGACAACGTCGCCCACTACAACGACTTCAGCAAGAACGCCACGATCGACTGGGCGCCGGCCACGGGCACGCACCTGGTGTACGGGGCGATCCGGCAGGCCTGGGTGGCCTCCGGCCGGGAGGCGGGGCCGCTCGGCTACCCGACCAGCGACGAGACGGCCGTCGGCGACGGCGTCGGGCGCTACAACGACTTCAGCAAGGTCGGCAGCGTGGTCTGGTCGCCCGCGACGGGGGCGCACCTGGTGTACGGCCTGATCCGCGAGGCCTGGGTGGCGTCGGGCCGGGAGGCCGGTCCGCTGGGGTACCCGACCACCGACGAGACGGCGGCGGCGGACAAGGTCGGCCGGTACAACGACTTCAGCAAGGGCGGCACCGTCGCCTGGTCGCCCGCGACCGGGGCGCACCTCGTCTACGGGATGATCAAGCAGGCCTGGGTGGCGTCGGGCCGCGAGGTGGGGCCGCTGGGCTACCCGACCACGGACGAGACGGCCGTCGCGGACGGCGTCGGCCGGTACAACGACTTCAGCAAGCTCGGCACCGTGGTCTGGTCGCCCGCGACGGGGGCGCACCAGGTGTACGGCCCGCTCCGGGACGCCTGGGTGGCGTCGGGCCGCGAGGCCGGTCCCCTGGGCTACCCGACCACCGACGAGACGGCGGCGGCGGACAAGATCGGCCGGTACAACGAGTTCAGCAAGAACGGCACCGTCGCCTGGTCGCCCGCGACGGGGGCGCACCTCGTCTACGGGATGATCCGGCAGGCCTGGGTGGCGTCGGGCCGCGAGGCC
The DNA here is from genome assembly GCA_025965515.1 of Mycobacterium sp. Taxonomy (GTDB): domain Bacteria; phylum Actinomycetota; class Actinomycetes; order RYN-182; family RYN-182; genus RYN-182. The sequence continues at coordinate 3,235 of JAOPWU010000034.1, forward strand.
GGTCCGCTGGGCTACCCCACGACGGACGAGACGGCCGTCGCGGACGGCGTCGGCCGGTACAACGACTTCAGCAAGGGCGGCACGGTCGACTGGTCGCCGGCCACGGGCCCGCACCTGGTCTACGGGGCGATCCGGCAGGCCTGGGTGGCCTCCGGCCGGGAGGCGGGCCCCAGCGGGTACCCGACCACCGACGAGAAGAGCACCCCGGACGGCGTCGGCCGGTACAACGAGTTCAGCAACAACGCGTCGATCTACTGGACGCCGTCGACGGGCGCGCACCTCATGTACGGCGCCATCCGCATCGCGTGGCTGGCGGCCGGCGGCGGGGCCAGCCCGCTCGGCTACCCGACGTCCGACGAGCAGGACACCACCGGCGGGCGCGAGAACACCTTCGCCCGTGGGGTGCTCGTCTGGCACGCCGCGACCGGCGCGGTCACCGACCTCCTCCCCTGAGCCACCGATCGGTCCCGGGCCGCCGCTGTCCGGCGGCGGCCCGGCGCCGTACGGTGGCGGCATGAGCCACCAGAGCCGCGGGCGGGCGGCGTGAGCGCGCCCGGCACCCAGGAGCAGCAGACCCTCGCCGCACGCCGGGCCGAGCTGCGCGACCAGTACCTGCTGCCGGTGGGGGAGCGCCCGGCGACGCCGGGCCGGGGTATCCACCACGCGGCCCTCATCTGCAGCGACGTCGAGCAGACCATCCGCTTCTACCAGGGGATGCTGGGCTTCCCGCTGGTCGAGCTGGTCGAGAACCGGGACTACCCCGGCTCCTCGCACTTCTTCTTCGACCTCGGCAACAAGACGCTGCTGGGGTTCTTCGACTTCCCCGGGCTGGGTCTCGAGCGGGCACCGGAGGGCTACGGCGGGGTGCAGCACATCGCCATCTCCGTGCCGCCCGACCGGCACGCCGAGCTGCGCCGCACGCTCGACGCCGCCGGCATCCCCTACGACGGGCCGCAGCGGGGGATCCCGGAGTCGCTGTACCTGCGCGACCCGGACGGCATCGGCATCGAGCTGCTCAGCGACCCGCTGCTGTTCTTCGGCGGCAAGACGCTGGGCGACGGGTAGTCGCCCGATCGACCGCTGGAGCAGGCACGACACCGTCGGGGAGACTGGGGACGTGAGCAGCTTCGCCGCCGAGCCCGCGCAGGAGGGGCAGGCCGCCGGACGCCCGGGCGGCCGGGTCCGCACCACGCGGCAGAGCGAGGCCGTCGACGCCGTCCTGCGGGAGTCGGCCGGGTTCCGGACCGCGCAGGAACTGCACGCCGAGCTGCGGCGCCGGGGCGACCCCATCGGGCTCACGACGGTGTACCGCCACCTGAATCTGCTCGCCGAGTCCGGCGAGATCGACGTGGTGCACGGCCCGGACGGCGAGGCGCAGTTCCGCCTCTGCGGCGCAGCGGCCGCGCCGAGCGGGCACCACCACCACCTGGTCTGCCGCGCGTGCGGCCGCGCCGTGGAGGTGGACGGCCCCGAGGTCGAGGCGTGGGCCGCGACGATCGCTCGCCAGGCGGGCTACACGCAGGTCACGCACACCGTGGAGATCTTCGGGCTCTGCCCCGAGCACTCCTAGCCGCGCTCGGCCGCCGCGCGCACCCGCTCCTCGTACGCCGTCCGGGCCGCCCGGTCGGGCTCGGACAGCAGCGTGGCGGTGCCGGTGGCGGCGGAGATCCGCTCGCCCCAGCTGCGCGGCAGCAGGGTCATCACCCGGTACAGGCGCCCGGCCCGCTCGGGCACCCAGGTCTCGAAGCAGGGCCGGCGCAGCACGCCGAGGATCGCCGCCGCGACCTCCTCGGGCTCGACCGGGCGCTGCCCCTTCAGGGCGTGCAGCCCGTCGGCGAGCTCGGTGTTCACGGGCATCGGCACGATGCAGGAGACGTCGATACCGGCGGGGGCGAGCTCGGCCCGCAGCGCCTCGGTCAGCCCGATGACGCCGTACTTGGACGCGCTGTAGGTGGCCGCCCCGGCCATCGCGACCCGGCCCACGCCCGAGGCGACGTTGACGACGTGGCCGCGGCCGCGGGGCGCCATGCGCTCGACCGCCAGCTTCGCCCCCGTCAGCGGCCCCAGCAGGTTCACGTCGAGGATGCGCCGGGTCACGGCGTCGGGCTCGGCGACGAGTTCGCCGAGCGGCATGATCCCGGCGTTGTTCACGAGCGCATCGAGGGGCCCGAGCTCCGCCTCGACGCGGTCGAGGAAGGCGGCGAAGGACGCCCGGGCGGTGACGTCCAGGTCGGTGCCGAGTGCCCGGCCGCCCAGCGAGGCCGCCGCCTCCTTCGCGAGGTCCCCGTCGAGGTCGCCGATCCCGACGGCGGCCCCGGCGGCGACCAGCGCCCGTGCGGTCGCGAGGCCGATGCCCCGGGCGCCGCCGGTGACGGCGACGACGGTGCCGGTGAGGGGCCGATCGGTGGCGGTGCGGCGCATGGGGTCTCCTGTGAGCGGGGTCATAGCGGTGGTGTGATCCTCACAGTGCCGGCGCCCGGGGGGAAGGGCCGCGCGCGCCTGCTCGGGGGCGGGGCGGCGTGGCAGGATCGCAGGGCCCCGGCACCCGACGAAGGGAGGGCGTCATGGCGGACGTCCAAGGGCGGCTCGCGGCGGTCGTCGGACCGCAGCACGTCCTGTCCGGCGACGACATCCCCGACGACTACGGTCACGACGAGGCGCTCAGCGTCGCGCCGCAGCGCCCCGCGGCCGTGGTCCGGCCCGCCGACACCGCTGAGGTGGCCGCGGTCCTCGCGGTCGCCGCGGAGCTCGGCCTGCCGGTGACCGCCCGCGGCTCGGCCACCGGGCTCTCCGGCGCCTGCCGACCGGTCGAGGGCGGCCTCGTCGTGAGCTTCGAGCGGATGGCCGCCGTCATCGACATCGACCTGGAGAACCACGTCGTCGTGGTGCAGCCCGGCGTGACGCTGGCGCAGCTCGACGAGGCGCTCGCGCCGCACGGGCTCATGTACCCGGTCCGGCCCGGCGAGGACAGCGCCAGCCTCGGCGGCAACATCGGGACGAACGCGGGCGGCATGCGCGCCGTGAAGTACGGCGTGACCCGGCACCACGTGCTGGGGCTCGAGGCGGTGCTGCCGACGGGCGAGGTGATCCGCACCGGGGGCCGGTACTCCAAGGGCAGCACCGGTTACGACCTCACGCAGCTGATCGTCGGCAGCGAGGGCACCCTCGCGCTGGTCACCGAGGCGATCCTGCGGGTGTACCCGCGGCTGGCGCACGGCGCGACGCTGCTGGCGCCCTTCCCGACGCTCGAGGACGTGACGGCCGCGGTGCCGCAGGTGGTCGCGAGCGGCCTCGGGCCCCTCATGTGCGAGTACATCGACATGCTGACCATGGCCGCGATCACCGGGTCGGCGCAGCTGGAGCTGGGGCTCCCGCAGCAGGTGAAGGACACGGCGCAGGCCTACCTGGTGGTGCAGCTGGAGGGGCGCAGCGCAGAGCGCGTGGAGGAGGACGCCGCGGAGCTCGGCGAGCTGCTCACCAAGCTCGCGGCGATCGACGTCTACGTGCTGCCTTCGACCTCGGCCCGGCGGCTCGTCGATGCCCGGGAGAAGGCATTCTGGACCGCCAAGGCGGCGGGCTCCGACGACATCGTCGACATCGTGGTGCCGCGGGCGGCCATCAGCGCGCTGCTCACGGCGGCGACCGCGGTGGCCGCCGAGCACGGCAGCCTGGTGATCGGCTGCGGGCACGCGGGGGACGGCAACGTGCACCTGTCGGTGTTCCAGCCCGACGCCGACGCCCGGAAGGCGACGCTGCGGGGGCTGTTCACCGCCGGCGTGCAGCTGGGGGGGACGATCAGCGGCGAGCACGGCGTCGGCCGCGAGAAGCGGGAGTACTACCTCGAGCTCGAGGACCCGGCGAAGGTGGCGCTGCTGCGTCGCATCAAGGCGGCGTTCGACCCGGGCGCCCTCCTCAATCCCGGCGTCCTGCTGTGACGTCCGTCAGGAGTCGGTCATGAACGGTGCCCAGGCGCTGCTGCGCACCCTGCTCGCGTCCGGCGTGGACACCTGCTTCGCGAACCCGGGCACCAGCGAGATGCACTTCGTCGCGGCGCTGGACGAGGTGCCGGAGATGCGCGGCGTGCTGTGCCTCTTCGAGGGCGTCGTCACCGGCGCCGCGGACGGGTACGGGCGGATGGCCGACGACCCGGCGGCCACCCTGCTGCACCTGGGTCCGGG